>NZ_JBHUHX010000001.1:0-181100 GCF_042682685.1 Thiorhodococcus fuscus
TAAGTATAGATTACTTGGTACCTGAGCCCGTGAACTGAATGATACATGGAATAAGAAAACCGCCTATAGACGCCGAATCGGACCGCCGCCTGGCTGATTACTTCATCGATACACCCCAAGTAGGCGAGGCGTTAAGCTTTCGTAGCGCGCATTTCATTGGGCGAAAGGGATCGGGAAAATCATCAATATTCACGCAGCTCCCGAGATTGGCGGCCGACCGTTATGGTCCCGCCTGTCGAGTAAGTCTAATGACTCCAGATCAGTACGCTTGGGGAGCGCTGCGTCAGTATGAAGAGCGAGGCCTGCTACCCGAACAGGCGCATTCAAATGCTTGGAAGTTCACTATTGCAGTAGACGCAGCTGCCGCAGCACTAGAAGCACCAGCTGAAATGCTGGATGAGGATGCGCGAAAAGGTCTTGAACAAATTCGCAGCTTTGTAGCTAAGAATTTTGGTAATGATGCGCCGACGCCCACTGCTACGGCGAAGCGATTGCTGAAAGGGTTAGAGGCGTTCAACCTCGAGGCGTTCGGATTTGGGGTTGGCTTCGAACGCTCCAAGCAGGAGATGCCTCTTACGCCTCAAGTCATTGATTTGCTTGTTGATGCGGTCGAAAAAGTATGTGGCCGGGTTGGCGTACTTGTAGCCGCCGATCGGTTGGATGACTCATGGGATGGTTCCGAGGTGTCACAGAGCCTCCTAGTCGGCTTGATGAAGGCAACAAAAGAGATCAACGACAGATATTCGCACAGAGATGGCACAGGAATTCATGTTGTTACGTTCCTCAGGTCAGACATCTATCAAGGGCTCCGATTTGACGACAAAGACAAGCATCGCGCTGTAGAAGAAGAAATTAGTTGGAGCGTTGATCTTCTGAGAGATTTGGTCAACGCCCGCTTGCCTGACGGGTTGACCATCGATGACATCTTCGAAGAAGGCGATATGCGAGGAAGTATTGCGCCTTTTAACTACTTGGTGAAGCGAACATTTCTTCGGCCGAGAGAGATTATTCAATTCTTGCAACTGTGCCAAAAGCGCACTCCCTTGGGAGAAACCGAGATCGCGAAAGACACGATCCGAGAGGCCGAAGAACTCTATAGCGCCTGGAAGGTGGACGATCTCAAGCAAGAATATCGACGCGTCTTCTCCGAATTTGATGCTCTCCTTGAGGCTCTGAGGCAAACGCAACATCGCTTCGATTCTATTGATGAATTTGCTGCTGCATTGACTGAGAACGCACCCAAACTGGTTGAAAAATATGGCGCCAGAGAATTGATGCAAAGGCTGTTCGATGCGTCAATCATTGGTGTCCGTCTGCGTGATGCGGGTGTAGCGCGGTTTCGCTGCGAAGATCCAGATTTGCTACTTCCTGCTACGGGCGCCGTATACATCCACCAGTCCCTGTATAAAGGCCTGAACATCGCCGAAAAGCGCGGTTCTTGAAGCGCGGCGAAAGTGCGCCCAACGGATCGTTGCAGCGGAGGTTTGACCCGCCACACCCTTTGGTGCCGCAAAGTGCGCGTCGCCTCAAACGCCGCCGAACTCAGGCGTTACCGGAGTCCTGAGCTGAGTGCTATTAGGATCCTGAGTGGCCGCATCCCCGCGCTATCCCGACACTGAAGCCCCAAGCTAAACCGACCGCAATCCGCGTGCAGAAGTCGCTCGCACCAATGAGACGGGCGTCAACTCTTGGGGTGCTTGCGTCACCCGTTGAAACAAGCCGAGCGGCAGGTTTCCGCAGTTTGACTGCTACTTGACCTTTCGGCAGCGGTGACAGCTCATTCATCGGTTGCTGGGGTAGCGATGATGATCGCCGCTGTCCACATGCACCGAACAACATGATCCATCCCGTTCTTGCTTTCGACCGTTCCTGCTGGTGCATGTTGTTCGCTGCCCTTGTTGGCCTGTTCTGCCTCATCTCTAGACCGTCCTTTGCCGAAGCACTCTCATCAATGGACCCGGCAGCCCAGCACCTTCCGCATACGGACGGTGCGGACCTCATGGTTCGGCCCTCAAATGTCGGGCCACTGGAACGCCTGTCGCAGCTCCGCGCCGCTCGGCGGGCGTGCGACGGACCCTGCGTGACGCCGTTTGGATTGCGGCTCGGTGTCTCGGGTGGGGTCGAGGCGCGCTCAAACTGCGTCTCGACCTGTCTTCGTCTGGATTTCAGCTACGTCGATCTCGAATCGGGAGAGATCCGCGTCGGGAAAACGTCGCCCGATCCGCAGCTGTTCGAATACGCGGGCGTGACCTATCAATGCGTCGAGTACGCGCGGCGCTGGTGGATCCAAAACCTTGGGCTGACCTTCGGGGATGTTCCGACGGCTACGGACATCTTCAGTCTCAAGGAAGGGCAGGGGCTTCCTGATCGCACCCCGATTCCGCTCGGTCGTTCGCTCAATGGATCCGCCAAGCGTGCCCCGCAGCGCGGTGACCTGGTGATCTACGCGCCCGACCTGGAGGACGCCGCGTGGCGTTTCGGGCATGTGGCCGTGGTGGTGGAAGTGGATCTCGACCAAGGCTGGGTCGCGCTCGCTGAGGAGAACTACGACAACCGCCCGTGGCGCGATCCGACGGCCTATGCGCGTCGGATTCGCCTGTTCGCTGTGGGTGGGCGTTTCACCCTCATGGATGTCCAGCCTGGAGCGATCCGCAACCCGGCAGGAGGGCGCATCGCTGGTTGGGTCTATCCGCTGACGTCCCGCTAGCCACACGCCTCTCAGCGCATGAGTCGGCGCGCGATTTATGTGATGGTTATGGCCTCTCTGGACGGGATGTCTTCTAGGCGCCACCGGGGGATCGCCAGATCCCAGAATGCTTCCGGGCTGCCGTGCTCGGGTAGGGACGGTTGACCGAGCAGTCTCCAGGCCAGGTTCAGTGCCGGTAGTGGGTCGCTGGGATCGACCGGCGCGGCTGCATACGATTTGCTGAGCTTGCGTCCCTGCTCGTCGAGGATCAGCGGGACGTGGGCGTAGGTGGGCCGGGAGAAGCCGAGAAGACGTTGCAGCAGGATCTGGCGCGGCGTCGAGAGCAGCAGGTCGGCACCGCGAACCACGTGGGTGATGTTCTGGTGGGCGTCGTCGACCACGACGGCGAGCTGATAGGCGTGGATGCCGTCGGCCCGATGCAGCACGAAGTCGCCGATGCTCTCCTCGATCGACTGGCTCTGCGGTCCTTGGATCCGATCCTCGAAATGGATCTGCGTCCCGTGCGTATTCAGCCGGATGCTTCTCTGGGCGCGTCCTTGGGCGAGACCTTCGCGGCAGGTGCCGGGATAGACGGGACCTTCCGCGCCGAGCGTGGCGGTGGCGGCGATCTCGGATCGGGTGCAGCCGCAGGGATAGGCGAGACCGAGCTGGGTGAGTCGGGCAAGCGCCTCCTCATAGGCCGAGGTGCGCGCGCTCTGATAGAGGATCGGCTCGTCCCAAGCGAAGCCGAACGCGCGTAGCGTCTCCAAGATACGTTCGGCGGCCCCAGGTCGCTCACGGGGACGATCCAGATCCTCCATGCGCAGGATCCAGGCGCCCTGGTGGGCGCGTGCGTCGGCATAGCTGGCGAGGGCTGCGATCAGGGAGCCGAAATGCAGGGCTCCGGTGGGCGAGGGCGCGAAGCGCCCTCGGTAGGATGGGGTGTCCGGGGTGTCTTCCGTCATGCTTCGATCGGAAGGACAAGGCTCCTCAGCCGCGCTGCTTCTCGCGGATCTCGTCGAGCGTCTTGCAATCGATGCAGAGGGTTGCGGTGGGGCGGGCCTCTAGTCGACGGATGCCGATCTCGACGCCGCATGCCTCGCAGAAGCCGTAGTCGTGATCGTCGAGACGACCGAGTGCCTCATCGATCTTCTTGATCAGCTTGCGCTCGCGATCGCGTGTACGCAGTTCGAGGCTGAACTCGGACTCCTGCGTGGCGCGATCGTTGGGGTCTGGGAAGTTGGTCGCCTCGTCCTGCATGTGATGAACGGTACGATCGACCTCTTCCATCAGGGACCTTTTCCAAGCGAGGAGAATTTCGCGAAAATGTTCCTCCTGCTCGGGGTTCATGTACTCTTCGTCGCTCCCTGCGTTGTAGGGTTCGAAGGTAAACGTCTCGTTTTCTTGTGTTATTGCTTCGGCCATTGTGCTCTCCCGAAGGCTCGAGTCGTAGAGATGTCTTGCGGACCGGATCGGTCCATCGCTCCTCTCCTCGGATCCGCGCCGCGAAAACCTGCTTTAGTATCAGATCGGCGTCTCCTGAGCAACTTGATACAGGGGCTCGTGGCGGTGCGCGGCCCGCGTCGGTGGGGTAATCTTTGCCCTTCGAGCCGGCGCAGGTTCATGTGAGAGCAAGGTGGAGTCGCTGTATGTTGGGATTCAAGGCATTGATCTTCGATGTGGATGGCACGCTCGCTGACACCGAGGGCGATGGCCATCGGGTGGCCTTCAATGCCGCCTTCGCCGAGGTCGGGCTGGATTGGCACTGGGATCCGGCGCTCTATGGCGAGCTTCTGGCCGTCGCTGGCGGCAAGGAGCGGATCCGTTACTACATGGAGCGGGCCGGGATTTCGCTGGATGCCTCTGCGTCTGCCGAGACCTTCGTCGCCGATCTGCACGCGGCCAAGACGCGCCGCTATCTCTCGATGCTGCGTGAGGGACGCATCCCTTTGAGGGTCGGTGTCATGCGCCTGCTGCGCGAGGCGCGCGATGCCGGAATCCGTCTCGCGGTGGCGACCACCACGACCCCCGAGAATGTCGTCGAGCTGCTCGATCATGCCGGTGAGCCCGGTCTTTCGTCCTGGTTCGAGGTGATCGCCGCAGGCGATCAGGTACGCAATAAGAAGCCCGCGCCGGACATTTTCGTGTTGGCGCTGTCCGAGTTGGGGCTCGGGCCGGAGGACGCTGTTGCCATCGAGGACTCCGACAACGGTGCCCAGTCCGCCCTGGCGGCAGGAATCCGAGCCCTGCTGGTGACGGTGAACGACTATACGATCGGGCAGGATTTTGGTGCGGCGCCCCTGGTGGTCGATGCGCTTGGTGATCCCGAGAGCCCGGCGCGTGCACTGGTCGGGGAACTGGGCGACCCCCCCTGGGTCGATTTGGCGCGTCTGGATCGTTTGCATCGCGAGGTCTGGGCGGCATCATGAGTATCGGTCGCGACACACCATCGACCGGGCGCGCCCTCGCTGCGCGAGCCCTTGCGGTCGAACCTTTCCACGTGATGCGTCTGCTCGGACGGGCGCGCGAGCTGGAGGCCCTCGGTCGTTCCATCGTCCATCTGGAGATCGGCGAGCCGGATTTCGCCACGCCAGAGCCCATCCAGGCGGCGGGGCAGCGCGCGTTGTCGGAGGGGCTGACCCATTACACCCCGGCGGCGGGTCTCGGCAAACTGCGTCAGGCGATCGCCGAGCATTACGCCAGGCGCTATGGCGTTTCCGTCGGGGCCGAGCGCATCCTGGTCGCTCCAGGGGCGTCCGGCGCGTTGCAGCTGGTGTTCTCGGCGCTCCTAGAGCCGGGCGACCGGGTGCTGCTCGGCGATCCCTCCTATCCCTGCTATCGCCAGGTCCTGCGTCTGCTCGGTGCCGAGCCACAGTGCGTGCCGGTCGGCGCCGACAGCGATTTCCAATTGACCACCGAGCGTGCCGAGGAGGTCTGGTTGCCCGGAACGCGCGCCCTGGTGGTCGCCTCGCCGGCCAATCCGACCGGATCCGTTCTGGACGCCCCGGCACTCGCCGATCTCTATACGCTGTGCCGGGAGCGCGGGGCGGCCCTCATCGTCGACGAGATCTATCAGGGGCTCGTATATCAGGTGCCGGATGTGACCGCCCTGGCCCTGGGGCGGGAGGACCTCTATGTCATCAACAGCTTCTCGAAGTATTTCGGCATGACCGGATGGCGTCTCGGCTGGGTTGCGGGTCCGGCGGAGGCGATCGGCGTCATGGATCGATTGGCCCAGAATCTCTTCATCGCCGCCAATACCCCGGCCCAGCACGCGGCGTTGGCGGCCTTCGAGCCCGAGACCCTGGATATTCTGGAGGAGCGCCGACGTGCCTTCGAGGCGCGGCGCGATTTCCTGCTGCCCAGGCTGCGTGAGCTCGGCTTCCAGATCCCGAACCGCCCCGACGGCGCTTTCTATCTCTATGCCGAACTGCCGGAGCGCGTCGAGATGGACTCCATGGCCTTCGCCAGCGGTCTGCTCGAAGAGGTCGGTGTGGCGGTGACGCCCGGACAGGATTTCGGCGATCACAAGGCCGGTCGCTACGTCCGCTTCGCCTATACGCGTGAGCTGGATCGTCTGGCCGAGGGCGTCGAGCGCATCGCGGCCTATCTGGCACGGTTCTGACGCGATTCATTCTCCCGCGCGGTCCTTTTCCCTTTCACCTTTCAGCGTGCGGTCCCGCATCCCATCGGGACGGGCGCTGACGTTGGCAAACCCGATTCCACCCATGACCGACAGCATCTGTAAAAAGCCGTTCAAGCCACTCGACAGCGTCCAGCAGCAGGCCGCCGACCTGCTTCTATCATTGCATTGCACGCTCCTCCGCGAGCCACCCGTCGAGCCGCGTCGCGGGTTGCTGGGGCAGATCCGCAACCGCCTCTCCGGCCCCGTGGCGCCGGTTCGGGGGGTCTATTTCTGGGGTGGCGTGGGGCGCGGCAAGACCTATTTGATGGACTGGTTTATGGAGGATCTGGAGCTGGCCGGAAAGCGCCGGGTCCATTTCCATCACTTCATGCGCGAGGTCCACGACATCATGTCGCGTCTGCCCAAGCAGCCGGATCCGCTGGAGGTGGTGGCCGATCGGCTTAGGGCCGAGGCGCGGGTGCTCTGTCTCGACGAATTCCTGGTGACCGATATCACCGATGCGATGCTGTTGCACGGCCTGCTGAAGGCGCTCTTCTCGCGTGGCGTGACGCTGGTGACGACGGCGAACACGGCACCGGACGATCTCTACCGCAATGGCCTGCAGCGGCAGTTGTTTCTGCCGGCCATCGATCTGCTCAAGGAGCATACCCGGGTGTTCGAGCTGGATGGCGGAACGGACTACCGGTTGCGCGCCCTGGCCGAAGAGGGCGTTTTCTTCCTCGATACGGAGGATGGGGAGCGTCATCTCGCCGAATATTTCCATCGACTGACCGGCGGGCACGAAGTGGGGGCCAGCGATTTCCAGGTGAATGGGCGGTCCTTCCCGGTGCACGGTCTGGGTATGGATGTGGCCTGGTTCGATTTCGAGGCCCTGTGCGGGACCATGCGCTCGGCGTCGGACTATATCGAGATCGCCCGTGAGTACCATACGGTGCTGCTGTCCGGCGTGCCGCTGCTCGGGCAGAAGCAGGATGACGCGTCACGGCGCTTCCTGCATCTGGTCGATGAGTTCTATGACCAGCGAGTCAAGCTGATTATGTCGGCTGCTGCGCCGGTCGCCCAGCTCTATGGCGGCGGGCTGAAGGATTTTGCGCATGAGCGCCTGATCAGTCGTCTGATCGAGATGCAGTCGCGCGAGTATCTGGCAGCGGTCGCACCCGAATCCTGAGCCTTGGATTCGGGGCGAGATCCGCGATCCGACTCGCGAGTGCGCGCCGGATTGCGCGCTTTGCCGCCGTCTTTTGTCCTGACCGATGTGCTTTGAACTCCTGCGGTTCGAGGGCGCGTCCTGGTCTCACATTCTCGCAAAGGAGCCCGTCTTATGACCTCGACCCACGTGAGCGCGCCCAGCGTCGATCCCGATGAGGTGGCCTATTACGAACGTCTCGCGCACCGCTGGTGGGATGTCGAAGGTCCCTTCTGGCCGCTGCATCGGCTCAATGCCTTTCGGGTGGCCTATATCCGCGAGCGGCTCGCCACCGATCTGGGGCGCGATCCGGCACAGGAGCGCCCGCTCGATGGGGTGCGCGTGCTCGACGTCGGCTGTGGTGGTGGCATCCTGAGCGAGTCGATGGCGCGTCTGGGGGCCGAGGTGACCGGAGTCGACGTGACCGAGAAGAATATCGCCGTGGCGCGACTGCATGCGCAGTCCGGCGGCCTATCGATCGACTACCGCGTGGCGAGTGTCGACCGGCTGGTCGACGAGGGATTGCGCTTCGATGTGGTGCTCAATATGGAGGTGGTCGAGCACGTCGACCGCCTGCCCGATTTTCTGGCCGACTGCGGTCGGCTGGTCGAGCCGGGCGGCACGATGTTCGTCGCCAGCATCAATCGCACCCTTGCCGCCTATGTGATCGCCATCCTCGGGGCCGAATACATTCTGCGCTGGCTGCCGCGTGGGACGCACCATTACCGCAAGCTGGTTCCTCCGCAGACGGTGCGGGAATACCTAGGCGACCAATTCGACCTGCTTCATGAGACAGGTGTGCGGATCAATCCATTGACACGACGTTTCAGTTACAGCCGCTGGCTCGGGGTGAACTACATGTTGTTGCTCCAAAGGCAGGAATCCTGAGGATTTCTTTCGATTCACGGTCTGTTGAATTGGCGGCGTTTCGTGCATACTCAGGATGAAGGAAAGGAATCTAGGTAATAAATGGCGTGGTTGCCGCAGTGGGTGAAGCAGTGGATACCCAATTGATCCCGAGCCCGCGCTTATGGCATCGGGGAATGTATTAGGGTCCGAGTGGAGTGTGCAGCGATGGACAATAAACAACAGGAACTGGAGCGCTGGGTCGCGTCCATGGTGCGCGGCGATCTTGGCTACATCTATATCCGGCTCTATGCGGACGCCCCGTCCTGGGTGCGTGATCTGGCCGTCAACCGTTTCGGCAAAGGTACCGTGTTTTTGCCGCCCGAAGCCGCCAGACCGCAAGCTGCCTGAGGACGATCAGTCTTCTAGGCGTTCGGAGGCGATTCTCTCCTCCGGTATTCCCCTCTCAGTCAATCCTGAGACCATCCGTCCGACCATCTCGGTCGGGCCGGCGATGTAGAAGCGGTGACGGTCGGGATCTATCCGCCCCTGTGCGATTCGGTCTGCGATCAGCTCCGGCGCATCGCCGGTGCTCGGTATGAATGCGAAGTTGCCCAGCGCGTCGCGCAGGGCGCGACACCAGCCCGATTCGTGATGTCCCTCCGGCTGGCGCGTCTCCCAATAGAGTGCATATGACTCGATCATGTCGATCGAGATGGCGTGCTCGATCAGGCTCTTGATCGGAGCGATCCCCTCGTCGAATGCGATGAAGACGGCAGGGTCGGTGGTGTCCTCGGTGAGGATGAAGGTGCCGTGCGGGCCCTCGATCTCCAGGCTCTGCCCCTGTTTCAATGTATCGAAGATGGCCGTCGAGAAGGCGTCCGTCCCGCGCCGGATCAGGAACCAGAGGTTGCGTCCGTTGCACGGACAGCTCGCGATCGGCAATTCGCGGCTCTGGCCGTTGGCCAGGGTCAGCCGCACCCGCTGCCCGGCCATAAAGCGCAGGGTCTGGGTGCGCGGTGTCCGCAGCTGAAGCGACATGAGGGTCGGCGAGCGTCGATCGATGGTGCGCACGCTGGCGCGAATGCATTGATGCGGCAGATCCGTCACTTTGGTGGCCTCGGCGGCTTCGATCACCAAATCGGTTACGGCGGTGTGCGAGCAGGTGAGAATGTAGCCCATCGACTTTTCGCGCTCGCTCAACAGATAGTCGTGATTGCGCATCCGCCAGGTCTCGCCGCTGACGACACGGGCCTTGCAGTCGCCACAGTTGCCGCTGGAACAGCCGTAGTTCATTTTGAGTCCGGCACGCACCGAGGCGTCGAGGATGGATTCGTTGCCCTCGACGAAGAAGTCGTGTCCGCTCGGGATGAGTTTGACGTTGGCGGCCATGATGCGCAGAAAGGTGTCGTTGACGAAGAATGTGGTCCGATTGCTGGAGGCGTCGTGTGCGTCGAGTTGGCGTCGACGCTCCGCGAACCAGTCGCGCGTGGCGTTCAGGGCGTCTGGTAGATCGCTCGACGAGAGGTCGGCAAGCCCGGTCAGGCGCTCGCCGGTCTCGTCGAGCAGCGCCTTCGCCGCGTCCAGCTCGGCGATGCGGTTCGCGAGACCCTCGCTCAGACCGTGCAGGCGCGCGACCAGGACCTGTGCGTCCGGAAGTCTCGTCTCCGTCTCCTCGCGCTTGGGCAGGGCCTCGCGCTTGATGCGCTCGACACGTTCCAGCGCCGAGTCGTCGTCGAGACGGATCGAGGGAAAGGCTCTGAGCAGATCCTCGATCGCGATCGATCCCTCGAAGGTTTGGATCTCGCCCCTGCGGATGCGGTATTGGAGTTCGGACCGGGTGATGCCCGCTAGCCGCGCGGCCCGCGAGAGGCTGAGATCGTTCATGGCTCAGAGGTCCCCGTTGGCGCCCGCTTGCATGATCTCCTTCATGGTGTCGCGCACCTTGGTGGCCAGTTCCTTGAGATCGGGCGGCAGGTCGGCCATGCCGATCACCTGATCCAAATCGAGCGTGACCAGCCAGGGCTTCCCGTCCTGATCCTCGATGAGTGTGATGCGACAGGGCAGATAGGCCGAGAAGTCCAGGTTCGCCTTGAGCATTTGGGCCGCGATTCGGGCGTCGCAGAACTGGAAGATCTCAATATGCTTGCTGGGAACGCCCATGGCGTCCAGCTCCTTGGACAGCGGCAGTCGGGCGACCAGCTTGAAATTGAGCGCGTTGGCGCGAAGCAGCATGGAATCGACCGCGTCGTCCATGGTGACGTCCTCGGCCAATGGCAGCTTGAAGACCGTGTCGGCGATCGTCATGTCGCTCGCCTGGGCGGGCGACTGCAGCAGCATCAGGAACAGGGTGAGCCAGGGTAGGGTGCGCATATGATCCTCTCTCGTCGTCGTTTTCGTTGTCGGGCGATAGGGGCTTGCGGTCGGCGGGGATCAATCGAGTCGATAGTGCTTTTCGACCGGTTCTTGGATCTCCCAGGTGCAGGAGAGTCCGGCGGGGAAGGTGACGAGGTCCCCGCGCCCGAAGCTCGCAGGCTCGCCGCCCTCGGGGGTGACGCTGAAACGTCCTCGAACCACGTAACAGGTCTCGGTTTGGCTGTACTGCCAGGGAAAGGTCGAGACCTCCTTCTTCCAGATCGGCCAGTCGTCCACGCCCATGACCTCCAGCTTGGCGGGAGAGGGCTTGTGCTCGCACCGAATCTCTAAATCGCTCATCGGTTATCGGGGCTCCTTCGGTTTGTCGCCGGATGGCGGAATCGAGACCATCGTCGCCGGATGTGCGGTCGATCCGGGCGATTTCCACGCACGGGATTGTCTCGACCTCCGAGTTCGGCGACACTCGCGCCCGATGATAGAACAGAGCACCGACCTTGGGTTCGAGACGATTGCTGCCCGTATCGGCGAGCGCCTGAGCGCGCGCGCTCTGATGCTGGCCTGCGCCGAGTCCTGCACGGGTGGCTGGATCGCCAAGTGCGTCACGGATGTCGCCGGCAGCAGCGCCTGGTTCGATCGCGGATTCGTCACCTACAGCAACGCCGCCAAGCAGGAGATGCTGGGTGTGCGCGAGGAGACCCTTGCGCGGCATGGTGCGGTCAGCGAGGCGGTGGTGAGGGAGATGGTCGCCGGGGCGCTGGATCGGAGTCGCGCCCAGGTCGCCTTGGCCGTGAGCGGCATCGCCGGGCCTGGCGGTGGCACGCAGGAGAAGCCGGTCGGTACCGTCTGGATCGCCTGGGGTGTTCCCGGTAGTGCGGTGTTGGCCGATTGCTGTCGATTCGGAGGGGATCGCGAGGCGGTGCGGCGGGAGACGGTGCGCGTCGCCCTGCAGCGGCTCTTCGATCTGCTGGCGCCGAATGGGTGAGCGCTGGCTCTTTGCGCCCTGGTTTTTTTCGATCGTCGCGGGATATGACGCACACGCTTCAGCTATGCCATAATTCACCGTTTTCATGGGCGTCGAGCGCGCGCCACGGTTATCTAGAGTGCGATCCAAGAAGCAAGGCAATACCGGGCACAAGCGAACTGAGTTTAACGGAGATCGAATGGACGAGAACCGCAAAAAGGCGTTGGCTGCGGCCCTGGGCCAGATCGAGAAGCAGTTCGGCAAGGGCTCGGTCATGCGGATGGGTGACGCCGGCGCCGTGCGCAACGTGGAGGCCATCTCCACCGGCTCGCTCGGGCTGGATCTCGCGCTGGGTATCGGCGGCGTTCCCAAGGGGCGCGTGATCGAGATCTATGGCCCGGAGTCCTCGGGCAAGACGACCCTGACGCTGCACATCGTTGCCGAGTCCCAGCGTCTCGGCGGCACGGCGGCCTTCGTCGATGCCGAACACGCGCTCGATCCGGTCTATGCCGAGAAGCTCGGCGTCAACATGAACGATCTGTTGGTCTCGCAGCCGGATACCGGCGAGCAGGCGCTCGAGATCACCGACATGCTGGTGCGCTCCAATGCGGTCGACATCGTCGTGATCGATTCGGTCGCCGCGCTGACGCCCAAGGCCGAGATCGAAGGCGAGATGGGCGATTCGCACGTCGGATTGCAGGCGCGGCTCATGTCCCAGGCGCTGCGCAAGCTGACGGCCAACATCAAGCGCTCCAATTGCTGCGTTATCTTCATCAACCAGATCCGTATGAAGATCGGCGTCATGTTCGGGTCGCCCGAGACCACCACCGGTGGTAACGCGCTCAAGTTCTACGCCTCGGTGCGTCTGGACATCCGTCGCACCGGAAGTATCAAGAAGGGCGATGAGGTCGTCGGGAACGAGACCAAGGTCAAGGTGGTCAAGAACAAGGTGGCCCCGCCCTTCAGGCAGGCCGAGTTCGATATCCTCTACGGTCAGGGGATTTCTCGCGAGGGTGAGATCATCGATCTGGGCGTCAAGGAGGGATTCATCGAGAAGTCGGGCGCCTGGTACAGCTACGAGGGCAACCGCGTCGGTCAGGGCAAGGACAATGCCCGTGGCTTCTTGCTCGAACATCCCGAGATCGCCCAGGACATCGAGGCCAAGATCCGCGAGAAGCTGTTGCCCAAGGTGGTTGCCGAGACCGCTGAAGAGAGCCCCGAGACGCTCCCGGAGGAGTGATTCTGAGCGCCCAGGCCAGACATTCGACAGCGGCGGATCCGATCGTCGCCGCGCGGCAGCAGGCACTGCGTCTGCTGGCCGGGCGCGAGCACTCTCGCCTCGAACTGGAGCAGAAGCTCGCCGTTCGCGGCTTCGAGAACTCGGTGATTCGCGAGGCGCTGATCCCGCTCGAACGCGAGGGTGCGATCGACGAGTTGCGTCTTACCGAACGCTATGTCGAGGAGCGGATCGAGAAGGGCTTCGGCCCCCTGCGCATCCGCAGCGAGCTGCGCCACAAGGGTGTGGCCGATGAATTGATCGACCGCTGCCTTCAGGTCTCGACCGAGACCTGGGAGGCGCGTCTGGCTGCAGTCTGCGACCGGCGCTTCGGCGCCGAGCCGCCCGAGGACCGCGCCGATTTTGCCCGACGGGCGCGTTTTCTCGCGCAGCGCGGGTTTCCCACCGAATCCATCCGGCGTCTGTTGCGCTGGAATGACTGACCGGGCCCTTTCGACGAGCGGTCCTTTCGAGATTTCTCCATGATCACCAGTGCAGAGCTTCGAGCGAGCTTCCTCGACTATTTCGCGCAACGTCAACACGCGCGGGTTGCCTCCAGTCCTTTGGTTCCGGCCAACGATCCGACCCTGCTGTTCACCAATGCGGGGATGGTGCAGTTCAAGGAACTCTTCCTCGGGCGCGAGCGGCGCGACTATAACCGGGCCGTCTCGTCCCAGCGCTGCGTGCGCGCCGGCGGTAAGCATAACGACCTGGAGAACGTCGGCTACACGGCGCGCCATCACACCTTCTTCGAGATGCTGGGCAACTTCAGCTTCGGCGATTACTTCAAGCGTGAGGCCATCGGTTTCGCCTGGGAGTATCTGACCCAGGTGCTGTCGCTGCCGCCCGAGCGTCTCTGGATCACCGTCTTCGAGGACGACGACGAGGCCGCCGACATCTGGCTGAAGGAGGTCGGCGTCGATGCCGCTCGCTTCTCGCGCTGTGGCGCCAAGGACAACTTCTGGTCGATGGGCGACACGGGACCCTGTGGTCCCTGCTCCGAGATCTTCTACGACCACGGTCCCGAGATCCCGGGCGGTCCCCCGGGTTCGCCCGACGAGGACGGCGACCGTTACGTCGAGATCTGGAATCTGGTCTTCATGCAGTTCAACCGCGACGCCGAGGGCACTCTGACGCCCCTGCCGCGTCCCTCGGTCGACACCGGCATGGGGCTGGAGCGTCTCGCGGCCGTGATGCAGGGCGTGCACAGCAACTACGAGATCGATCTCTTTCGCCACCTGATCGATGCGGCGGCCGAGGTCACCGGGTGCGCCGATCGCGCCGACAAATCGTTGCGCGTCATCGCCGACCACATCCGCTCGACCGCCTTCCTCATCATCGACGGCGTGACGCCGAGCAACGAGGGGCGCGGCTACGTCCTGCGCCGCATCATGCGTCGGGCGATCCGTCACGGCTATCGGCTCGGCTGCAGCGAGCCCTTCTTCCATCGTTTGCTCGCGCCGCTGGTCGCCGAGATGGGCGATGCCTATCCGGAGCTCAAGACCGCTCAGGCCCATGTCGAGCACCTGATCAAGCTTGAAGAGGAGCGCTTCGCCGAGACCCTCGATCACGGCATGCGCATCCTGGACGAGGCGATCGCCGGGCTGTCCAGTGATCGCATCCCTGGCGAAACCGTGTTCAAGCTCTACGACACCTACGGCTTCCCGACCGACCTGACTGCGGACATCGCTCGCGAACGTGGCCTGACGCTGGACATGGAGGGCTTCGAGCAGGCGATGGCGCAGCAGAAGGAGCGCGCCCGTGCGGCGAGCCAGTTCGGCGCGGCTCAGACCCAGGAGATCCAAGTCCAGGGCGAGACCGATTTCTGCGGTTACGAGCGGTTGCAGGAGGAGGGCACGGTCGTCGCGCTCTATCGCGACGGCACCTCTTGCGATGCGCTCGAATCCGGCGAGGAGGGGCTGGTCATTCTGGACATCACGCCCTTCTACGGCGAGTCCGGCGGCCAGGTCGGCGACCGTGGCTGGCTGACCACCGAGACCGCCCGCTTCGAGGTGACCGACACCCAGAAGAAGGGCGGCGGCGTCATGATTCACGTCGGGCGCGTGCTCGAAGGATCGCTGACGGTCGGTGACCGGGTCGATGCGCGCGTCGATGCCGGGCGTCGGCTCGAAACCGCTCTGAACCACTCGGCCACGCACCTGCTGCATGCGGCCCTGCGTCAGGTGCTCGGCGAGCACGTCCAGCAGAAGGGTTCGCTGGTCGGTCCCGAGCGTCTGCGCTTCGACTTCTCGCACTTCGAACCGGTCTCGCGCGAGCAGTTGCTGACGATTGAGCGCATGGTCAATCGCGAGGTGCGTGCCAACCATCTGGTCGAGACTCGCATCATGAGTCTGGAGGACGCCAAGGCGTCCGGTGCCATGGCGCTCTTCGGCGAGAAATACACCGATCAGGTGCGCGTGTTGCGCATGGGCGATTTCTCCACCGAGCTGTGCGGTGGCACCCATGTCAAGGCGGTTGGTGACATCGGTCTGGTCAAGATCGTCAACGAGACCGGCATCGCCGCCGGCGTTCGCCGCATCGAGGCCATCACGGGCGCAGCGGCGCTCGACTGGGTCGAGGCGGACGAGGAGCGTTTGCTGCGTCTGGCGGGTCTGCTCAAGGGCGGACGCGAGGATGTCGACGAGCGCGTGGTCCAGCTGGTCGAGCGCGCGCGCCGTCTCGAAAAGGAGTTGGAGCAGCTCAAGGGCAAGCTTGCAAGCTCGGCCGGTCAGGATCTGGCCGCCCAGGCGCAGGACATCGAGGGCGTCAAGGTGTTGGCCGCCCGTCTCGACGGCGCCGATCCGAAAAACCTTCGGACCATTCTGGATCAGCTCAAGGACAAGTTGGGCTCTGCGGTCATCCTGCTTGCGACCGAGGCGGACGGCAAGGTCAGCCTGGTCGCCGGCGTCACCAAGGATCTGACCGACCGCTTCAAGGCCGGCGATCTGATTCGCGAGATCGCGACCCAGGTCGGTGGCAAGGGCGGCGGGCGTCCTGACATGGCTCAGGCCGGCGGCAATGATCCGGCTGGCATTCCGGGTGCGCTCGCGTCTGTCGACGGTTGGGTGAGAGGACGTCTCTCTTAACCTGACGGCATGGCCGAATTCAATGAGTCGAGCGGGTCCTCGGCCCGCTCGTCTTCCTTCAATGGTGCACTTTTTGGGTGTACGTTTTCGTCTGGGTGTTTGAGAAAGATGCAAGGCGACCTGCAGGGTAGGGGCGGTCGATGGCGCTGATCGTCCAGAAATACGGCGGAACCTCCGTCGGCAGCGCCGAGCGGATCCTGGCCGTGGCCGAGCGCGTCAAGCGCTGGCGCGATCAGGGGAATCAGGTCGTGGTGGTGTTGTCCGCCATGTCCGGCGAAACCGATCGCCTGATCGGACTCGCGCGACAGATTCAGGAGCGTCCCGAGCCACGGGAGCTCGACGTGCTCATGTCGACCGGCGAGCAGGTCACCATCGCGCTCCTGAGCATGGCGCTGTCGGCCCGGGGCTGTCCGGCGCGCTCCTATACGGGCGCCCAAGTACACATCTTGACGGATAGCGCACATAACAAGGCGCGCATTCGTGATATTGATGCTGCACGGGTCAAGGCGGATTTGGACGCTGGGCGTGTGGTCGTGGTCGCTGGCTTCCAGGGTATCGACGAGCTTGGCGACATCACGACCTTGGGCCGTGGTGGATCCGATACCTCGGCAGTCGCGATCGCTGCGGCGCTCAAGGCCGACGAGTGCCAGATCTACACCGATGTGGATGGCGTCTATACGACCGATCCTCGGGTCGAGCCCAAGGCGCGCAAGCTCGCCCGGATCACCTTCGAGGAAATGCTCGAAATGGCGAGCCTGGGATCGAAGGTGCTGCAGATCCGCTCGGTCGAGTTCGCCGGAAAGTACAAAGTCCCTCTGCGCGTTCTCTCCAGCTTCGGCGAGGGAGAGGGCACATTGATTACCTTCGAGGAAGATGCCGTGGAAGACGCCAAGATTGCTGGAATCGCGTTCAGTCGCGACGAAGCCAAGTTGACGGTGCTTGGCGTGCCGGATCAGCCGGGTGTGGCGCACCAGATCCTGGGGCCGATCGCCGACGCCAATATCGAAGTGGACATGATCATCCAGAACATCGCCGCGCAGGAGGCGCTGACGGATTTCACCTTCACCGTCCACCGCAACGACTATGCGCGCGCGCTGGAAATCCTGGAGGCGTCGGCCAAGCAGCTTGGCGCGCGTCAGGTGCTGGGCGATCTCCACATCGTCAAGATTTCGCTGGTTGGGGTCGGGATGCGCAGCCACGCGGGCATCGCGAGCCGCATGTTCTCGGCGCTGGCCCAGGAAGGCATCAATATTCGTATGATTTCAACGTCCGAGATCAAGATTTCGGTCGTGGTCGATGAAAAGTATCTGGAACTCGGTGTGCGCACGCTGCACGAGGCATTCGGCCTGGATCAGGCGAGCACGGCGTGATACTGGTCACAAACATGGTGTAGCCACCGGTCGGAACGGGTGCAAACCTTCTTGTATTCGTTGCTGCCGTCCAAACTAACTGAAACTGTCAAGCCGCAGCTGCTATGGAGATCCCATAGCGGCTGTTGATAGAATTCCAAGGTGAGTATTCTCTCATTCTTGGTCTGGGGGTGGTTTAACCCTCCGAGCGGTACCGAAGAGGTCGGAAAGCCGGGGCGGGGAATCATCGTTGCGGATAAGGGAACGTAGGGAGAAAGTAAAATGTTGATATTGACTCGCCGGGTTGGCGAAACGCTGATGGTCGGTGACGAAGTGACCGTGACCGTTCTGGGCGTCAAAGGCAATCAAGTGCGGATCGGCGTCAATGCGCCCCGTGATGTGGCCGTTCACCGTGAAGAGATTTACGAGCGGATCAAAAGGGAGCAGGCTGAGGCTGGCGAAGGTGCTAGCGTCGAAAGTCACGCCGGTCAGCTTGACTGACTAGAAATGCGGGGCTGGACCTGATATCATGGCCAGCCTTGATCGGAAGTGGTCGCGTTATCTGGTTTTCCAGACATCGTCTGAATGCCAATACGCTAAGTATCGATCAGTTACTTAACTGGTAACGCGATCACATGCGATGCATGATTTTGGAGAGATGGCCGAGTGGCTGAAGGCGCTCCCCTGCTAAGGGAGTATAGGTTAATCACCTATCGAGGGTTCGAATCCCTCTCTCTCCGCCATATTAAAAAGCCCGTCGGATTTTGAATCTGACGGGCTTTTTCTTTGTGCCCTCAGTCGATTGTCTCTGGCTCTCGGGTATCGATGAAGCGACGCTCTTCGCCATCCAGCATGAGACAGGTTAGGCATCCAGTGGCGAATGCACCTGTGTCGATGCCGATGCGGTTGTCTTTGACGACCGGTTCCTCGGTGACGTGATGGCCATGTACGACGACGTGGCTGTGTGGTTTGGTGTAGCGCAGGAAATCCTCCCGGATCCAGAAGAGATCCGCCATCTCCTGAGATTCCAACGGACGTTCTGGGCGGATACCTGCGTGGACGAAAAGATAGTCCCCGAATACGCGATAGGCCTCCAATCGTTCCAGAAAAACGCGCTCAGGCTCGGGGATCTGCATCTCTAGTTCTCGCGCCATCTGTCTCAGCTCCGTTTCCAACCCGAGCGCGCTGGAGCCGACGCCGTAGGATGTCAGGGTCGCCAGTCCGCCGAACTGCAGCCAGTTGGCGTGGTGGTCGGGAGCGCGAATGAAGCCGAGCATCGATTGCTCGTGGTTGCCCATCAGATGGATGGACGTGAAGTCGGGCAAGGGATTCGCGTGCAGGTGTGCCACGACCTTGCGGCTGTCCGGTCCGCGATCGATATAGTCTCCCAGATAGATCGCGATCTTGTGTCTTTCCTGCCGTTCGGCGGCGTCCGCCAGGATCTTGTCCTGCAGTGCGAGCAGCAGATCGTAGCGTCCATGGATGTCGCCGACGGCGTAGATGCATATCCCCGGCGGCGTGCTCGGTGCTGTCGTGGGTGGGGTTGAGCCTCTGCGCTTTCTGAACAGTCCTAGCATGTGGATTCGTTGACTCAGGTGTCGTGCGGACTCGATGGCCTTGGGGTTCCGTGAAGTCGCGTCATCTCGGCCCAGGTCTCTTTGCCGCCCTTGTTGTTGAGGTAGTTGAGCAGGCTGAAGACGGCGCGTCGGTCGAAACGACGATCGATCTCCTCCATGAGGATGGCCTCCGCTTCATCGAACGACTTGGGGTCACGAAAGGCGCGCGGGCTCAGGAGCGCGACGAAGCAGTTCGCGACGGCCACTGCCTGCGCCGTCGGGAGGATCGCGTCCTCTTTCAGTCCGCAGGGTCTGCCGGCGCCATCGATTCGCTCGTTGATCTGGCGTAGCGTTTCGACCACAGGTCCGTCGAACTCGATCCCCTTCAGCAGATTCGGTCCCTCGTCCAGCGATTGTCTGATGACGCGCATTTCGTCTTCGGTGAGCGACTCGTCCTTGGTGAGCAGTGCGCGCGGGATTCGGACCTTGCCGATATTGGCGAGTCGTGCCGCCTGGTCGGCGGTTTCGATCAGGGGGCGTTCGAGCCCCATCTCTTCGGCGATTCTGCGTGCGACCTGGGCGGCGTAGCGTGACTGATGGGCCGAGTCCGGATCCCGTTCGTCGACCAGTCCCACCAGCGTTTCGATCAGTTGTCGGGTGTTGCGTTCCCGGCGTGCCCGTTCGCGCATCAGATCGGTCAGATCCTCGATCGTGGTCAGCACCTGCGGCTGCTCGCCATCCTGTGTCTCCAGCAGGCAGTGGAAGGAGCGCCAGACCTGTTCTTGGCCATTTTCATCCGGGAAGCGGGAGGTTTCGCGTATTGGACAGCCCGTCGCCAGCACATGCTGGTTGATGGCGTTGTAGGCGCTGCCCCGCTCCTGTCCTAACAGGCCGATCAGGCTGCGGCCCCCAAGTTCCCGCTTCGGAACCTCGCTGATTTCGGCGATGCGCTCGTTGCCGAAGGACAGCGTATTGTCGCCTGTGGTTACGAAGATGGCATGGGGCTGGGCGTCCGTCACGATATCGAGGAAGCGCGAGATGGACTCGAAGCGCTCGGAGGAGTCCTTGTAGCGTTGCGCCAAGCGTTCGGCCTCGCGGGTCGCCTCCTCGGCGCGCAGGGAGGTGGAGTAGCGCCAGGCCACGACCAGTCCTGCGCCGAACAGCACCAGGACGAGGCTCAGGACGCTGACCAGTGTGGTTCGGTCGGCCTTGCTCTTGGCCAATGCCTCGCTGCGATCGATCTTGTGCACCAGCGTCCAGGGCGTGCCGAGGATCTGGCGGCTCACGGCGAAGCAGGCGTTGGCCGCATAGTCCAGTCCCTCGTGGAAACGGCCCGGTTCGCTCAAGGCGGCGACATCCACCAGTCGTTCGGAGTTGATGGCCAGGGTTTTCGACAGCGGGTCGCTGCCGTCGCGCAGCGGCGTCAGATACTGGATGCGATTGCCGTCGCGTCGTATCAGGTAGGATTCGGCCGTTTTGGCGGTCAGGCCCGGCTGCTTCATCGCCCCGAAGAAGCGGTCGTCCACCTGGCGCAATCCGAGAACGCGGGCGATGACCTGGGTCTTTCCTTCCTCGTTTTCTCCGAAGACGGGTGCGAGAAAGCCCAGTGTCGGGTGGGTCCCTCGACCTGGGAAGAGGTCCAGCAAGCCGCGCTCGGTCAGAGGCGTATCGTCCAGAAAGCTCTTGAGGCGGCCTTCGATCGGCGGCATGCCGTCGGAAGAGGCGATGACGCCTCCCGTCGGGTCCAGCAGGGCGAGTCCGGCCGTGGCCAGCGGTCTGGTGTTGGCCGGGAGCTTGGCGGCGATGCGCTCCGGGAGAAACCCGAATTGCTCGGCCTTGGCGTTCAATAGGTTGCGCAGATAATCGCGTTCGGCCGGGTCTTCCTCCAGCGGCTGGTCCGCACCGCTCATGCCGATCACGGTCACATAGAGCTGAAGGGAGGCGTTGTCGGCCAGCGCTCCGAGCACCGCGTACTGGGCTTGGAGCCAGTCGTTCAGGGCCTCGGCCCGGCTGTCGACGACGAGGCTCATCTGCGATTGAAGGTTTTGGATGTCGCGATCGCGCTCTGAGGAGTCGAGCAGCAGGATGCCGTAGAATGCGACGAGCATGGTCGCGATGAGGGTTGCGACGGCGTAGATCTGTTTCTTCACTGTTCCAACTCCTGGATAGCGACTGGGGCGTGCGCGTCATCCCGAATTGCCGTTCGGCCCTGGTTTGGCGCTATCATGGCGACACCGTCCCGCCAGAGATGTCAGCCGACCTTTCCCATGAGCGAATCATGCCATTGTTTCTAGCATGAGCCGAGTGTCCAATCCACCGCAATGGCGATTCACTCGTACCCCAGCCCCTGGTCCCGTCGTCTGCTCTGTCTGTTCCTTTCCCTGATGCTGCTTGCGCTCGGACCGATGTGTCCGGTGCGCGCGGATTCGGGTTTGGCGACCGGTCATGTGTTCGGTCGCACCGGCAAGAAATTCACCGATCTGCGCCCCATTCCCAAGTGGAACACCCTGCTCAAACGCTATCGGGAGGAAGAGCGAAAGGACGAGCGTTGCCGGTCGCGAGGTCGCGGGAATTGTCCCTATACCGAGTGGAAGGCGCTGATCGATCGGCTCAAGGGGCGCGATCGCTTGACCCAGGTCGAGGAGGTCAATCGATTCGCCAATAACTGGCGCTATATCACGGATCCCGTCAATTGGGGAGTGGATGACTATTGGGAGACCCCGGCTGAGTTCTTCGACAAGGCTGGGGACTGCGAGGATTATGCGATCGTCAAGTTCATGAGTTTGCGTGCGCTGGGTTTCGATAACGATGAGCTGAATCTGGTCGCCGTGATGGACCTCAACCTGAATGTCGGACACGCCGTCCTATTGGCCGAGGTCCAGGGTCGGGCGTTGCTGCTCGACAATCAGATCAAAAGGGTTACGAAGGCGAGCGCGGTCCGTCACTATAAGCCCGTTTTTTCCGCTAACGAGAAGGTCTGGTGGCTGTTCAAGTAATGTGTTCGCTTAACTCATGAGGCTTGAAAAGATCAAGCTGGCCGGGTTCAAATCCTTCGTGGATCCGACCTCCGTGTCATTTCCGAGCAACCTGATCGGGGTGGTCGGCCCCAATGGCTGCGGCAAATCGAACGTCATCGACGCCGTGCGCTGGGTTATGGGCGAGAGCTCGGCCAAGATGCTGCGCGGCGAGTCCATGGCCGACGTCATCTTCAACGGCAGCACCGGGCGCAAGCCGGTCGGTGTCGCCAGCATCGAGATGGTCTTCGACAACAGCGATGGCTCCGCCGGGGGCGAGTACGCGGCCTTCAACCAGATCTCGGTCAAGCGCCAGGTGACGCGCGACGGCCAATCGTCCTATTTCCTCAATGGCGCGCGCTGCCGTCGGCGCGACATCCAGGATCTCTTCCTCGGCACCGGTCTGGGGCCGCGCTCCTATGCCATCATCGAGCAGGGGATGATCTCCCGCATCATCGAGGCCCGCCCCGAGGATCTGCGTCTCTTCCTGGAGGAGGCGGCCGGTATCTCCAAATACAAGGAGCGCCGCCGCGAGACCGAGACCCGGATGCGCCATACGCGCGAGAACCTCGATCGTCTGAACGATCTGCGCGAGGAGGTCGGCAAGCAGCTCCAGCACCTGGAGCGTCAGGCGGCGACCGCCGAGAAATACACCCAGCTCAAGGCGGACGAGCGGCGTCTGGAGCAGGAGCTCAAGGCGTTGCGCTGGCGCATCCTGGATGGCGAGATCCAGAGCATGGATCGCCGTCTCGGCGAGGCCGAGGTGGCGACCGAGGCTGGATTGGCCCACCAGCGCCGCCTTGAAGCCGATATCGAGGCGCGGCGCGCCGATCACACCACGGCGTCCGAGGTGTTCAACGAGATCCAGGCGCGTTTCTATGCGGTTGGGACCGAGATCGCCCGCGCCGAGCAGGCGATCCAGTTCGCCAACGAGGAACGCGGCCGTCGCGAGGCGGAGCTGGTCCGCTTGGAGCAGGAGCTCTACGAGGCCGATCGGCATTTGGAGCGCGATCAGCGTCGTTTGTCCGAGATCGATGCGGAACTGGCTCAACACGCGCCGGAGCTGGAGACGGCCCAGTCCGAGCTGGGCGAGGCTGCCGGCGAACTCATGACGCTGGAGGACCGGCTCAAGGTCTGGGAGGCCGAGTGGGACGGATTCAATCAGGCCGCCGCCAAGCCCGCCGAGCAGGCCCAGGTTGAACGGGCGCGGATCAACGCTCTGGAACAATCCATCGGGCGCGATTATGAGCGTGTGCGCCGTGTCGAGGAGGAGCTTGCGCGTCTCGATGTCGCGCCCTTGACCGAGCGTATCGAGGATCTGGCCGAACGCGAGTCCGGGCTGACCGAACGGATCGAGTCCCTGTCGGACGATCGACAGCGTTATGGCGCCGAACTTGCCGGACTCGACGAACGTCTGCGCGGTCTGACCGACGAGCTTGCCGGACTGCGCACCGAGCTTCAGGAATCCAAGGGGCGGCTCGCCTCCCAGTCGGCGCTTCAGGATGCGGCGCTCGCCGACCCCGAGGGCGATTGCGCCGCCTGGCTGGAGCGTCGGGGGCTGGCCGATGCGCCGCGTCTGGTCGATCAGCTGGAGGTCGAGCCAGGCTGGGAGCATGCGGTCGAGACGCTGCTCGGCGACGCGCTGCGCGCGGTCGGTACCACGGGTCTCGAGTCCCATATCGAATCCCCGGACGCTTTGGTTCCGGGCCTGATGCTGTTCGATACGGGTGTCGCGGGATCCGGCGCGGGCGATATCGGCGACTCCGATGCCTTGGCCGCGCGGACGGGCTCCGCCTGGCCGCTCGCCGATCTGCTGCAAGGTGCGCGCGTTGCCGAGTCGCTGGCCGAGGCCCTGGCTGGCCGCTCGGCGCTGGGTCCCGGAGAGCGCTGGATTACGCGTGAGGGCGTTCAGGTCGGCGTGAACTGGCTGGCGACACCGGCGTCGGCGCCGACTGGAGGCGTGCTGGAGCGCGCCGAGGCCATCAAGGCGCTGCGTGTCGAAATCGAGTCCCTGCGGGAACGCGAGGCCGCGCTCTTGGACGAGGAGCAGCGACTGCGTACCGCACGCTTGGAGCTGGAGCAGGTCCTCGACGCTGTTGGGCGCGATCTGACGGCGGGCGAGCGCGAGCGCTCGGTCGTCCGCTCCGAGATCAGCAACATTCAGACCCGGCGCGAGCATCTGCTTGAGCGTCAGCGCGCGCTCGAACTGGAGCGCGAGGAACTGCGCTCGCAGGAGGCGGAGTCGATCGCCGAGATGGAGGAGGCGCGCGAGCGTCTGCACGATCTGCTCGCCGAGGTCGATGCCCTGGCCGAGCGGCGCGAGTCCATGTCGGCCGAGCGCGAGCGGTTGCGTCTGGGTGTCGGCGAGGCGCGCGAGCGCGAGCGCGCCTGTCGCGAACGCGCTCAGGGACTTCTGGTCAAGGTGGAGTCCAACCGCGCGGCCCGTTTGGCGACCAGCGAGAGCCTGGAGCGCGCCCGTGAGCAGCAGATCCAGCTCCATGAGCGGCGCGAAACCTTGGTGATGGCGCTGGAGGAGGGCGTGGAGCCGTTGGCGGAGCAACGCGAGCGTCTCGACGAACAGCTCGCGCTCCGTGTCGAGGTCGAGGCGTCCTTGAGCGAGGCGCGCAACCGTCGCGAGGCGTTGGATGCCGAGGTGCGCGGTCTGGAGCAGGAGCGTCAGCGTACCGAGCAGCAGGTGCAATCGGACCGGAGCGGATTGGACGACCTGCGGCTGGAGCGCCAGGAGCGTTTGGTGCGCCGGCGGACTCTTGAGGAACAGCTGGCCGAGTCGGGCACGGTCCCCGCAGCCGTGCTGGAGTCGCTCGATCCGAGCGCGACCGAGCCGAGTTGGCAGGAAGAGCTGAGCCGGGTCGGGGCGCGCATTCAGCGTCTGGGCGCGATCAACCTGGCGGCGATCGACGAGTTCAAGGAGCAGTCGCAGCGCAAGGTCTATCTGGACGCGCAGCATGAGGACATCGCGCGCTCACTGGAGACCCTGGAACAGGCCATCCGCAAGATCGATCGCGAGACCCGCAATCGGTTCAAGGAGACCTATGACCAGGTCAATCAGGGTTTCCAGCAGCTCTTCCCGCGTCTCTTCGGCGGCGGTCATGCCTATATGGAACTCACCGGCGAGGATCTGCTGGAGACCGGCGTGACGGTCATGGCGCGTCCGCCCGGCAAACGCAATTCGAGCATCCATCTGTTGTCCGGCGGCGAGAAGGCACTGACGGCGGTCGCGTTGGTGTTTGCCATCTTCGAACTCAATCCGGCGCCCTTCTGCATGCTGGACGAGGTCGACGCGCCTCTGGATGATGCCAACGTCGGTCGTTTCTGCGACATGGTGCGCTCCATGTCGAATCGTGTTCAGTTCATCTTCATCAGTCACAACAAGGTGACCATGGAGATTGCCGATCATCTGATCGGCGTGACGATGCACGAGCCGGGTGTGTCGCGGCTGGTGGCGGTCGACGTGGATGAGGCGGTTCGTCTGGCGGCGGCGTCCTGAGGTGACTGCGCCGAGTCCCGTCTCGGGGCAATACAGCCATGGCGAGCGTTGATATACTCGCCCGACCCTTTCTAAACCCATCTAGCAATCAGAATTAGAATGGACGCCAGTACTATTCGTTTGATCCTAATCGTCGTCGGAGCCGTACTGATCCTGCTGCTCTATCTGTGGGAGCGTCATCGTGAGAAGCGGGAGCAGGAAGGCGACGAATACGAAGACGAGATGGAGGTTGCGGCCAGCGCCGCCGGGGATGCGCCATATGGTGTGCGTTCGGGCAAGGCCGTTAAGCGGGATCCCAAGATCGGTGTCTACGACGACGAGGATGACGACTCGCAGGACAGCGATTGGTCCTATCTGACGCCGCGTTCCGCCAAGGATCCGGGGTCGACCATGTTCGAGGAAGACCGCGATGAGCCTGAGCGCGATGACTCTGACCGCGACGGGCCGGCCCGACAGGTCGCGTCTCCGCCGGACTCCGATTCGGAACCGGTCGAGGAGTCGGCGGACGAGGGCGAGGCGCTGGAGCCTCTGCTGATTCAATTGAGCGTCAGCGCGCGACGTTATCCTTTCAAGGGAACGGAAATGCTTGAAGTGGCCGAGCGTTGCGGTCTCTATCCCGGCGACATGGACATCTTCCATTGTCTCGACGAGTTTGACGATCAGACCCGTATCTATTTCAGCATGGCCAACATGGTGAAACCGGGCACCTTCCCCTTCGATGAGATGGAGTCATTCTCGACGCCTGGGCTGATGCTCTTCGCCCAGCTCGAAGGGAATCCGGAGGATATGACCATTCTCGACGAAATGATCGCCACCGCACGCAAGCTGGCCCTCGCGCTCAATGGCGACGTGCTCGACAACAGCCGGCGTCCGCTGACGGTCAGCAAGGAAGAAGAGATGCGCCAGGCGGTGCTCGCCAATGAGGTGCGCTGGTCGAAGGTCGCGTTACGGTGACCGCGTCTAGGGAGGAGCGTTTGCGCGCCGAATCGCTGCGCGCGCGAATCCTCTATCACAATCATCGCTATTACGTGCTCGACGACCCGGAGGTTCCGGACGCCGAGTACGACCGGCTGGTCCGCGAACTCAAGGGGCTGGAGTCCGAGCATCCGGATTTGGTGACGCCCGATTCGCCGACCCAAAGGGTCGGAGCGGCGCCGCGCCCGGAGTTCCGCGAGGTCCGTCACGCGATCCCCATGATCTCGCTCGACAACGCCATGAGCGACGAGGAGCTGGCGGATTTCCATCGCCGTGTCCTGAGTGGGTTGAGCGGTGGCGACGCGCCTCTCTATGTCGCCGAGCCGAAGCTCGATGGTCTCGCCATCAGTCTGCGTTACGAGCGGGGCGTCCTGGTTCTGGCCGCGACGCGGGGTGACGGGACCCGGGGGGAGGACGTCACCCATACGGCTCGAACCATCCCCAGCATTCCGCTGTCGCTGATCGGCGAGGATCGTCCCGAGATCCTCGAGGTGCGCGGCGAGGTCTACATGACCCGCGCCGGCTTCGCGCGTCTGAACGCGGAGATCCTGGAGCGCGGCGAGCGCCCCTTCGCCAACCCCCGCAACGCCGCCGCCGGCAGCCTGCGCCAGCTCGATCCGCGCGTGGCCGCCAAGCGTCCGTTGACCTTCTGCTGTTACGGATGGGGCGAGCTCTCGGTACCAGCCGACGCGCGTCAGTCCGAGATGCTCGGGCGTCTGGCCGGCTGGGGAATTCCCATTTCGCGCGAGTTGCGTCTGGTCTCCGGACTGGATGGCTGCCGGGACTATTTCGAGGATCTGAGCCGTCGTCGCGATCGGCTCGATTTCGATATCGACGGGGTCGTCTTCAAGCTGGATTCCTTGGCCGATCAGATCCGGCTCGGTGCCACCAATCACCATCCCCGCTGGGCCATTGCCCGCAAGTTTCCGGCCCAGGAAGAGATGACCCGGGTCGAGTCCGTTGAATTCCAGGTCGGGCGGACCGGCGCCGTGACCCCGGTCGCGCGACTGCGCCCGGTTCAGGTTGGCGGGGTGACGGTCTCGAACGCAACCCTGCACAACATGGACGAGGTGGCACGCAAGGACGTGCGGATCGGCGATACCGTCATCGTGCGGCGCGCCGGGGACGTGATCCCCGAGGTGGTGCGGGTCGTCGTCGAGCGACGTCCAGCGGATGTCCGCGAGGTCGAGCTGCCGAGCCAGTGTCCCGTCTGCGGATCGGACGTGATCCGTCCCGAGGGCGAGGCCGTCGCGCGCTGCACGGGCGGTCTCTTCTGTCAGGCGCAGCGCAAGGAATCGCTGAAGCATTTCGCCTCCCGTCGCGCCATGGATATCGAGGGGCTGGGCGACAAGCTGATCGAACAACTGGTCGATCTCGATTGGATTCGCGAGCCAGCGGATCTCTATCATCTGACCCAGGATCGCCTGGTGCATCTGGAACGCATGGGCGAGAAATCGGCCGCGAACCTGCTGGCCGCGCTCGAGCACAGCAAGGAGACCAGCTTCGCCCGCTTCATCCATGCGCTCGGTATCCGCGAGGTCGGCGTTTCGACGGCCCAGGCGCTGGCCGGGCGTTTCGACGGCATCGAGTCACTGATGCAGGCGCGCGTGGAGGATTTCGTCCAGATCCGTGGCGTCAAAGGTGTCGGTCCCGAGACGGCCAAGGCGCTCCATGCCTATCTGGCCGAGCATCCGGATCTCGAAGCCTCGGGCGATCTGGCCGACTGGCTCGCCGGGCTCGGCGTTCGCGGTCTGACGCGCGGGCGGGCGGAGGCGCTGGCCGAACGCTTCGGCGATCTGGCCGGGTTGCGCGCGGCCGAGCCCGAGGATCTCTATCTCAACAGCCGTCGTCTGGTGGACGGCGTGGGGCCGGTGGTTGCGGCCCATATTGCCGGGTTCTTCGCCCAGGGCCACAATCGGGAGGCGATCGAGCATCTGCTTGAGGCCGGAATCCACTGGCCCTCGACCAGCGAGCCATCCTCCGAGCCGATCGCCCAGCCCCTGGCCGGAAAGACCATCGTCATCACCGGAACCCTGAGTCGTCCACGTGACGAGATCAAGGCGCAGCTGCAGACGCTCGGCGCCAAGGTGACGGGCAGCGTCTCGAAACAGACCGACTACCTGCTTGCGGGCGAGGAGGCAGGGTCCAAGTTGGACAAGGCCCGCGCACTGGGGGTCGAGGTGCTGGACGAGGCCGGGCTCGCCGCGCTCATCGACTGATCCGATCCGGGAAGGCTGCTTCACGACTCCAGACGCACCGCGCGTCTTTGCGTTCAGGCCATCGGCGGTTCTGCCGCCAGCACTCCGAGAGGACCCATGATGAGCGAGCTGACCAAAGAGCAAGAGATCCTGATCGCCATGCGCAAGACCCTGTCGGCCATCGTCAGGGACGTGACGCCGCCGCCCGGGATGCGCCACCCGCTGTCGGACGGGACGATTCAGCAGGTCCGCGACTGTCTCGGCATGATCGCCATGCGCGAGAAGGAACTGGCCGATGCTCAGGGCCGTGGCGGTGAGCGTCCCTATTTCGCCGACGAGGCGAAGGATGTGCATCTGGTGCCCATTGCCGAGCTCAAGCGGCGCGGGGATTGATGCGATGCCCTGCATCGATCTGCACACGCGCGCTGCGCGGCCTGGCGCGCGTTTCCTGCTCGCCCTGACGACCCTGGCCGCAGCGATCGGGGTGGGTGAGGCGAGTGGTGCGAAGGCTCCGGCGTCCCCTCCTTCTGACTGGGCTTATTCCGGATCCCGGGGGCCGGAGCGCTGGGGCGATCTGGACGCCTCCTTTGCAACCTGTCGGAACGGGCGTCTCCAGTCTCCGATCGATATCGAGCGCGCTCGTCGCGTGCCCTATGTTCCTCTGGTCTTCCAATACCATTCGCAACCGCTCGAAGCCTACAACAGCGGCAACGGGATTCATGTGATTTCGCCGCCAGGGAGCGCCTTGCTGGTGCGGGGCGATGTCTACGATCTGGAAGCGTTCACCTTCCATGTGCCGGGCGAGCATCGATTCAAGGGAATGCGGCCCGAGGCCGAGATTCAGCTCGTGCATCGCAATCGGCAGGGGGCGATGGTGGTGGTGGCCGTTCCGCTGCGTTCGAGCGGGCGCGAGAATCGGATCCTGACGCGCGTGCTGGATCATCTGCCCAGTCAGCCGGGCGAGCGGGTCAACTATCGCCAGGTCGGAATCAATCCGCTGTTCCTACTGCCCAGCAGGCGCGGCTATTTCCACTATACGGGGTCCGCCTCGACGCCGCCCTGCGAGGAGCCGGTTATCTGGTTCGTTCTCTACGAACCGCTGGACGTCACCAAGGATCAGTTGCGGAGATTGGCCGAGTTGGTCGGGGGCAATGCGAGGCCGGTTCAGCCGCTCAACGACCGAGAGGTCTTCTTGCTGGCGCACTGACGGCGGTGTTCTGGAGGTGGCTGGTCGAGAGGTCGGGATCGAGGTGGGGCGGCAATCCGCCCCCAGTCGCGGCGAGAGGCCGTTGGCAACGGCCTCCGCGCTGAGTCGCGGCTTACTTGTCCTTCGACTCTCCCTCGGCCGCCTCTGGATTCGGCTTGAGCTTCACGACGTCCTCGTTGAGCTCAACCATGGCGCTGTCACGCATCTTGGTGAGCTTTTCGGCGATCATCTGGCGCTTGACTGCGGCGATCAGACGCGGCTTGGCCTCCTCGAAGGTCGGAGGCTCGGCCTTGCGGGTCTCCTGCAGGTTGATGACGTGCCAGCCGAACTGGGTGTGCACCGGCTCCTTCGAGTAGCTGCCCGGCTTCATCGCGGCGATTGCCTCGGCGAAGGGCGCGACCATCTGGCTCGGATCGAACCAACCCAGTTCGCCGCCGTTCTTGGCGGTGGGGCCGAGCGAATTCTTCTTCGCCAGCTCCTCGAAATCGCCGCCCTTGTCGAGCTGTTTGATGATCTTCTTGGCTTCGTCCTCGTCCTTGACCAGAATGTGGCGCGCCTTGTACTCGGTGCGGGCGGCCTGCTCCTTGACCTGATCGTAGGCGGCCTTCAGCTGCTCCTCGGTGGGCTCCAGCTCCTCGGCCATCTTCGACAATGCGGCGTTGGACATGACCTTCATGCGCTCGAGCTTGAGTGCGGCGACCACGTTGCGGTCGTCTTCGAGCTTGAGCTTCTCGCCCTCCTGGGAGGCGACGATCAGTCCCATGAATTCGTCGAAGACCTGCTGCTGCAAGGCGGGCGAGTTTTCGCCTCGGCTACCCTGCAGACGCTCCATGTAGAAGAGGCGGAAGACGTCGAGCGTGTAGGGCGTGCCGTTGACGGTCGCGATCAGGGTATCCGGGGAATCGGTGTCCTTGGCGTCGTCGGCGTAGCAGGCTCCGGAGGCGAGCAATGCGAATGCCACCAGTGAAATACGAGCAGATTTCATAAAGGGATCATCCTTATCGAAGATGGGAAGACGGATGCTCCGGCGCAAGGCCGGTGCATCAAGGAAAGACTTGCCGGAAGGGCTTGACCGAGACCGTCCGGTAGACGCCGGCCTCGACATAGGGATCGGCGGCGGCCCAGGATTCGGCCACGCCGAGATCGGAAAATTCCGCAACGACGAGCGAGCCCGTGAATCCAGCCTCGCCAGGGTCCGAGCTATCGATGGCCGGGTGCGGCCCGGCCAGAACCAGTCTGCCTTCGTTTTGCAATGTCTGTAGGCGTTCGAGATGGGCTGGGCGTGCCGCCTTGCGGGCGTCCAGGCTGTCCGGATTGTCGACAGCGATGATGGCGTAAAGCACGTCAATCGGTCTCCAGTGTTTGGGGTTCTTCTTTCACATGGCGGGTCAGGTAGAACGCCTGGGCGATCACGAAGAGGATCGTCAATCCCATCATACCGAAGAGTTTGAAGTTCACCCAGGTCTCCTCGCGCGCCTGAGCGTCGTTGCAGAGGTCGAGCAGGTGGCCGCTATAGCTGGCCGCACATGCGGTGAGATCGACGCTGTCCTGACCGCTGGCGCCGATCAGCGCCTGCTGGGCATCGAAGAATCCGCTGCCGATGTAGACCACGAAGAGGTTGGCGGCGCCGAGGAAGACGAAGAACAGGGTCCAGAGCAGATTCAGACGCGTCCAGATGGGCGCCGGGATGTCGACGGCATGCCCCATCATGCGCTGGATCAGGGGGCGTTCGCCGACGAATTGACTTCCCAGGAAGGTGGCCGCGAACAACCAGTTGACCAGGGTCGGCTTCCACATCACGAAAATGGGATCCCGGAGCGCGATGGTGAGTCCGCCGAAGACGACCAGGAGACCCAGCGTCGCCAGATGCATCTTCTCGACTCGTCGATGCCGCCACCAGGACCAGCCGACCTGAACGGCGGAGGCGCTGATCGCGACCCCGGTGGCTACGTAGATGCCCGCCAGCTTATAGGCGATGAAGAAGAGCAGAATGGGGAAGAAATCGAGCAGGAGTTTCATAGGGGCGCCGGATCCTCGAAATAGGGTTGGCGAGCTTAAGATGCGCGGGTGGTGAGGTAAAGGATGCGCTGATTCGGGAAGACAGGCGAGCGGAGAGAGAGTTTCCCCAGTCGCGAGCTGCGCTCTATGTCGTCGGCCATGCTAAAGGCTCAGGTCCAGGCTGGGGGCAGGCATCCGCCGCCCAAAACCGTTGCGCGGCAACGTCGCCAGCGCGTCCCGGCAGCCACGGATGTTTGGGGTTGCAGCGGGGCCATCGAGTCTCCGCACTCTGTCGCAGCTTGTATTCGGACTCGGGGAGCATCAGTTTCGATGCTACCGACGCCGATGCCGCCGAAGACACTGCCGTGAGTTCTGCATCCCAAGACCCATCGATTCCAGCGTCCCGGAATCCGTCCCCGCCATGCGGCGATGACGCCCCGAATGTGCGTCGCCGCCGTTGGCTGTTCGTCGCTGCGGTGCTGGCGACCATGTCCCTTCTGATGCTATCGATGGCCCGAACCCTGAGCCCGGGCGGTCTCGATGCCTGGGATTGGGTGCTGCTCATCTGCTTCGGCTTCACGCTTCCCTGGACCCTGATCGGCTTCTGGAATGCCGTCATCGGATTGGCGCTGATGCGGCTGTATCAGGATCCCCTGGCCCGGGTCTTTCCGCTCGATCTAGGAGCGAACGCCCCGCTGGACCAGCGCGTCGCCATTCTGAGCTGCATCCGCAACGAGGATGCGGCGACGGTCTTCCGCAATCTCGACCGCATGGTCGCCGGTCTGGTCGAGCGCGGCGTCGTGGACCGCTTCGACGTACATCTGCTGAGCGACTCGACCTGGGAGGAATGCATCGCGGCCGAGGATCGGGGCATGGCCGCCTTCCGTGCGCGCTGGGGGGAGACGCTTTCGGTCGAGTATCGCCGCCGGCTCGACAACCCAGGCTTCAAGGCGGGCAACATCGCCGAGTTCATGGCCCGGCGCGGCGAGGATTACGACCTGGCCCTGGTGCTGGACGCGGACAGTCTCATGGATACGGAGACCCTGCTGCGGATGGTGCGCATCATGGGGGCCAATCCGCGTCTGGGCATCCTCCAGACCCTGGTGGTCGGTCTGCCCTCGAGCAGCGCCTTCGCTCGCGTCTTCCAGTTCGGCATGCGTTTCGGCATGCGTTCCTACACATTGGGCAGCGCCTGGTGGCAGGGCGATTGCGGACCCTACTGGGGGCACAATGCCCTGCTGCGGGTCCGTCCCTTCGTCGAGCACTGCGGGCTTCCGCTCCTGCCCGGTCGCGGACCGCTGTCCGGCTGGGTCCTGAGCCACGATCAGGTCGAGGCCGTGCTGATGCGCCGCGCCGGCTACGAGGTTCGGGTGCTGCCCGAGGAGACCGGCAGCTACGAGGAGAATCCCACGACCCTGCTCGAATACATCCGTCGCGACCTGCGCTGGTGCCAAGGCAACCTGCAGTATCTCAAGCTGCTCGGCACCCCAGGGCTGCATCCATTGAGTCGGATTCAACTGGTCCTGGCGATCCTCATGTTCGTCGGCTCGCCCTTCTGGGTGCTGCTGATGGCCATTGCCGCCTCCCGGGCCTTCCTCGATACCGGAACACCACTGTTCGACCCCGCCTATGACGTGCCGCTGCTGTTCACCATTCTGACGATGGTCTTCGCCCCCAAGCTTGCCTCGGTGATCGACGTGCTGGCCGATGCCGAGCGCCGCAGGTCGTTCGGCGGGGCGCCGCGGGTGCTCCTCGGCGCCCTGGGTGAGGCCCTCTTCAGCACCCTCCTGGCACCGGTGCTGGCGATCGCTCACAGCGTCTTCATGGCCGGACTGGCGTTCGGCAAGAAGCTGGTCTGGGGGCCGCAGCGACGGGCGGCCCATGCGGTGCCGGTCGCACTGGCCTGGCACCGGCTTTGGCCCCAGACCCTGCTCGGGTGCGCCGCGACTCTAGCATTGACGCTGCACAGCGGCGTGACCATGGCGCTTCTGTCGCCCTTCTTCGTCGGCGCACTGCTCGCGGTGCCGATCGCGGTGTGGAGCGCGGATCCCCGCCTGGGATACGGGGTCACCCGGGCGCGTCTCTGGGCCATCCCGGAGGAGTTGGGTCCGAGCCCATTCCTGGCCTCGCTGGATCTGGAGGCGGTTCGGCTCGCTGGAGGATCGACACATCCGATTCAACCGCCTGAACCATCCCTTGATGTGGCGGCCGCCACCTCGGCCGAGCGGTCTTCCTGAACATGCCGGGGGAGGGCGGATCGACGCGCGCCTTCTGGATCCGTTCGCCCGGCCAGGGCGAGCTGCGCGACGAGACGCTGCCGCACCTGGACGAGGGCCAGGTCCGGGTGCGGACGCTCTACAGCGGGATCAGCCGGGGCACGGAATCCCTGGTCTATCGCGGAGAGGTCCCGGAGAGCGAGTACGAGCGGATGCGCGCGCCCTTCCAGGCCGGCGATTTCCCCGGTCCGGTGAAATACGGCTACTGCAACGTCGGCATCATCGAGGCTGGGCCAGATGCGCTGATGGGCGCGCCGGTTTTCTGTCTCCATCCGCACCAGACCCTCTATCAGGTGCCCACCGAGTGGGTCCATCCCCTGCCGGAGGGACTGCCCCCAGAGCGTGCGATCCTGGCCGCGAACATGGAGACGGCGGTCAACGGTCTCTGGGATGCGACCCCCAGGGTCGGGGACCGAATCGCGGTCGTCGGGGCCGGGGTGCTCGGCTGTCTCTGCGCCTGGCTGGCATCGCGGATCCCTGGCTGCGAGGTCGAGCTGATCGACATCGATCCGCAGCGCGCCCCGGTCGCCGCCGCGCTGGGGATCGTCTTTCGTCAACCCGGCGAGGCCAGCCCAGACGCCGATCGGGTCGTCCACGCGAGCGGCGCACCGGCCGGCCTGAGCACGGCGCTCGAACTCGCCGGGTTCGAGGCGCGGGTGATCGAGCTCAGCTGGTTCGGCACCCGGACCGTTCCGCTCGCCCTCGGTAAAGCTTTCCACCAGCGCCGGCTGCGTCTGATCTCGTCCCAGGTGGGCAGCGTCTCGGACGCCCAGCGGGCGCGCTGGGATCATCGTCGCCGCATGCGTCTGGCGCTCCGGCTGCTGCGGGACCCCGTCCTGGACTGCCTGATCAGCGGGGAGAGCCCATTCTCCGAGCTTCCGGAGGTCCAGGCTCGATTGGCCCAAAATCCGCCCGGCGTCCTCATGCACCGTATCCGCTATCCGAGAGACAACAGAGGGACGGGTGACGGCTGACGGGGGTGTCGACAGCAGGGATGCTGTCGTCAAGCGTACAGGGATGTATTCACCGCGTCCCCCGGCAGCCGTCACTCGGCCCGGAAGGGCATCCATGACCACTGACCTTCGAGGGCCTCTATGTACGGTATTCGCGTTCGCGATCACATCATGATCGCCCACAGCTTCCAGGGCGAGGTCTTCGGTCCGGCCCAGCGGCTCCACGGCGCGACCTATGTGGTCGACGTTGAGTTCCGGCGCGAGGCCCTGGACGCTGACAATCTGGTCGTCGACATCGGGCTCGCCGGCCAGGCGCTGCGCCAGGTGCTGGACGCGCTCGACTACCGGAACCTGGACGAGCTCCCGGAGCTGACCGGGCAGAACACCACCACCGAGTTCCTCGCCCGCCACATCTTCGATGCCATGGCCCGACGCATCGCCGAGGGCGAGCTCGGGACCGCCGCCATGGCCCTGCCCGGCATGCGTGTCGAGCTGGCCGAGTCACATCGCGCCTGGGCCTTCTTCGAGGGTCCACTCCCAGAGGCGGTATGAGCCGAAGGCTCTGGTTCCTGATCCCCGGTGACCCGGACACGCCGACCGGCGGCTACGTCTACGATCGCCGGATCGCCGCCGGTCTCGCCGACGCCGGCTGGCGCATCGAGCACCGGCGGCTCGACGAAAGCTTTCCGAACCCCTCGCAGACCGCCCTGGATCATGCCCGCCAGACATTGGCCGAGATCCCGGACGAGGCGCTGGTGCTGATCGACGGTCTGGCGCTCGGCGCCATGCCATCCCTGGTTCGCGATGCATGCCGGAGGCTTCGGATCGTCGCTCTGGTGCATCATCCATTGGCCGATGAGACCGGGCTTGCACCGGCACAGCGGGCCGAGCTCGAAGACAGCGAGACCCGAGCACGGGCTGCCGTGCGCGGGACCATCGTCACCAGCCGCTTCACCGCCGGCAGACTGATCCGCTACGGGGTGCCAGCCGAGCGCCTGCGTGTGGTCGAGCCCGGCGTGAATCCGAGCCCCAGGGCCCAGGGCAGCAGTGGGGATTCGCTGTCGCTCATCTGCGTGGCGACCCTGACCGAGCGCAAGGGGCACGACGTCCTGCTCGCCGCCCTGGCCGGGCTCCGCGACCTGCCGTGGCGACTCGACTGCATTGGCGACCTGGACAGGGACCCAGTCTGGTCCGGTCGCATTCTCGATCAGTGCGAGCGTCTGGGTCTGGCTGACCGGGTCCAGTTCACCGGGGCATTGCCCCCGCAGGTTCTTGAGCAGCGTTACCAGAGCGCCGACCTGGCGGTGCTCGCGACCCGCTTCGAGGGCTATGGCATGGTCGTTACCGAGGCCGTAGCCTATGGGTTGCCGATGGTACTGACCTCTGGGGGTGCCGCTGCGGAGACCCTGCCGGACGGGGCCGGTATCCTGGTTCCGGTGGACGATGTCGCAGCACTGCGTCAGGCATTGCGGAGTCTCCTCTCCGACCCCGAAAAACGCGCGCGTCTTGCAGAAACGGCCTGGCGTGCCGCTCTGACGTTACCGTCTTGGAGCCAGGCGGTGAGGGCGTTCTCCGCTGTGCTGGATGATGTGGGGACACTGCCGGCACCACTCGACCCAGCGAGCATCCATGTCCAAAGTTGACACCAAAGAACGCTTCTCGGCGGACTGGCTCAGCCTGCGGGAGCCGGCGGATCACAGGTCCAGATCCCCTTTGGTGCTGTCCCAGGTCCGTCGCTGGGCGGTCGATCATGATCTGCTACGGATCATCGATCTCGGCTGCGGTTCCGGCTCCAACCTGCGCTATCTGTGCCCGAGGCTGTCGGTCCGGCAGCACTGGGTTTGCGTGGACCAGGATCCCGAGCTGATCGACCGTCTGACTGCGACCCTCCCGAGTTCACCGCAGCTCGCCGGTTTGAGCACCCGCGTCGATAGACTCCAGACGCAGGGGCTGCTCGCGGACATCGACTCGCGTACCCTGGTGACAGCAAGCGCACTACTGGACCTGGTGTCCGAGGATTGGCTCGCAGATTTGGTTGCCGCCTGTCACCGCAGTGGTGCCGCGCTGCTCGTCGCCATGACCTATGATGGCCGTGTCGAGATCCACCCCGAGAATCCCTCGGATGGCTGGATCCTCGACCGCTTCGATCGCGATCAGCGCCGCGACAAGGGACTGGGCCCGGCGCTCGGACCCACGGCGGCCCAGAGGCTGCAAGCGCTCGCCGAGGCACAAGGCTTCAAGGTCCACCAATCCAGATCGGACTGGCTGCTGGACGGAGACGACCGTGACCTCATGACCCAACTGATCGAGGGCTGGGCCGAGGCTGTCTCGCGCCAGGCACCGTCCGAGACCGACCGCATCGAGGCATGGCATCGCCAGCGGAGGCAAGACCTGGTATCACGCACGCTATCGATCCGCGTCGGCCACCAGGATCTCTTCTTGGAACCCTCATTCCCTTCGCGCCCTTAGCGCCTTTGCGGTTCAACCATATCCATGTTCGAGCTCGACCGGATCACCAAGCGCTACGGCCCCTCGCTGGCACTCGACGCCATCCGGCTGAGGATCGCACGCGGTCGCACGACGGCGCTGATCGGCCCCTCCGGCTGCGGCAAGTCGACCCTGCTGCGGATCCTGATCGGTCTGATCGAGCCGGATGCCGGGCAGGTCCGTTTCGACGGAGAGACGCTGGAGCGGACGCGGATCCGGGCCCAGCGGCAGCGGATGGGCTACGTCATCCAGCAGGGCGGTCTCTTTCCGCATCTGACGGCGCGCGAGAACGTCGCCCTCATGGCCCGCTTCCTGAAATGGGACGCCGACCGCATCGAGACGCGTCTGACCGCACTCATGGAGCTGACGCATTTCCCCCGCTCGGCGCTGGACCGCTATCCGACCGAGCTGTCCGGCGGTCAGAACCAGCGTGTGGGGCTCATGCGGGCCCTGATGCTGGACCCGGAGGTACTGCTGCTCGACGAACCGCTGGGCGCACTGGACCCCATGATCCGCTTCGAGCTTCAGGAGGATCTGAAGCGGATCTTCGCCGCCCTGGACAAGACGGTCGTTCTGGTGACCCACGACCTGGCCGAGGCGGCCTTCCTCGGTGAGCGCATCGTCCTGATGCGCGAGGGACGGATCGTCCAGAGCGGCAGCCTCGACGAGATGATCCGCGCGCCGGCCGAGCCCTTCGTCGAGCGGTTCGTGCGCGCCCAGCGCAGCCATCTGACCGCACTCGGCGCCGAGGCATGAGCACGCTTCCGTCCGGCTCGCGTTGGCTGCTGCTCTTCCCCTTGGTGCTGGGGCTGCTCGCGGGCTGCGGCCGGTCGGACGGCGAGATCCGCATCGGCAGCAAGAAGTTCACCGAGGGGATCATTCTCGGCGAGGTGCTGCGCGGCCTGGTCGCCGAGACCGGGCTCCCGGTGCGCCACCGCCGCGCGCTCGGCGGGACCCGGATCGTCTTCAATGCCCTGGAGAGCGGCGAGATCGACGCCTATGTCGACTATACGGGCACCTTGCTCCATGAGGTCTTGGCAGAGGACAAGGCCGCGCAGGGGCGAACGCTGAGCGAGCGGCTCGCCGAGCGGGGCATCCGTCTCGCCGGCTCGATCGGATTCCAAAACAACTATGCGCTCGGCATGCCCGAGGCGCGGGCCGAGGCCCTGGGGATCGAGCGCATCTCGGATCTGCGCGACCATCCCGAACTCCGATTCCGTTTCGGCAACGAGTTCATGGACCGCGCCGACGGCTGGGCGGGGCTCCGATCCTTCTACGGACTGCCGCAGCGCGACGTGCGCGGTATCGAGCACGAGCTGGCCTACCGCGCGCTCGCCAGCGGCGAGGCCGATCTGACCGATCTCTACACCACGGACGCCGAGATCGCCTATTACCATCTGCGACCGTTGCGCGATGATCGAGACTGGTTCACCCGCTACGATGCGGTGCTGCTCTACCGGGCCGATCTGGCGCAACGGTCGCCGGAGGCCGTGACGGCACTCGAACGCGTCCTGGGCCTGATTGATGCGAGGCACATGATTGCGATGAACGCCGCCGTCCAGATCGAGGGACGCACCGAGTCGCAGGTCGCCGGCGAGCTGCTGCGCGAGCGACTTGGCATCCTCGACGCGGCCGAGACCAAGGGTCTCCTGGCGCGCCTGGTCCAGCGCACCCTGGAGCATCTCACCCTGGTCGGCGTCTCGCTCTTCGCCGCCGTGCTGGCCGCCGTTCCTCTCGGGCTGCTCGCCGCGCACCGGCCGCGACTGGGGCAGGTCGTTCTCGCCGGGGTCGGCATCGCCCAGACCATCCCGGCGCTGGCCCTGCTGGTCCTCATGATCCCCTTCTTCGGGATCGGCGCGGGCCCGGCTCTGGTCGCGCTCTTCCTCTACAGCCTGCTGCCGATCGTGCGCAACACCCACGCGGGTATCCGTGGCATCCCGGCCGCCACCATCGAGTCCGCCGAGGCGCTGGGACTGCCCGCCAGCGCGCGTCTGCGTCTGATCGAGCTGCCCCTGGCGTTGCCGACCATCCTGGCCGGCATCAAGACGGCGGCCGTCATCAACGTCGGTGCGGCCACCCTAGGCGCCCTGATCGGCGCCGGCGGCTACGGACAGCCGATCCTCACCGGCATCCGGCTCGACGACATGGGGCTGATCCTGGAGGGCGCGATCCCGGCCGCCGTCCTGGCGGTGACGGTCCAGTGGCTGTTCGAGCGGGCCGAGCGCGCTGCACTGCCGCGCGGCATTCGCGGGCTCGGTGGCGAACGGGCGGCTTGAGTTCAGACGATCCGCTGCAACCCCGCTGGCGGGCGATCCACGCGTCCGTCGCGGGGGCGGCGCATGTCCATGTCGTAGAGGACGTCCTTGCCCATGCGATAGAGGCGAGCGCTGGGGCAGATGGCATTGCGCAGCAGGTCGCTCGTCGGCGGCGAGAGGCCGAGTCGTCCGCCGCCGATCAGGAGCGGCGCGATCGCGACTTGCAGCCGATCCACCAGATTCTCGGCCACGAAGGCCGAGACGATCATGCCGCCGCCCTCGATGAAGAGGGTCCGGATGCCGAACTCGGCGAGCACCTCGACCACTGCCGCCAGGTCGAGACGACCGGCGCGGGTCGGGACACCGATCAGGCGTCCCCGTTCGGGGACGGGGCCTGGCTCATGCAGCCGGGCCTCGTCGCACACCAGCCAGGTCTCCGCGCTTCCATCGGTGAAGATTGCGAGATCGGGGGGCAGTCGGCGGCAGCGGTCGAGGACGACCCGGACGGCATTGTCCCCGGCGACCAGGCGGGTCGTGAGCCTGGGATTGTCGCAGGCGGCGGTCTCGGTTCCCACCAGGACGGCATCCGAGAGGGCGCGCATCCGATGCAGATGGCGCAGATTCTCGTCGCCGGTCACGTAGCAGGAGTCCCCGTTGGCGGTCGCCACACAGCTGTCGATGCTCTGTCCCAGGTGGGCGACGACCGTGAATCCCTCGGTGACCGGAGCGCACAGCGGCAGATAGAGTTCGGAGAGCGAGCGCATGGGCTCCTGAGTCGGTGTCTCGGGCAGGTGCCAGCCGTCTTTGGGGCACCAGCGGATCGTTGCGCCACCCTGTCCCTCGGGCACGGGCCGGAGCAGGGGATCCGGGCCATCGCAGAGCGCGAAACCGGTCAGGATCCCCGGGGCCAGTTCACCCGAGCGCATCAGACGCGAGGCGGCGAGGATCAGGGACCAAAGACGCTCTTCGGCGTCGGCTTCGGGGCTTGGATCCATGCGCATCGCTCCATCGGCAGGCCGGGGAGCATCGGTCGCGGCGGATCGAACCGATGCTCCAAGATCGGATGACAACTGACATGGTGTCGGCGTTCTATGGCTCAATCCCCACCCCTTGGATGAGGACATGTCGGGGTAACCCCAGTCTTGCGGCTCCTTGTATAGTGATCCGCCCTGTTATGGCTGTCTTGAATCCTGGAGGATCGAAGTGGAATTGATAACGGCTTGGGTAAATACCTTGAACGGCATCGTCTGGGGTCCACCGATGTTGGTGCTGATCCTCGGTGTCGGTTTCTTCCTCATGATGGGCCTGCGTCTGATGCCGCTGGCCAAGCTCGGTTACGGTTTTCGCATGCTATGGCGCGGCCGCGTCAAGCAGGGCGATGGCGATATCCCGTCCTATCAGGCGCTGATGACGGCGCTGTCCGCGACGGTGGGCACGGGTAACATCGCCGGCGTGGCGACCGCCATCTTTCTCGGCGGTCCGGGCGCGCTCTTCTGGATGTGGTGCACCGCGCTCGTCGGCATGGCCACCAAGTACGCCGAGGCGGTGCTGGCGGTGCACTATCGCGAGGTGGACGCCAAGGGCAACCATCTCGGCGGTCCCATGTATTACATCAAGCTGGGTCTGGGCGAAAAATGGCTGTGGATGGCGACGGCCTTCGCCCTGTTCGGTCTGTTCGCCGGATTCGGGATCGGCAACACGGTCCAGGCCAATTCGGTCGCGCGTGCCGCCGCCGATGCCTTTGGGATTCCCTTCTGGGTCAGTGGCGCCGCGATGGCGGTCTTCGCCGGTCTGGTCCTGATCGGTGGCATCAAGCGTATCGGCGAGGTTTCGGCCGCCCTGGTGCCTCTCATGGCGATCATCTATCTGCTGGGCGGACTGTTCGTGCTCGCGACCAATCTCGATCAGATCGGACCGGCCTTCGATCTCATCTTCACCCATGCCTTCACGCCCACGGCGGCGAGCGGCGGATTCGCTGGCGCGACCGTGGCGGCGGCCATCCAGTTCGGTGTGGCGCGCGGCGTCTTCTCCAACGAGGCGGGCTTGGGAAGCGCTCCGATCGCCCATGCCGCCGCCCAGACCAGCGATCCGGTCGCGCAGGGCACGGTCGCCATGTTGGGGACCTTCATCGACACCCTCGTCATCTGCACCATCACCGGTCTGGTGATCATGGTCTCGGGCGTCTGGGACTCCGGTGCGACCGGCGCGGCGCTCTCGACCAGCGCCTTCGAGCAGGCGTTGCCTGGGTTCGGTGCCTATATCGTTGCGATCGGTCTGATGCTCTTCGCCTATACGACGACGCTGGGTTGGAGCGTTTACGGCGAACGCTGCGCCGAATATCTCTTCGGTGAGCGCATCATCGTGCCGTTTCGGGTGATTTGGGTCGTGGTGTTGCCGCTCGGGGCCATGGCGCAGCTCGACTTCGTCTGGCTGGTGGCCGACACGCTCAATGCGCTCATGGCCATCCCCAACCTGGTCGCGCTGTTGCTGCTGAGTCCGGTGGTGTTTCGATTGACTCGAGAGTATTTCGCCCGCAAGCCCGTCTGATCGTTTGCGAAGCCGTCGCGGGTCGCGGCGGCTTCGCGTCCTCAATTCGATGTGCCCCGTCGGCTCAGGCGATCTTCGATCCGCCGAGACAGGGGGGGGATTTGGGAGCGCCGCCCTTGGCGTGCCATTCCTTCGGCGTCCAGGTATGCATGGTCAGTGCATGCAGTCCCAGATCGAACTCGTCGCCCAGCACGTCGTTGACTCGACGATGGCGCGCGATCAGCGGAATGCCCTCGAAACTTTCGCTGACCACCAGAAGCTTGAAATGGGACTCGGCATCCGGTGGGACCGCGTGCATGTAGGTCTCGTCGACGATGTCCAGATGGATGGGCGTGAATGTCTTCTGCAATCGCTCCTCGATCCGCGCTTTCCGGCTCATGTCTGCCTCCTCTTTGGGTGCCTTTCGGCATGATAGTGGCGTCCGGCCGATGGGAACGCCGTTTTCCATCCAGGATATTAGTTGATTTCCGTGTGCGAATTGACCGTGACGACCCTCATTGGACCGGGCGTCACGGGGAGGTGGGGGCGCGGGGGCGAACCCCAACAGCGGCGGTTCAAGACGCCTCGATATGCTCCGTGACCAGCAACTGGCGCGCGGCTTCGATGACCGAATTCAATGGCTCGACGAGCGCCTCGCTCGCCAACAGCCTGCGATCCATGCCTTCGGTGCGTCCGTAGAGGACGAGACGCAGGTGTTCGTCGGTGCGCGCGTGCCGTTGCAGGTCGCGCAGGATGTGCGCGAATTCGCTGCGTGTCGGGGTCGTTCCCAGTGCGCGAAACAGCCGGGAGAGCGCATCGAACAGTGGCTGCGCGTCTGCGTCCAGGCCGAACGCCTCCGGACGGTAGACGATCTCCCGCTCTGAGACCCGGTTGACCCAGACGCGGAAGCTGGCCTTCTGCAAGGCGTGGTAGAGCGGTTCCTCCGAGATCAGGAACAGCAGCAGGTGGTGCGGGTTGACCTCGTAGCGACCGTCGCGCACCTCCCAGTAGCCGTTGGTGGCCAGACGGTGGATGCGGATGTGTTCGCGGAAATCGGCCGCCTGGAGCTGATCGAGGATCAGAACCGTGGAGTCGCCCTCGCTCTGGGCGCATGCCTCGCTGACGATGGAGTCGAGGGGCTCGATCGGCGGCTCCTCCCGTCCCATCTCGTCGCGGCTCGGAGGGAGGATGACCGCCGGGACTGGAGGCTTCTTGTCGGTGAAGTCGTGATAGAGAACGTGCGCGACCCCGATGGCGTGGGCCAGCGCCGTGGCGAAGGCGGTCTTGCGCCGTTCTCCGTCACCCTCGATGTTGAGCGTGCGGACACCCCGGGTCGGGCTTTCGATGAGGCAGCGAAGCTGGAATTCGTAGTCCTCGTTGGACTCGAATCCCTGTTCGGCCATGCGTTCGCGTAGGTTCGACATGGGCCAAGAATAGCCGGAGCCGCGCGCGGATGCAGCTTCGTTTCGCACCGCCCTCCCTGTCGGTGCGCGTCGTCGGGTGCGGCCTCAGCCGGCCGATTCGAGCTGTTCGAGCACCTCGGCGTGGCCTTCCTCCCTGGCCCAGTCGGCCGCCGTTTTGCCGTCGAAGTCCTTGAGCGTGCGGTCGGCGTGATGGTTCAAGAGGACCGCGACGGTGCGCGCATGGCCCTGTTTGGCCGCCCAGATGAGCGCCGTCCAGCCCTTGGTCGATTCCTGATGGTCGACCATGGCGCCGCGCTTCAGCAGCAGATCGACGATCTCGGCGTGATTGTTCGAGGCGGCCAGCATCATGGCGGTGTAGCCGCCCTTGTCCTCGGCGTCGACCTTGGCGCCGACCGAGATCAGCCGCTCGACCACGGCCATGTGTCCATTGAGGGCCGCCTTCATCAGGGGCGTCCAGTTGCAGCTGTCGCGGACGTCCGGCTTGCGGTGGCGCGACAGCAGGCGATCCAGCGCATTGAGATCGCCTTGCTCGGCGACATCCAGCATGGCCTGGGTCGTTTCGTCGGGCGGTGAGAAGTCGCTCTGGTCGCCCGAGCCGCAGCCCCAGAGGCTGGTGGCGAGGAGGGTTGCGAGTAGGAATTTGATCGATGTGTTCATGCGATGCATTCTCAGGCCCGTCGCGAAGACCGCCAATGAGAATGCGCAAGGGCGCGGGGCAAACCGTATCCGGGACTGGACGCGTGTTTCAGTGGCTACTGGTGCAGTCGCCGTAATGGCAGTCCACGCTGACCTGGGTGCCGCCGATGCAAAAGACGCGGTGTCGTTCCCAGTCCGGGCCGGATGCGAGGAGTTGGGTCGGGCGATCCGTGAGTTCGCAGCCACGGCTGATGGCATAGCGCTCGGCGGCGTAGGACCAGGTGCCGGAGGCGCCTGAGGTCGGCGCGATAGGGGTGATCCGTCCGGGCGTTTCGCCGCGCTCGGCCGGTCTCGTTCCGGTCCCGTCTCTGCGAGCATCCCAGTTGGCGCGCAGCGAGTCGAGCGCGTGCCCGAGGTTGGCGCGGTAGCGGTCGGTGACGTCCGTCATTCGCTCCTCCTCGGTCTCGGGCCAGTCGATCTCCTGGGCGTGCAGCTCCACCCGCACTCCGGCCGATTCTTCCCTGAACGCAGCGAAGATACGCAGCATCTTCTCGATCGTGAGGACGCCCTGATGTTCTTCGCCCACCAGTGTCTGCTCGAAGACGGCCTGGGTCGGTGCGACCGCGCGAACGCTCCAGCCTCGACTGGTCGCGCTCTCCACAGTGAAGTTGCGCGCCTCGCCGAGATCGGCGCCGAAGAGCAGGACGCCCGGAGCGGATTGGGCCGGCGCGCGTTCGACATGGGCACCGAGCATCAGGCCGAGCAGGGCGCAGAGGATGAGGGGCCGGGTCGGTCGGGCGATCCGGGGGCGGCGACAACGGCGATGCAACCGTTTCGCCGCGCCGCTCATAGCAGGCTCTTGCAGACGCCGTTCTGACACTTGACCAGGACGCTGTCGCTACCGACGCAGGAGACCTTGTGGACCTCGCCGTCCTGGCGCGACTCGATCAGCTGGGAGCCTCCATCGACTTGACAGCCATGCTGACGGGCGAATTGCTCGGCATTGGCGGTCATGGTCAGTCGGCTGGGCGCGCGACTGCTCGGCGGCAGGGTCATCATGTCGTTCTGGCGTGGTTGATAGCTGTAATTGGGGGGCGTCGAGGTTCGCCCGGAAGCCATCGCGGCGGTCGCGTCCACGACCGGAGCCGCGCCCGATGGTGTGCGGCGAGGCTCGGGTGCGGGGGGCGTGCGAGGCGGTAGGGCAACCGTCGCGGCTGTCGTCGCTGCCGCCGGGGCGGAGTTGCTGTCTTGCGTGGATGCCGTCGTGGCCGCCGGTGCAGGGGAGGGCGGTGCGTTTTGCGCGCCACCTTCCGCGTTTTCCTTGGGATGGCTTTCTTCCCAGGCGCCCTTCCAGCCCGAGGCCGGCGGCGCGGCGCGGGCGAGTCGATTCTGGTTTTCCATCCAATTGGCGGCGAGCGTATCGAGCGATTGATTCAGGGTATCGCGGAAATAGTCGGTGTAGTCGGTTCGAAGCGGTTGGGCCGCTCCGGCGACCGGCGAGACCAGCTCGGCCTTGGTTGCGACGTTCACTCCGCCGGGTTGTTCGATGAAATAGGAGGTGATCTCCAGGTTCGATCCCGGCGGGACGGGCGTGCTCGACGGCAGGCTCTGGTTTTCCGCAGGGCGGCGCAGGATGAGTCGATCCGGGTCGGACTCGATGATGGTCCAGCCCTTGCTTCGGGCGGCCCCCATCGCGAGCGACTTCAGATCGGCGCGCTGCGCGCCGGACATGAGCTTCTGCGGGAGATTGCCAACCTCCAGCGTTGGATCTGCCGGCTGATCCGCAGCCGTCGGGGTGCCGGCACATCCCTGCAAGAGCCCGGTGGTGAGTGCCATGCAACAGACTGTGGCGAATAGACGCAGGTTCAACCTAATGTCCTCAAACAGAAAAACGGATAGGGCGACGCCGCTCGGGCGTCGGGGACGAAAGAATTCGAATCGGAAGCGGATGCTAGCACAGAGCCGCGATAGCGTAAGCGCCACCTGTGACGCTCGGTCTTCAGGTGTCTGCGCGGGCGCTTGGTTTGGACGTTCGGCGCTTGAGATGACCGGCGCCGAGTGGGCGCAATGCCTGCCAAGTTCGGCATTCAATGAAGCGGTGCGATTGACATATTGTTAGTATGCTAACTAATATTTAGCAACCTATCTATATTTTGGCGAAACATTACTCTGTGAGCGGATCAAGGCAAGAGCAGGAGCGGTTGTTCACCAGCCAGGTCGTGCGGCTATCGCGGGTCTACCGCAAAGAGGCCAATCGAGGGCTCGACGGCTGCGGGATTTCGGATGCGCAGGCGCTGCCTGTGCTGCACATCGCCCGCTGCGGCGGTGGGATGCGCCAGAACGTGCTTGCCGAGGAGATTGGGATCGAGGGGCCGTCTCTGGTGCGTTTGCTCGATCAGCTCTGCGCCCACGGGTTGGTGGAGCGTCGAGACGATGCCTGCGACCGGCGCGCCAAGACGCTGCATCTGACCTCGGCCGGGAACGCTTTGGCAGCGCGCATCGAGGAGGCATTGAGTCAGGTGCGCGGCGCCCTGTTGGCTTCGGTCAGCGATGCGGACCTGGAGGCGGCTTTGCGCGTGCTGGGAGCGCTGGAAGCGGGATTGGCGGCACGAGCGGATGCCTCCAAGAGCGATCGCTGACACGTGCCATGCCAGTGATCAACCGGGCGAGCCTGCAGTTCGCCATCAATACTCTGTTGGCGGGGATGCTTGCGCTCTATCTCGCCATGAGCATCGATTTGCCGCGTCCCTACTGGGCGATGATGACGGTTTATGTCGTCAGCCATCCGCTGGCCGCTGCGGTGCGCTCGAAGGCCATCTACCGATTTCTGGGCACCCTGCTCGGGGCGGCCGGCGCCGTGCTGCTCATTCCGCGATTCGTACAGGCGCCCGTGCTGCTCTCGCTGGCCATGTCGCTCTGGGTGGGTGGCTGTCTGGCGATCTCGGTGCTGGACCGTTCTCCGCGCGCCTACATCCTCATGCTGGCCGGATACACCATTGCCTTGATCGGCTTCCCGGCGGTGACGGAGCCAACCCAGATCTTCGACGTCGCCATCTATCGCGTCCAGGAGATCCTGCTCGGCATCGTCTGTGCGACCCTGGTCCACAGCCTGTTTTTCCCGCGCCCGGTCGGTGAGGCACTGCGCTCGCGCATCGGCAACTGGCTCGGCGAGGCGGATGACTGGGCACTCGATCTGCTGCGTCAAGGATTGGAATCGGGGCTCGACGGTTCGGATATCGACCGCAATCGCGGTCGGCTGGCCGGTGCGGCCAGCGAGATCCAGCTCATGCTGGTCCACCTGCCATTCGATACGTCCAATCTGCGCGAGACCACCGCCGTGGTGCGTCTGTTGCGCGATCGGCTCCTGCTCCTGATTCCCATCCTGTCGAGCCTGTCCGACCGGATCGCAGCGATGCGCCGGGCCACTCCGGATCTCGATCCGGAAATCGCCGTCATGCTTCGCGAGGTGGCCGATTGGGTCGAGGAGGGCGCGTCGCTCGCCTCCAGCCGATCGCTGATCGAGCGTCTCGATGCGTTGGCCTCGGAGACGGCCGTTGGGGATTGGCACCAGGCGACGCGCGTCGCGCTCATCTCGCGTCTGCGCGATCTGGTGACGGCGTTGGGCGAGGGGCATGCCCTGCTGGCCCATCTGCATGCCCCGGACGGACCGCTGCCTCGGCTGCTCGGCGAAGAGGTTGCGAGTACCGCCGATCGTCCGTTGCACCGGGATCCAGAGCTGGCCTTGCTCTCCGGTCTGGCCGCGACGATCACGATCATGATCGTCTGTCTGGTCTGGATCGGTTCCGGGTGGGACGACGGCAAGTGGTCCGCGATGACGGCTGCCATCACCTGCTCACTGTTCGCCGCGATGGATGATCCGGTGCCCGCGATTCGCAGTTTCGGCGTCTATCTGGTGGTCTCCATGGTGGTGGCCGGGCTCTATATCTTCGTGGTGATGCCGTCCATCGGCAGCTTCCCCATGCTGGCCTTGGCACTCACGCCGATGCTCTTTGGCATCGGGATCATGATCCCGGATCCGCGCCTGGCCTTTCCCGCGCTCTCGACCATTCTCAACGTCGTCAACACACTCGTGATTCAAGACCATGCATCCGCCGATTTCGCACGGTTTCTCAATATCAGTCTGTCGCAGTTCTTCGGCGTCTTCGTCGCGGTCTTCGTGACCCGCTCGTTGCGCTCCATGAGCGCCGAGGTCAGTGCCCGGCGTCTGCTGCGCCAGATATGGAGTCATCTGTCCCGTCTCGCCAATGGACGCGAAGAAAACACGGCAGTGGATTTCGCCTCCCGGTCACTGGACCGTCTTGGGCTCTTGAGCCCCAAGCTCGCGCGTCTCAAAAACAGCGATCTCAATGGTGTCGATGTCCTCAAGGATTTACGGGTCGGCTTGGATCTGGTGGCCTTGCGCGATCTGCGCTCCGGGCTTCCTGCGTCGGTTGGCGCGGCGCTGGATCGCCTGCTCGATGGCGTCGGAGAGCGCTATCAGCGTTTGTCGCTCGACGGTCGGGCGCCCGACGACACTGGGCTGTTGGTTCAGTTCGACCGGTTGCTGGAGCGGTCGGCTCAGAGTAGCGCATCCGGCGGCGCGCTCGGTGTGCGCGGGATCGGCGCACTGGTCGGTCTGAGACGCAACCTCTTTCCGGATGCCCTGAATCGTTCCGATACGCCGGTTGACTCCGATGCGCTCAATCGCGGTCCGCTTGCCGTGGGAGGTGCGGCATGATCGGCGAGGTCGATATCTTCGGTGTCTTTCTCCGCTCCGAACTGGTGACCAGCGGCGTCGCATTGGTCCTGACCTTTGGAGTCAATCGGCTCCTCATCCGGCTCGGCCTCTATCGCTATTTTTGGCATCAGGCCTTGGCCGAGGTGGCGCTCTTCGTGATCGTCTGGGCGGTGGTGGTGCAGCTTTCCTCTTTGTGGTTCGTGTGAAACGGCGGAGATTCTCTGTGTTCTCGATGCAGTCCTTTATCAAGTTAAGACGAATCCTGCTGACCCTGTCGGTCGTAGGACTGGCGCTGGTCGCCGGCTATCGGCTCTGGATCCACTATCAGGTCGAGCCCTGGACGCCCGACGGGCGCGTGCGCGCCGATATCGTCAAGATCGCCCCCGACGTTTCGGGGCTGGTGACTAAGGTTTTGGTCACCAACGATCAGATGGTCCATGCCGGCCAGCCGCTCTTCCAGATCGACCCGGATCGCTACGTGCTCGCCTTGCGTCAGGCGGCGGCCGAGATCCTGGCGCGAAAGGCGGCCCTGGAGCAGGCGAGGCGCGATGCGTCACGTGCCACAGCGCTCGGCGAGATGGTGTCCAGAGAGGATCGCGAGGAGAGCCATTCGCAGCAGACTCAGGCCGAGGCCGCGCTGACCAAGGCGCAGGTCGCGCGCGACCTGGCGGCATTGGATGTGGAGCGCACACTGGTGAAGGCGCCGGTTGACGGCGCGCTGTCCGACTTGGGGCTTCGGGTCGGCAACTATGTCACTGCCGGTACGCCGGTGATGGCGCTGATCGACGCCCATTCCTATCGGGTCGAGGGCTATTTCGAGGAGACCAAGCTGCACCGCATCTCGGTCGGTCAGCCGGCTCGGGTCCGGCTGATGGGGGATAGTCGCGTCCTGAAGGGCCATGTCCAGAGCATCGCCACCGGTATCGAGGATCGGGACCGCGCCGCCAGCGACAATCTGCTTCCCAACGTCAATCCGACCTTCAGTTGGGTGCGTCTGGCTCAGCGGGTTCCGGTGCGCATCCGCCTGGATCAGCTCCCGGATCCGATTACGGACCTGGTGGTCGGACGGACGGCGACGGTGGAGGTGCTACCGAAACCCGCCGCTCCGTCCGAGCTCTGAGGTTCCCTCCGCGAACGGGCGTTCGCGGAGGGGCCGTGTTCCTCAGAGCGCCGCGATCTTCTCCCTCTGGGCCTGCAGATTGGCGATCGCCGCCGCATGGTCGGCCAGTTTGGTGCGTTCCTTCTGCACGACCGCCTCGGGCGCCTTGTCGACGAAGCTGGGGTTTTCCAGCTTCTTTTCGGTGCGGGCGATGTCGTCGGTCAGTCGCGTGATTTCCTTGTCGAGCCGCTTGAGTTCGGCGTCCTTGTCGATGAGTCCGGCCATGGGGATGAGCAGCTTCATGCCGCCGACCAGGGCGATGGCCGATTCGGGGGCCTCGGATTCATCGTTCAACACGCTGATCGACTCGGTGCGGGCCAGGAAGTCGAGATAGGGGCGCGCGGTCTCCAGCCAGACCCGGTCCTGATCGGAGGCGTTGGCCACCAGGACGGGCAGGGGCTTGCCGGGTGCGATGTTCATCTCGCCCTTGATGCGGCGGATGCCGAGGATGCACTGCTTGACCCAGTCGATCTCGGCGACGGCCTTCGGATCCGCTGCGGCGGGGTCGGTCGTCGGGAAGGGTGCGAGCATGATGGTGTCCCCATCGACACCGGCGAGCGGTTTGATCTTCTGCCAGATCTCCTCGGTGATGAAGGGCATGATGGGGTGCGCCAACCGCAGCAGGGTCTCCAGCGTTCGCACCAGTGTCTGGCGGGTGCCGCGCTTGGCCGCGTCGCTGGCGCTGTCGCCGGTGAGGACCGGCTTGGACAGTTCCAGATACCAGTCGCAGAACTCGTTCCAGGTGAAATCGTAGATGGCCTGAGCCGCGAGGTCGAAGCGATAGGCGTCGATGGATTCGGTCACGGTCGCTGTCGTCGCGTCGAGACGCGAGCGGATCCAGCGGTCGGCCGCGCTCAGTTCGATCGGCTCCGACCCTAGGCCGCAATCCTGGTCCTCGGTGTTCATGAGCACGTAGCGCGAGGCGTTCCACAGCTTGTTGCAGAAGTTGCGGTAGCCTTCGGTGCGGCCGAGATCGAACTTGATGTCGCGGCCGTTGGTGGCGAGCGCGGCGAAGGTGAAGCGCACGGCGTCGGTGCCGAAGCCAGGGATGCCGTCGGGGAAGTCCCTACGCGTCGCCCGGGCGATCTTGTCGGCCAGGTGCGGCTGCATCATGCCCTGGATGCGTTTCTCGACCAGGGGCTCCAGTGCGATGCCGTCGATCAGATCGATGGGGTCGAGGACGTTGCCCTTGGACTTGGACATCTTGTCGCCGTGGGCGTCGCGCACCAGGCCGTGGATGTAGACCTCGCGGAAGGGGACCTCGCCCGTGAACTTGAGGCCCATCATGATCATGCGGGCGACCCAGAAGAAGATGATGTCGAATCCGGTGACCAGGACCGAGGTCGGATAGAAGGTCTTGAGACGCTCGGTCTCCTCGGGCCAGCCGAGGGTGCTGAAGGGCCAGAGTGCGGAGCTGAACCAGGTGTCGAGCACGTCGGGATCCTGTTCCAGCGCGACCTCGGGGCCAAAGCCGTGCTTCTCGCGGACTTCATCCTCGGAGCGACCGACGTAGACGTTGCCCTCGCTGTCGTACCAGGCCGGGATGCGGTGCCCCCACCAGATCTGACGACTGATGCACCAGTCCTGGATGTTGCGCATCCATTCGAAATAGGTGTTCTTCCAGTTGTCGGGGACGAAGCGAATGTCGCCCTTCTCGACCGCCTCGATGGCCGGATCGGCCAGCGGCTGTACGCGCACGTACCACTGATCGGTCAGATAGGGCTCGATCACGGCGCCGGAGCGGTCGCCGCGCGGCTGCTGGAGCTTGTGATCCTTGATGTTGGCGAGCAGTCCCTGTGCCTCCAGGTCGGCGACGATACGCTTGCGCGCGGCGTAGCGGTCCAGGCCGATATAGGCGGCTGGGATGAGCTGCCCCTCTTCCGGTTCGTTGGCGCGGATGGCGGCGTTCGGCGTGAAGATGTTGATGAGCCCGCCGTGCGGCTGCTCGGCGATGGCCGTCTCGTCGCGGTGACGATGCCAGACCTGGTTGTCGTTGAAGTCGTGCGCCGGGGTGATCTTGACGCAGCCGGTGCCGAACTCGGGATCGGCGTGCTCGTCGGCGATGATGGGGATGCGCCGGCCGCTCAGCGGCAGCTCGACGAACTCGCCGATGAGGTGTTTGTAGCGCTCATCCTCCGGGTTCACGGCCACGGCGCAATCGCCGAGCATGGTCTCGGGACGGGTGGTGGAGACGACCATGTAGAAGGGTTCGGCGCCTTCCGGCTGGACCACCGGGTAGCGCAGATCCCACATATGGCCGCTCTCTTCCTCGGAGAGCACCTCCAGGTCGGAGACGGCGGTGTGCAGAACGGGATCCCAGTTCACCAGCCGTTTGCCACGGTAGATGAGCCCTTCTTCATGGAGTCGGACGAACACCTCGCGCACGGCCTCCGAGAGTCCCTCGTCCATGGTGAAGCGCTCGTGTTCCCAGTCGAGCGAGGAACCCATGCGTCGGAGCTGGCGGGTGATGGTGCCGCCGGATTCCGCCTTCCAGTCCCAGATGCGCTCGACGAACTTCTCGCGGCCGTAATCGTGGCGCGTCTTGCCCTCGGCGTCGATCAGGCGCTCCACGACCATCTGGGTGGCGATGCCGGCATGGTCCGATCCGGCCTGCCACAGCGTGCGCTTGCCCTTCATCCGGTGGTAGCGGGTGAGGGCGTCCATGATGGTGTCCTGGAAAGCATGCCCCATGTGCAGGCTGCCGGTGACGTTCGGCGGCGGGATCATGATGCAGTAGGCATCGGTTCCCGTCTCTGCGGGGGCGAAATGGCCCCCTTCTTCCCAGGTGCGGTACCAGTGTGCTTCCAGCGATTGCGGATCGTAGTTCTTGTCTAGCATGGCGGGTCGGTTTCGGTCGTCCGGTCAAAGCGTCGAAGTATACTTGGTCCCTTCGATCGCATGGGACGTCCGAGGTCGACCCGAGCCGGTTTCAGGGGAGGAGGCCGGCGGGAGGCTCGAACCCCGGCGGCTTGATCGCCATCAGGGCGCAATCGCAGCGGTTGGCGATGGTTTCGGCGGTGTTGCCGATCAGCAGTCCCGGGATGCCGCTCCGTCCCAGGGTGCCCATGACGATGATGTCGGCTCCCAGTTCGGTAGCGAGGGCCGGAATGATCTGGGCTGCCGCGCCGCGCGCGAGGTGCGAGCGCACGGCCAGATACTCGAAGGTCTCCGGGCCGAGTATCTCGCGCAGATCGCCCAGTACCCCCGACAGTCGGAGTTGGTGCTGGCTGCGGAGGTCCTCGATGTAGCGCACTTCGTCGGCGATCGGGTTCAGCGCCCAGGCGCTCGCATTCCAGTGCCGCAGCAAGCCGGCTGCGGGCGCGTCCCAGGCATGCACCAGGTGCAGCTCGGCGAGATCGGCGAGCGCCAGCGCGCTGGCTCGGCTCAGGATCTCGCGGTTGAGCGCATGCCCCTCCGGATCCTCGTCGGCCGGAACCGGGTCGATCGCCACCAGCAGGGTTCGGTAGCGCTCGGGTCCGTCCTTCCTCAGGAGCCAGACGGGTTGGGGGCATTTGCGCAGCAGGTGCATGTCCCGGCTGCCCAGCGGGCGCCCTTTGGGATCGGGATCCTCAGATGCCTTGACGACCAGGTCATGGCCGCCGCTCATGGCCTGGCGGATCACCTCGACATGGAGACGGCCGAAGCGCACCTCGAAGCGAATTCCTGCGGATCCGCCCGAGTCGGCGAGGACCTCTTGCGTCCGTGCCGCGCATTGACGGCGGATTTCCTGGATCAGGGGTTCAGGATCGCTTTCGTTCGCCGCCGATGCCGATGCCGGAGCAAGATCGAGGACGAGGAGGAAGGTCAGTGCGGCTTGGCTCTCCTCGGCAAAGGTACGGACACGCCTGATGGCCCAGGCGTCGTTCGACTCCGGGTCCATGACGTAGAGGATGTGGTTGAAGGTGTTCATCGTCGGCTTGTTCTCTCTTCGTGCCAGCCAATGCTTGGTCCGTGCGCCGATTGCGGGGTTCCGCAGGGTCGGCATGCGTGTTCGGTCAGCCTTGCCTGGCGGTATGATAGAGAGGAATCCAAATCTCCGGTCCAATCTTCAATCGAGGGCCTTCGATGCCGCATGATCTCAGCCTCATCAGTACCCTGGCTGCCGCATTTGGAACCGCGTTGGTCCTCGGATTCGTCGCCGCTCGTCTTGGCATGCCCCCTCTGGTCGGCTATCTGGTGGCCGGCATCCTGATCGGACCCGCCACGCCGGGCTTCGTCGGCGATCTGCACCTGTCGCACCAGCTCGCTGAAATCGGCGTCATGCTGCTGATGTTCGGGGTCGGTCTGCATTTCTCCATCTCGGAGCTGTGGTCGGTGCGGCGCATCGCGCTTCCCGGCGCCTTGGTCCAGATCGCCGTGGCCAGCCTGATGGGCGCCGCGACCGCGCTCTTCTGGGGCTGGCCGCCCGTGGCGGCGGTCATCTTCGGCCTCTCGCTGTCGGTCGCCAGCACCGTGGTGCTCCTGCGCGCGCTGGAGGCGCGCGGCGTGCTGGGCTCGCTCGACGGTCGCATCGCGGTCGGCTGGCTGATCGTCGAGGATCTCGCCATGGTGCTGGTGCTGGTTCTTCTGCCCGCTCTGGGCGGTCTGCTGGACGCCGACATGCATCTCGAAGCGGGCGGCTCGGTCTGGTCCGAGATGCTCCTCACTTCCCTCAAGGTCGCCGCCTTCGTCGTCCTGATGCTGGTGGTGGGCAAACGTCTGTTGCCGCGTCTGCTGTGGTGGGTGGCGAGTACCGGGTCGCGCGAACTCTTCACGCTGGCGGTGATCGCCTGCGCGGTCGGAATCGCCTTCGGCGCGGCCGAGCTGTTCGAGGTGTCCTTCGCGTTGGGCGCCTTCTTCGCCGGGGCCATGATGCGCGAATCGCCACTCGGTCATCGCGCCGCGAGCGAGTCGCTGCCCTTGAGAGACGCCTTCTCGGTGCTCTTCTTCGTCTCGGTCGGAATGCTGTTCGATCCGGCCGTGATCGTCACGGAACCGGGCAAGCTGGCCGCAGTGGTCGCCATCATCATGGTCGGCAAGACCCTGGCGGCGATGCTCCTGGTCCTGGCCTTTCGCTACCCTCTCAGCACGGCGCTCACGGTCGGGGCCAGTCTCGCTCAGATCGGCGAGTTCTCCTTCATCCTCGCCGGGCTCGGCGTGTCGCTCGGCTTCCTGATGCCCGAGGCCCAGAGTCTGATCATGGCCGGGGCGCTCGTCTCGATTGCGCTCAACTCGCTGCTGTTCGCCGCCATCGAGCCGGTTCGGTCCTGGGTCAGCGAGCGCTCCCATCTGGCCCGCAGACTGGAGCGGAGCGACGATCCGCTCGCTGCGCTGCCCATGTCGGTGGACCAGTCGCAGCTGACCGGGCAGGTGGTTTTGATCGGATACGGCCGGGTGGGACGAAGGATCTCCGAGGCGCTCGATGCACGGGGCATCCCCTACGTGGTCGTCGAGCAGAACCGCCAGCTGGTCGAGGAGCTGCGTGCGACCGAGGTTCCGTCGGTCGTCGGCGATGCCGCCGATCCCCTCGTTCTGGTCCAGGCCCATGTCGCTCGCGCCGGGATATTGATCGTCGCCACTCCGGATATCGTCAAGGTGCGGAAGATCATCGAGATCGCCCGTCTGCTCAATCCGCCCCTGGAGATCATGGTGCGCACCCACAGCGAAGAGGAGGCCGAGCTGCTGCGGCGGGAAGGTCTCCAGGGGGTCTTCATGGGCGAGCACGAACTGGCCCGTGGAATGATCCGTTATCTGCTGGCGCGCATCGCTGCGCCCGCTTCGCGGAGCGCTTCCGATGGTATCGATGATTGATTTTGGAATGGCGTTCGTCGCGTAGGGACGCCTCACCATGAGGGGCCGCAATCAGGAGGTTGAATACCAAGGGTACGGTCCGGCCTGCGGTTTGCCAGAATAAGCCAATGTTCGATCTTCCCGTCAATCACAACGATGAGAGAGGCTGACTTCGAACCATGGACAGCACCAAAAAATACGTCTTCGCCTTCGATGAAGGGGATGGAAAGAACAAGAAGCTGCTGGGCGGCAAGGGTGCCAATCTGTGCGAGATGACGCAGATCGGCTTGAATGTGCCTCCCGGGTTCGTGATTTCCACCGAGGCCTGTCTGGAGTATTTGGACGCCAGCGACCACGCGTTGCCGGCGGGTCTGATCGATGAGGTTCAGGCGCACATGCGTGTGCTGGAGGAGAAGACCGGCAAGGGCTTTGGCGATCCCGAAAACCCCTTGCTGGTCTCGGTGCGCTCGGGCTCCGCCATGTCGATGCCCGGGATGATGGACACCATTCTGAACCTGGGGCTGAATGCCGAAACCCTGCAGGGCGTGATCGCCGCCACCGGCGATGCGCGTTTCGGCTACGACGCCTATCGGCGTTTCATCCAACTCTTCGGCAAGGTTGCGCTGGGCGTGCCGGACGAGGCGTTCGACACGGAGTTCGAGGCGATCAAGGCTGCGGCCCATGCCAAGCAGGATGTCGACCTCTCCGCCGCCGACCTCAAGGAGGTCAGCGAGCGCTTCCTCGTCGTGGTCGAGCAGGCGACCGGGCATCCGTTCCCCTCGGATCCTTACCGCCAACTGGAGATCGCCATCAAGGCGGTGTTCGGTTCCTGGTCGGGCCGGCGCGCGGTCGACTACCGCAAGCAGTTCCATATCACGCCGGACATGGCCAATGGCACGGCGGTCAACGTGGTCACCATGGTCTTCGGCAATCGAGGCGACGATTCGGCGACAGGCGTGGGTTTCACCCGCAACCCGGCGACGGGCGAGAACAGGCTCTATGGCGAGTATCTGATCAACGCCCAGGGCGAGGACGTGGTGGCCGGCATCCGCACGCCCAAGCCGATCGACCGGCTCAAGGTCGAGATGCCCGATCTGGCCGAGCAGCTCGATAGGCTGCGCGACAAGCTGGAGGGACACTATCGCGAGGTCCAGGACTTCGAGTTCACCATCGAGCGCGGTCAGCTCTATTGTCTGCAGACCCGCAACGGCAAGATGAACACCGTCGCCATGGTGCGCACCTCGGTCGAGATGGAGCGCGAGGGTCTGATCTCCAAGGAGCAGGCCTTGCTGCGGATCGCGCCCGAGTTGCTGGAGCAGATGCTCTTTCCCCGCCTGGATCCGAGCGTCAAGGTCGAACCCGTGGCTCAGGGGCTGCCCGCCTCGCCTGGTGCGGCCTCCGGCATCGCCGTTTTCGATGCCGATCGCGCCGAGCAGCTCGGCACGCAGCAGGGCCACAAGGTCATTTTGGTCCGCGAGGAAACCAAGCCGGAGGACATCCACGGCTTTTTTGCCTCCGAGGGCATCTTGACCTCGCGCGGCGGCAAGACCTCGCACGCGGCGGTGGTGGCGCGCGGTATGGGCAAGCCCTGCGTGGCCGGGGCCGAGGGCATCGGCGTGGACGTCAACCGGCGCGAGGCGCGGGTCGGCCTCACCAGCTTCAAGGAGGGCGATGTCATCACCATCGACGGCACCTCCGGCAAGGTGTATCTGGGCGCCATCCCAATGGTCGAGCCGGATTTCACCCCGGAACTCAATATCCTGCTCGATTGGGCCGACGAGATGGCCCGGCTCAAGGTCATGGCCAATGCCGACACGCCCGTCGATGCCCGTCGGGCGCGTCGCTATGGCGCGGTCGGTATCGGGCTGGCGCGCACCGAACGCATGTTCAACGACGTCGAACGGCTGCCGATCGTGATCGAGATGATCGTGGCCGAGACGCCCGAGCAGCGCCAGGAGGCGCTCGACAAGCTGCTGCCCTTGCAGCGTAACGACTTTCGCGATCTGTTCGAGGTGATGTCGCCGAACCCAGTGACGATCCGTCTGCTCGATCCGCCGATCCACGAGTTTCTGCCCGATGAGCATGTTCTGGAGCGCGAGCTCGCCGAGCTGCGGGTGCTGGCGCAGAGCGCGCGGGGCGTGAGCGTGCTCGCCGGGGCCATGGGGCTGTTGCATGCCTCCGAGAGTCTGCGTCACGAGATCGAGACCGCGCGGCGCATGGTGGATCCGGCGGTGGTCGAGGAAGCGATCGCCAAGAAGGAGGCGATGCTCAAGAAGGTGAGGGCGCTTTACGAGACCAATCCCATGCTGGGTCATCGGGGCGTGCGTCTGGGCATGACCTTTCCCGAGATCTACCAGATGCAGGTGCGTGCGATTCTGGAGGCCGCCGCCGAGTGCGCCAAGGCGGGGATCGAGGTCCATCCCCAGATCAAGGTGCCTCAGGTCTGCACGGCGCAGGAGCTACGCAAGGTCAAGGCGTTCGTCGACTCCATTCATACCGAGGTGGCCGAGAAATTCGGTAAGCCGGTTCCGTACAAGTTCGGCACCATGATCGAGGTGGTCCGTGCCTGTATGCGCGCCGACTCGCTGGCCGAGGAGGCCGAGTTCTTCTCCTTCGGCACCAACGATCTGACCCAGGCGACCTTCTCCTTCTCGCGCGAGGATGCCGAGAACAAGTTTCTGCCGCTCTACAACCAGTCCGGCATCCTGCAGGACAACCCCTTCGAGGTGCTGGACGTCAAGGGCGTCGGCAAGCTGATGCAGCTTGCGGTCGAATGGGGGCGCGCGGTGAAGCCTGGCCTGCATGTCGGCATCTGCGGCGAGCACGGCGGTCATCCCTCTTCGATCGCCTTTTGCCACCAGATCGGGCTCGACTATGTGAGCTGCTCCGGGCCGCGCGTGCCGGTGGCCCGTCTGGCGGCGGCGCACGCGGCGCTGAAGTCGGGCTGATCGCGGCGTTTTCGACGGGCGTCTCCAGGGCGTTCGTCGAACATTCGACAACCATGGGGCTTCGTCTAGGCTGATGTCCGCGATTGGAGCGCGCACCGCGCGGGCAAGCGTTTTGGCGAGTCGACAATGACCGAGAGGATAGACCGATGACGAATGGAAATTCCGAGGGGCAAGCGGGGAATTCAGGTCAAGACAACAGCGCGGCGGCGATCGCGCAGGCGCTTGGCCAGTTGGTGGAAGAGGTCCAAAAGGACAATCAGCAGGATCGCAAGCTGGTTTATACGATCGTGGGCATACTGGGAATCGGCGTGGTTGCAGCCGGTGTCAACATCGGCGGCTTGGTCGTCTCCATGAGCGATGACATGCACGACATGAATCTGTCGATGAAGACCATGCGTTCCGATATGACGGCCATGCGGGCGCATATCGAGACCATGTCGAAGGTGATGGCGACCATGGATTCCATGGGGGCCGATATACGCCAGATGACCGCCAAGGTCGACGCGATGTCGGCCGACGTGGGGCGCATGTCGACGGCGGTCGATCGCATGACTCACAGCGTCGGTATCATGTCCACGATGACTCCGGCGGTCCAAAAGATGTCCTACGACACCGGATCTATGGGGCGCGATATGCATTGGATGATGCCCTACAACTGGATGCCTGGCCAATAGCCGCCATCCGGGTGGATCAGCCGCCGTCTGCGTTGTGTGTTCGTCGGGTCGCGCTCTGGCGGGTCAGTGGTCGCATGGCCCTTGCCGACAGCGGGTCTTTACGTCGGGCTGCCAGGTCGTCGACTGCCGCGAATTCTTTTGATGTCGCTGCTTCCCAGCCCTTCGTTTGGTCCGCTAACGGGTCTGCGTTGCGGGGTGTCACTGTCCCCGCTGTTTTACGTTTTCTGGACCCAAGGGGCTGGCTCGGTTAGTATGTATAGAAAATATCTAGCGAAATTTTGAATTGCGGACGAAAGGCCCCGCGTTGTCAGCCGATCGGTCCAGCCATCTCCCTCGTTTGTCGCGTCCCGCACCTCGGTTGCGGCATGGTCCGAATTTCGATTCGGGTTTTCGAGCCCGCGCCATACCGGATCCCTTCGGTTCCAGGTCGGCTCGGTTTGGCGTGTCGATGATTGGCCGTCAACCCGACTTCGGTCTTACACCGATCGGTTGTCGTGAAAGGCGTCGTCCGACCACCTCTTACTCCGACCCCGATTGGAAGCCCGCGAGATGCGGCGCCTTCCGCGATGCAGGATGCGTCGCCGTTCTCGACGGTCTGACGTCGTCGTGAGCGGAGGGGTTGGGAACTCGCGATTGCGCGACCCATTCCAAGAAGGAGCAGCAGCCATGTGCGGTTTTTGCGGTGAGATCCGCTTCGATGACAATCCGGTTGACCTCGGTGCCCTGAGTGCCATGAACGCGACCATGACGCCCAGGGGACCGGACGGACACGGGATCTGGCAGCAGGGTGGCATCGCGCTGGCGCACCGGCGCCTGTCGATCATCGACCTGAGCAATCATGCGGCCCAGCCCATGGTCGACAGCGAGCTGGGACTCTCGGTCGCCTTCAATGGCTGCATCTATAACTACAAGGAGTTGCGCGCCGAGCTTGAGGGGCGGGGATATCGCTTCTTCTCCCAAGGCGACACCGAAGTGGTGCTCAAGTCCTTCCACGCATGGGGTTCCGCCTGCGTCGATCGCTTTCACGGCATGTTCGCGTTCGCCGTCGCCGAGCGCGACTCGGGGCGTCTGACCCTGGTCCGCGATCGGCTCGGCATCAAGCCGCTCTACTATGCCGAGGTGTCCGGCGGACTGCGTTTCGCCTCGACCCTTCCGGCCCTGCTGGCGGGCGGGGGGATCTCGACCGACATCGACCCGGTCGCCTTGCATCATTACATGCATTTCCATGCCGTCGTGCCGGCTCCCCATACCATCCTGAGCGGTGTGCGCAAGCTTCCCCCAGCGACCATTCGCACCATCGAGCCCAATGGACGTTCGAGCGATCGGCTCTATTGGGATCCGCGCTTCGAAACCCCGGCCGAGGAGCGTGGGCTCTCGTTCGAGGACTGGCAGGAGCGGGTGCTGGACGCGCTGCGCACGGCGGTGAGGCGGCGTCTGGTCGCGGACGTGGACGTCGGCGTGCTGCTCTCGGGCGGTTTGGACTCCAGTCTCATCGTCGGCCTGCTCGCCGAACAGGGTCAGACCGGCTTGAACACCTTCTCGGTCGGTTTCGAGACCGTGGGCGAAGAGGTCGGCGACGAGTTCCAGTATTCGGACATCATCGCGGCGCACTATGGCACGCGTCATCACAAGATCCGCGTGGACTCGGCCTCGCGGCTGCTGCCCGAGTTGCCCAACTGCGTGCGCGCCATGGCGGAGCCCATGGTGAGTCACGATGTCATCGGCTTCTATCTCCTGTCCGAGGAGGTGTCCAAGCACGTCAAGGTGGTCCAGAGCGGGCAGGGGGCCGACGAGGTGTTCGCCGGTTACCACTGGTATCCGCCGATGGTCGGCAGCCAGGATCCGGCGGCCGATTATGCCCGCGCCTTCTGCGATCGCTCCCACGAGGACTATCGGCGTGCGGTCGATCCGCGCTTCCACGGCGACGACCACAGCCGCGCCTTCATCGCCGCGCAGTTCGCGCGCGCTGGGGCCGAGGCTCAGGTCGACAAGGCGCTGCGGATGGATCAGGGCATCATGCTGGTCGACGATCCGGTCAAGCGGGTGGACAACATGACCATGGCCTGGGGACTGGAGGCGCGGGTACCCTTCCTGGATCATGAGCTGGTCGAGTTGGCCGCGCGCATGCCCGATCGCTTCAAGCTTTGCGACGATGGCAAGGGCGTGCTCAAGGCCGTGGGTCGTCGCATCATCCCGAGCTCGGTCATCGATCGTCCCAAGGGCTATTTCCCTGTCCCGGCGCTGAAATACCTGCGTGGTAAGGTGCTGGACACCGTCGCCGACCTGGTCCATTCGAGTCGCGCCCGCGAGCGGGGGCTCTTCCAGTCGGCCTATGTCGAGGAGTTGCTGGCCGCGCCGGATGACCATATCACTCCGTTACGCGGATCGAAGCTGTGGCAGGTCGCGCTTCTGGAGATGTGGTTGCAGGAACATGGGATCTAAGGGCTCGATACCTCGTCCGATCAACGCGAGCGATACAGGACATGCGACGATGAATACCAAAGACCGCATCCATCACCGTCTCGAGCGCAGCCGTGCCCCATCGGTGAAGAACTGGGACCGGCGACCACGCGCCGATCAGGAGTTGGGTGAGTCTGCGACGGTCGATTGCGGCTGGGGTCGGCTGTTGTTCGGACAGACCTTCACTGACCCCATGGTCTTGGCTGCGGCGCTTCAGGACGAGCGTCCGGGCAAGCGGGACGTCGCGCTCTATCTGAGCGATCCGCACGTGGTGCTGTCCTATGCGCCTCAGGATCTCTTTCTCGATCCGTCCCATACCTTCCGGCTCTGGCTGGAGCGCTATCAGTCCTGTCAGCGACGTCCCAAGGGATTTCAGATCCGACTGCTCAACAGCCGTGCCGACGCCGAGGCGATCCAGCGTCTCTACATCGCTCGGGGGATGGTGCCGCCCGGGGCCGATTTCATCTGGGACCACCGAACCTCGAAGGTGCTGACCTACTGGGTCGCCGAGGACGATCAGGACGGATCGCTCTTGGGTGTGGTGACCGGTGTCGATCACGCCGCTGCCTTCGACGATCCCGAGAACGGCGCCAGTCTCTGGGCCTTGTCGGTGGATGGGCAGGCCCCCTATCCGGGGATCGGCGAGGCGCTGGTGCGCCAGGTGATCGAATACTTCCTCGCTCGTGGCCGGTCATTTCTGGACCTTTCGGTCATTCACGACAACGCCAATGCGATCCGGCTCTATCAGAAACTGGGCTTCGAGCGCATTCCCGCCTTCGCGCTCAAGAACAAGAACGCCTTCAACGAGCCACTGTTCATGGGACGCCAGCCGGAGGGCGATCTCAATCCCTATGCCAGCATCATCGTCAACGAGGCGCGTCGGCGCGGGATCGGGATCGAGGTGATCGATGCCTCGGCCGGCTATTTCGCGCTGGTGCTCGGCGGACGCCGGATCGTCTGTCGAGAGAGTTTGAGCGAGTTGACCAGCGCGGTTGCCATGAGCCGCTGCGACGACAAGGCGGTCACCCATCGGCTGCTGCGGCATGCCGGGTTGCGGGTGCCCGAGCAGGCGCGTTTCGAGGCGCTCGATCAGGCCGAGGCATTCCTGTCGCGTCTCGGCAGCCTGGTGGTCAAGCCGGCGCGGGGAGAGCAGGGGGCTGGAATCAGTGTCGATGTGCGCGATGCCGAGACATTGGAGCGGGCGATCGCTGCGGCTAAAGGGGTGTGCGAGACGGTCATCCTGGAGGAGTACGTCGAGGGCGACGATCTGCGGATCGTGGTGATCGACTCCCAGGTCGTGGCCGCCGCGATTCGGCGTCCGGCCCAGATCGTGGGAACCGGTCAGCACAGCATTCGCGATCTGATCCAGGCGCAGAGCCGACGTCGCCGGGCGGCGACCGGGGGCGAGAGTGCGATTCCCATGGATTCGGAGACCGAGCGCTGCGTGACCCAGGCCGGCTACGATCTGGACGATCTCTTGCCCGAGGGTGAGTTCCTGCAGGTACGCAAGACGGCCAATCTGCACACCGGGGGCACCATCCATGACGTGACCGCCGATCTGCATCCCCGTCTGGCCGAGGCGGCCATCGCCGCAGCGCGCGCGATCGATATACCGGTGACTGGGCTGGATATGATCGTTCCCTCCGTTGGCGGAACGGATTATGTCATCATCGAGGCCAACGAGCGGCCGGGTTTGGCCAACCACGAGCCGCAGCCGACGGCGGAGCGTTTCGTCGATCTGCTTTTTCCCCAGACGGCTGCCCGTGAGGACGACACGTGAAACTACCTCGAATCGATTCCGACTATCTGGTCGACATCCTGCTTCGGTTGCTATTCACTCCGAGCCCATCGGGCTATACCGATCGGGTCGTGCACCTGGTCAGCGAGGAGCTGGAGCGTCTCGGCGTTCCCTTCGAGCTTACCCGGCGCGGGGCCATTCGGGCGACCCTTAAGGGGCGCGTCTCGGAGCCGGATCGGGCCGTGGTCGCTCATATCGATACGCTCGGGGCCATGGTCAAGTCGCTCAAGGACAATGGTCGGCTCGTGCTGGTGCCGGTTGGTCACTGGAACGGGCGCTTCGCCGAGGGTGCGCGCGCCACGCTCTTCACGGATCACGGCCAATGGCGCGGCACCATCCTGCCGCTCAAGGCATCTGGGCACACCTTCGCGCCCGAGATCGACAATCAGCCCGGTGGTTGGGATCACGTCGAGTTCCGTATCGACGCCAAGGTGCGGTCTCTGCAGGACCTGCTGCGACTCGGGGTCCATGTTGGCGATTTCCTCGCCATCGATCCGACCCCTGAGATCACGGATACCGGCTTCATCAATTCGCGCCATCTCGACGACAAGGCCGGCGCCGCCGTGCTACTCGCTTCGATCGAGGCGCTGATGCGCGAGGGCTTCGACCTGCCGGTCGACTGTCATCCGCTCTTCACCATCTCGGAAGAGGTCGGGTCCGGCGCCTCGGCCGCGCTGCATCAGGACGTCGCCGAGATGCTCACCATCGATAACGGCACCAGCGCGCCTGGCCAGAACTCCAGCGAGTTCGGCGTCACCATCGCCATGGCCGACCAGAGTGGACCTTTCGATTATCACCTGACCCATCGCATCATCCAGCTCTGCCAGGAGTTCTCCATCCAGCATCAGCGCGACGTCTTCAAGTACTACCGCTCGGACAGCGCGGCCGCGCTGGAGGCGGGCAACGACGTGCGTACCGCCTTGGTCACTTTCGGCGTGGACGCCTCTCACGGATACGAACGCATTCATCTGGATGCGCTCGAATCCCTGGCGCGGCTGGTCTCCGTCTATATGCAGGGTCCTCCGCTCTATAGCCGCGACCGCTTCGGCATCGGGCCGCGCGCCGGTTTTCCGATCCAGCCGGGCTGATTCGAGGCGTTCGTCCAAGCGTCTTGCAGCGCTTTGCGCTCACAGTCGATCACGGCGCGTCTCGTCGAGGGGGACTGGTGTATTCGCACTTCGAGCGCCCGAAGTGCGAATACATTCGAATCTCCAAAATCGGACATTCGTCGTTGGTCGCTTCTTGAACGATCTGTGAATCCCGTCACAGTCTCGGCATATTGGCACCCAAGGGACGGCGCACTCGCATTGCGTCGGGGATGAGGATGTCTCCACAATAAGTGGAAGCCTTCACATTCAGACCAGGGAGCGGCCCTCGATGGCTACGGATCAGGACAAGGCGAACCCGCACGTTCGTCACACCCCGGATATGGCGGACACGACCAAGGGGGGCGGGAAGACACGGGAACTGCTGCTCCTGGTTCTGCTCCTTCTCGTCCTCTTCTACGCCCTTTTCGCCAGTCCGATCGCGCCCTGGCCCCTGTTTGCGACTGGGTACCAGCAGGCGTCGACGCCCGGATCCAGGAGCCCGCATCCCTTCGATGAACGACCGCTGCCGGTCTCCTATCTCGAAAGCCCCCCGCGCGACAAGCGCCTCGTCGCCGCCTTGCCGATCGCGCTGGAGCTGCGCCAGGGTCTCGCCGACGCCGCGCAGGCCCCGGCAGCCGTCGATGTCGAGGTCCGCGATGGCGCTGGGGACGATTATCAGGTCGAATACCGGCTGGACGGCCGTCTTCATCGCCTCACCCTGTCCGCCCTGCCGGAGCGCTCCGACGCCAACCTGATCGCGCTGCGGACCCTGCTCGACGCGCTCGCGCCGAAGCCGCCGACCATTGCGGCCGAGGCAGTGCCGGGAAGGCAGCAACCGATTCCGCTCAACAGCCGCGACATGCTGCATGCATTGGCCGATCTGGATAGACGACTCGACGCAGCCCCGGAGGCAGATATCCTCCTCCAGGCCGCCGAGCTCTATGCCTGGGAGGCCTTCTTCAAGACCGCCGTGACCGACAGCGGCGTCGCCGACCTTCTGGCGACGCGCGCCCTGGCCGCCTATCTGGCCTCCGGTGCGCGGGATCCCTTCGTCGAGGGCCTGGTCTGGCTTGCGCTCGACCTGCCGGCGCCCGCGCTGGCGTCGCTTGAAACCGCCCCCGAGATGGATCGGAGTCGCTTGCTCATCGCCTTCGTCAAGCGCGATCTGGATGGACTTCAAACCGCGTCCGAGGCGGGCAGCGACGATGCGAAGCTCGCGAGCTATCTGCTCGCGCGCGCCAGCCGCGAAAGCGGCATGGGTTCCGATGGATCGGCCCTCATCAAGCGTTTCGCGGGCGACTATGTGGATTTCATCCATCTCGCCGAATACGCCGCCTCGATCCGTGTCGTCGGGGTCAGCAATTCCCATGTCCGCCAGTACCCGCTCGATCTCCTCGAAACCCACCTGGAGATCCTGGGCGAGCTGGTCGAGCCGGCCTCGCTGATGTCCGATCCCGACCTGGTCGCGACCGCACGACTCGGGACCACGCGGAACGAGGCCCTGCCGCACTGGGTCCAGCTGGAATCGCGACTCCTGGGCCAGCCGCTGCGGATGCGGCAGGCCAGCCATCTCTTCGACATGGACTTGGTGAAGACGCTGCTCGCGCTGGAGATGCAGGACGCCCTCTACTATCAGGTGACCTTCGAGGCCCAGGGACTTGGCCGTCCCCCGCGAGCGAGCGAGATCGCGCAGCTGATCGAGCAGGCCTACCCCGACGCTCCGCTGCGCCAAACCGCTTGGATCTGGGTGCGCGGCTATGATCCGGAGGTCGAGACGCGGATCCAGTTTTTTAAGACATTGAGTCTCGACGGAGCGGATCGTCGTCTGCTCAGCGATTTCATTCTTTTCTTGCACACCTCCAAGAATGCTGCGGATTTTCCCAAGGTGCTCGACGCCCTGGACGCACTGCATGCCCTCAGCGACCCGGCGCGGGGAGATCTGCTCGCTCTCGTCTCCTCCTGTCGCGATCTCCATCTCGTCAACGGCTGTGCGCGCCCGCAGCTCGACCTGGCCATGGCCGCCGCGCCCTTCGACTACGAGGTCGCGCGCGAGATCGTCGGCCTGAAGCTGTCTCCGAGCGCCTTCGGCGCCTACGCCGAGGGCATCGAACATCTTCCGGCGATCCTCTACCTCAAGGGCAAGCTGTCGAAGGAGGCGGGGGACTCTGCCGTCGCCGAGACCGAGCTGCGCCGCGCCATTGCGGCGAATCCCAGCGACAGCAAGCCCTATGATCTGCTTTCGACCATGCTGATCGACGACGGCAAGCCGCAGCAGGCCATCGAGGTCATGCAGTCCTATCTGGAGCACGATCACACCACGCTGACGGCGGGGCGCTTGCGGATCAGCATCGGCGATCTGGAGATGGACGCCGGCAATGTCGAGACGGCCTATCCCATCCTGGAACAAGCTGCCAGGAACGGAACCGGCTATGGCCTCATCGGCTTCGCCTTGGCGAGCGAGCGCACCGGCCGCGAACTGCAGGCCGAAAAGTACTTCACGACTGCAGCCAAGCGCTATCCGAGGGGCCGCGCGCCCGCCGAGCTGGCCCTCTTCTACCTGCGCCAGGGCAACCGCGCCGCAGCCCTGCAGGTGCTGCGAACCTACAGACGCTACAACGCCGCCGACTATTTCGTGCCGTGGCTGGCCAAATACGCCCACGAAGCGGGAGATCCATCGCTAGCCGTCGAACTCGCACAGGAGGCGTCGCCCTCTGACTGGAAAGGAATCCGGGTGCGCAGTTCCCTGGCCAGGGAATTCCTCGAACTCGACGAGCCGGCGACGGCCGCCGAGCTCTATGGCGCCCTTGCCCGCGACATCACGGACCCCCGTCGCACGTACCCCCACAACTACGCCCCGCGCTATCTCGCGGCGAGCGAGGCCGCGCAGCCGGGCTCGACCGCGCCGTTGCTTCGGGAGCTGCTCGACCTCTATTCCAAGACCATCCCCACCGTCACGGAGTACCTCGGGGTGCACTTGCTCATGAACGACGAGCCAAGGCTTGCGGTTCCGGTTTTCCTCGAACGCATGGATCTGTCGCCGTATCGCGCCGACATCTCCCTGCTGATGGCGGCCCTCGCCTGGCGCGAGGGCGGAGGTGTCGACGCCGAGCAGCAGCACGCGATCCTGGCGCGACTTCAGGACTTCGACGACGACTGGCTCGCCACGCGCGTGCGCTTCCTCACCCGACAGATCGACGCGCCCACACTGCTCGCCACCGCCAAGGGCCGCTCGCGCCTCTGCGAGGCGCACTACTTCCTGGGCGCGATCGCCGCAGAGCAAGGCCGCCGCGCGGAGGCGGAGCGTCACCTCACGATCAGCCTGCAGACCCGCGCCGCCAACTACATGGAGTATCAGTATGCCTACGACCTCTTGCGCAAGCTCGACGACAAGGAAGACGAGCGCTAAGTCAGGTCTCGTTCTCGCCCTGCTCTGCCTCGTCGGCGCCGCCACTGGGGCGACGGCGGGCGAGAACTTCTCGAATCCCTTGCTCGACTACTTTCGGCGCGACACCGGCCGCGAAGATCCGCGTCTCATGATGGATCGCTATGCGACCGTCATCACGCAGGTCAGCGGTCTCAGGCTCGACCCCTTGCCTCAGGTCGAGTCCGCGTCGCGTGGCGATGTCCTCGCCACCTACTTCAAGCAATCGCCGTTTCTCTGGGACGCGGCCCAGGCAGAGGAGGTCGACGGCCAGATCGCGCTCTTCCGCACTCTGGGCCTCATCCCTGCGGACTTCGCGCTTGCCGCCAGAGACCGCATGTCGCCCTTGACCGACATCGCCGGCGTCTATGACCCGTCCGGGAAGCACGTTCTTCTGGTGAAAGGCGCATCCGGCGACGAGCTCGCGCAGACACTGATCCACGAGCTGGTTCATGCCGCGCAGGATCAGGCTATCGGTTTGACGGCGTACCAGGAGCGGCACCCCGGCACGCTGGATGCGACGCTGGCCGCAACCGCGCTCCTGGAGGGGCAGGCACAAGCCGTCCAGGTTCTGCAGATGCTCCAATCCCAGATGCCGGACGACGCCGAGACCTATCTCGCCGAGATCCTGAGCGAGCCCGTGGAACTCGTCCCGACACCGGGCGAGCGGTTCCTCGGCGAACTGAGCGTCGTTCCCTATGCCGCCGGAGCCCTCTTCGTGCTTCAGCGCTATCAGGACGGCCAGGAACGGGACTTTGCCGCCATGTTCGACCGGGTGCCGACCACGACGGAACAGATCCTGCATCGCGACAAATTCGTCGCGGGCGAGGAGCCGGAGCAATCGCCCCTGGTGGGCAAGGCCGACGCCATCGCCAAGGCGCTCGGCGGACAGGTGCTCTATCAGACCCGTCTGGGCGAGCTGGTGATTGCCAGCCTGATCGCCCAAGGTGACGAAGAATCCGCCTCCCGGGCCGCCGCAGGCTGGAATGGGGATTGGGCCGTCGTGATCCAGACGCGCGACGGCGCCAATATCGCCTTGCTGGATACCCTGTGGGACAGTGCGGAGGACGCTGCGGATGTCGTCGCCGTCCTGAATGCGCCGGTGCCGGCCGAGACGATGCGGGATGCGCCGCCGAGACCTCGCATCCTGCACGACACCAAGCGGGTCTTGCTCATCGCCGGGCCAGACGATGTGGTGACCGAGACCGAAGCGGCGGTCCGGACGCTCGATCTTGCACCCTAGCCCATAATCGATTGGGCAAGAATTCGCGAGGCCGGTCATGAATCCGTGGCCGGTCGCCGAATACCCGCGCCATGAGCGCACCGGGCGGCGATTCGCTCCGCCCGCATACTCACAATCCCGCTGGAGGCCCGAGCCATGTCCATGCTCCTGACCGTTCTGGGCAGTACCCTCGCCTACCTCGTCCAGACGACGATCTGCCGCCTGTTCGGCTGGCTGCGTCCGAAGCCACCGGCCAAGCTGGATTACAGCGCCATCTACAGCTCGCCCGAGTACAGCGTCGAGACCCACGGAGACTGCCAGGCCGGCACCTATATCGAGGTCTACCGGCCGGCGACGCCCTTCCTCGGCGACAACGGCCGTCCGAAGGCGGTGATCTTCCTGCACGGGTTCGCGCTCGGCGCCTCGCAGATCTACCGCGCCCATCTGGAGCATCTGGTCAGGCAGGGCTACAGCGTCTTCTATCCCAACTACCAGACCGGATTCTGCCGGTTCCCGGACAGCGGGCTGATGACCGTCGCGGAGCTGCTCGACGAGATCTTCGGCGACGGGCTCGTTCCGTCTCAGGAAAAATGGCTGAAGAATGCCCTGGCAAGCGTCGCCGACGCCTACGTTCGGTCCGGGTTCGGCCCAGGCGAGCCAGTGGATACCTACGTCTACGGCCACTCCCTGGGCGGTCTGTTCGCGCTCAGCTGGCCCTATTACGTGCAGCAGGAGGGCTACCCGGACAACCTGCTGCCGCTGCAGGTGCTCACCGCCGACCCGATCCCCAGCACCTCGACCGCGTCGGCGCCCGGCAAGTTCGGCAAGGCGCTGAACAGCCTCGCCGACGATGTGGACATTCGCGTCACCGGCACCGCCCTGACCATGCCGGTCGCCATCCTTCACGGCGACTCGGACTGGATCGTGCCCAAGGCCCAGTGGGACACACCCTTCGGCTACATCGCCACCGAACACAAGCGCATGTTCCTGTCCTACACCGACACCCACGGCTGTCCCGGCCATTTCGCCAACCACGAGCAGGCCACCGACGACACCAGTTTCTTCCCGCCGCTGCTCGCGCAGCTGATGCTCGACGGCGTCGGCACGGAAGACGACCTGGATTGGCGCTACCTCTGGTTCGCGCTCGACCGGGTCATCCGCGAAGGCGAGCGGGCCGACCAGCTAAGCTTCGACCTGGGAGTCTGGTCCGATGGTCGTCCGGTGCGTCCGGTCAGCGTCTACCTCCCCAGCAACTGATCCGGGCGCCTATCTTGGCTGCCGCGAGCGCGACCGCGCCGAAGCGCTGATCGACCAACGGCGCGCGGGATCCGATCCTGCGGGTCGGTGAGGAGGATCGCCTGGGGCGGGAGGTAGACGCCCCAGCAAACACTGCTGCCTGGGGCCTCTCGGTGCGGGTCGTTCTCAACGTCGAATAGCGCCTCAAGCGGCCGTACCGATGAATATCGGGGGCCGCCGAGGGCGATCAGGCCTTCAGCTTGTCGTTTAGGAAGGGGGTGATGAGGTCCAGAATGGCGCGGTGGACCTTGAGGTTTCCGGCGACGAGATTGCCGGTCTCCAGATAGCGGGTGCCGCCGCTCAGATCGGTGACCGTTCCCCCCGCTTCCTGCACCAGCAGGGCGCCAGCGGCGCAGTCCCAGGGCGAAAGGCCCAGTTCCCAGAATCCATCGGTACGGCCCGCCGCGACATAGGCCAGGTCGAGGGCGGCCGATCCGGGGCGGCGCAGTCCGGCCGTGGCCTCGGTCATGGCCTTGAACATGCCGACATAGGCGTCGATGTACCGCTGGTCGCGGAAGGGAAATCCGGTGCCGATGAGTGCGCCGTCGAGCGACGGGCGGTTGGTGACGCGGATCTTGCGGTCGTTGAGCTGGGCGCCCTGTCCGCGCGCGGCGGTGAACATCTCCTCGCGCAGCGGATCGTAGACCACGCCGCATTCGAGCTGTCCCTTGTGCTTGAGCGCGATGGATACGGAGTATTGGGGGAAGCCGTGAAGATAGTTGGTGGTTCCGTCCAGGGGATCGATGATCCACTGAAAGTCGCCGCTGCCCTGTTCGCCGCTTTCCTCGGCCAGGATGGCGTGATTGGGGAAGCGTCCCCGCAGCTCTTGGATGATGGCGGCTTCGGCGGCGCGATCGACGTCGCTGACGAAGTCGTTGTGACTCTTGGACTCGAATTTGATCTGATCGACGCGATCCGAGAAGCGCAGGAGTATTCTGCCGGCACTGCGAGCGGCACGGATGGCGATGTTGAGACTTGGGTGCATGTCGTGAAGGATATCCCGAGCGGTCGCTGTATCATAGCTCGATGATACGGCGATATTCTTGATGAACTGACCGCGCATGATAGACCAAATGACCGACTCGCTCGCACGAATCCGCTTCGTGCTGGTGGAGACGACCCACACCGGCAACATGGGGGCGATGGCCCGAGCGATGAAGACCATGGGTCTCTCGCGCATGGAACTGGTGTCCCCAAAGACCCGTCCGGATGCCGAGTCCATGGCCCGCGCCTCGGGTGCCGACGCGCTGCTCGAGTCGGCAGGCGTCCATGAGAACCTGGTGGATGCGCTTGCCGGCTGTCGGTTGGTGATCGGTGCCAGCGCCCGTTTGCGCAGTATCGAGTGGCCGCTGCTCGATCCGTCCGAGTGCGCGCGCCGTTTGCTGGACGAGGCCGCCGAGGGCGATGTCGCCCTGGTGTTCGGACGCGAGAGCTCTGGGCTGTCCAACGATGAGTTGGCCCGCTGTCATTATCTGGTGCACATCCCCACCAATCCCGACTTCAGCTCGCTGAACATCGCCGCAGCCGGCCAGGTGCTGGCCTACGAGATCCGACGTCAGGCGCTCGCCGGCGTTCGGCGCGAGTCCGCTGCGGTTTCGGAGGAGCGGCGCGATTTGGCGCCGGCCGATGAGATGGAGGGTTTCTTTGGCCATTTGCTCGAAACGCTGCTGCATATCGGGTTCAGCGACCCAGAGCAGTCGCGCACCCTCATGAAGCGTTTGCGGCGTCTGTTCAATCGCGCGCGTCTCGACCGTGTCGAGCTCAATATCCTGCGCGGCATCCTCAATGCCGCCCAGGGACGCAAGACGTCCGACCGTTTCAAGCGGCACGACGCCTAGACCTGCCGGTCTCGGCGACGATCCGCACCCGTTTCAGACAGTGAGTGAGATTCATGTTCGCCCGATTGAATGAAGATATCCGTTGCGTCTTCGACCGCGATCCGGCCGCGCGCAACGGTTTCGATGTGCTGACGACCTATCCGGGGATTCATGCCGTGATGGCCCATCGTCTGTCGCATTGGCTGTGGCACCGTGACTTCAAATGGCTGGCGCGCGTCTTGTCCAATTTCGCGCGGCTCTTCACCGGCATCGAGATCCATCCGGGCGCCGTGATCGGGCGGCGCTTCTTCATCGATCACGGCATGGGTGTCGTGATCGGAGAGACCGCCGTGATCGGCGACGATTGCACCCTGTATCATGGGGTGACGCTCGGCGGGACGAGCTGGCAGAAGGGCAAGCGTCATCCGACCCTCGGGTGTGACGTGGTCGTGGGGGCGGGGGCCAAGGTGCTGGGGCCGATCGAGATCGGCGATGGCGCGCGGATCGGCTCCAACGCGGTCGTCGTCAAATCGGTTCCGGCCGGCGCGACGGCGGTCGGCGTGCCGGGGCGAATCATCGAGCCGGCGGGCGACGCGGCGACCCAGCGTCGTGCCGATACCGCCAAGCGGATCGGCTTCGACGCCTATGGTGCCACCCGCGATGCCCCGGACCCGGTTGCCAATGCCATCAACCGCATGCTCGATCACATCCATCACATGGATCGGCGCATGGAGGCCATGTCTCAGGCGCTCGAAGCCCAAGGCATCATGCAGTGCTTCGAGCACGAGACTGATCTGGACTCCATGACGATGGAGTCGGCGACCAACGCGGACGGACTGGACGACCCTACCGCGCATAGGGCTTAATTGATCGTTCTTGTCGGGTAACGTATGATTCACCCTCGAAAACGAAGCCGGAGGGGCTGCACGTGAGATTGACGACCAAGGGCCGCTACGCCGTGACCGCGATGCTGGATCTGGCTATCCATCAGGGGCAGGGACCGATTGCGTTGGCCGATATCGCTCAGCGGCAGGGCATTTCCCTGTCCTATTTGGAACAACTGTTCGCCAAGCTGCGTAAGCGCTCGCTCGTGACCAGCGTTCGGGGCCCGGGCGGCGGCTACAATCTCGCGCGCGCCGCCGCCGAGATCCATGTCGCCGAGGTGATCGCAGCGGTGGACGAGAGCGTCGATACCACGCGCTGTGGCGGTGCCCACAATTGTCAGGACAACGGCCCTTGCCTCACCCATGATCTTTGGCACGATCTAAGCGATCTCATCTACGAACATCTGAATAAGATCGATCTGCAGCAGTTGGTCGATCGACGCGACGAATCCGGGCAACGCCCCCCTACGTCCTGCGCCGCCGTGGACGTCAAGCTCGACGTTCAACGCATCGTTGCGAGCGCCTGAAGGACCATTCGCCCATGAGGTGGGGGGCTGGCCTGAACAAGCACTTGCCTTCGTCGTCAATCCGGTTAGCATGAGGCTACCCGGCCAGCCTAGGGTCGTCTTGATTGCGGACGGGTGACCTTCTTCACCCATGCTGCTCGTCGTGCTGAACTCCACCAAGAACTATTTCGAACTCTTCGACCTTCCGATGAGCTTCGCGATCGATGCCAGCCTGTTGGCCGAGCGGTATCGCGCCCTGCTCAGAAGCGCCCGGAGGATCCGTTACGGAATCGACAACGATGTCGATTCCGCCGGAAACGTTCGGGCCTTGACCCAGGTCGAGGAGGCCTACCGCACCCTGACCGATCCGCTCTCCAGGGCGGAATATCTCTTCAGCCTCTATTCGGAGACTGCGGCAGAGTCTGGCGATTACGCCGAGATTCGCGGGAATCGCGGGGCGTCCCTCATGGAGGAGATGGAGCTGCGCGAGACGCTGGCCGAGGCAACCAGCCGGCCGGATCCCGCAACCGCAGTGGCCGAGATCCTGACCAGTCTCGCTGAGGAGTGCGCTGCGCTCGACAAGGAACTCCACGATTTGCTCGCCGATCCGTGCCCGAGCAATCTGCGCGCGGCGCGTCAGATCGTCCGCAAGCTCCAGTCTTTGAGCCGCTGCCGGCGCGATGCCGAGGAGCGGCGGCTCGAACTGGGTATTCAGGACTGACTCAGGCGCCTGTCGGGGTGTCTTCTCAGCACTGCTCCCAGGGAAGTCCCTGGAAGCGCCATCCGCCGAGGGTGCTGCGATGGTGCTGTTCGTCGAGATCGCCCTCGAATCCCTCATCGACGTGGTAGACCGCTTTGAACCCCTCGCTGACGAGTGCCTTGCCGGCTTCGAGCGAGCGTTTGCCGCTGCGGCAGATGAGGATCACCGGGGCGCACCCTGCATTTTGGTCGCAGACGGCGCCTCCGAGCAGAAGCTTGCGAATCTCGGTAACGAAATGCGGGTTGACGACCCAGTCGGGCTCGTCGATCCAGGGGACGTGGACGGCCCCCTTGGGATGCCCGACGAAGAGGAACTCCATGGAGGAGCGAATATCCACCAGCACCGCCTGCGGATGGGATTCGAGCAGTTCCATGGCCTCCTGAGGACTCAGTCCCTTCGGTTGATCTTCGTTCATGCGGTCTTCCTCCAGATCGGGGTTCGGTTGGTGGTTGGTGTCGTTGCCATGCAACGGCGGAATGCAGTCGCCTTGATGTTCCGTCGGCCCATCGGGAGCCGGGGTTTCGCATGTGGCGATCGTTTTCGTGTCTGGCGCGATCATAGCGGCTCGGTGTTCGAACCGCGCGCACCGATGCCAGGTTTGTCCGGCGGGGCGCGTTGCTCGATCCGGTTGGCTTCGTCCTCGGTCAGCTAGCCCAGCTAACTAGGGGCGATACGTCTTTTTTTCATCTTGCGGGCCGGATCGGGGCGCCTGGATGGCCTTTTCGAGGAGAATCGATTGGCGAAGCAATCCCAACAACAAACAAATCGGACCTTCGGTGTGGTCTGGAAGGACGCGCTGGCGCATTTTCTGGTGCGTCTCATCGCTCGTCTGCCCCTGTCGACGACCCATCGTCTAGGCGCGTTCGCCGGGGCGATCGTCGCGCGCTGGCCGAATCGGCAGCGCCGCAATGCGCTCATGAATATCGCGCTCTGCATGCCGCATCTGTCTGCCAAGGAGCAGGTACGTCTGCGCGATTGCAATCTCAGGGAATTCGGCAAGACCTACGCCGAGATCGGCTATCTCTGGCTGCGCCCGGTCGATCAGGTCTTGGGGTTGGTGAAGGAGGTCCGAGGGGCCGAATGGCTGCGACGGGAAGAGGGGAAGGGGGTGATCGTGCTCTCTCCGCACATCGGAGCCTGGGAGCTGGCGGGGCTCTATCTCGCGGCGCAAGGGCCGACAGCCATTTTCTACAAACCCCAGCGCTATCTCGACGACCTCATCCGTGCCGCTCGCGCGCGAACCGGAGGGGAGTTGGCGCCCATTACCGCCAAAGGCATCCGGGTGCTGGTTCAGGCGCTGGAGCGCGGCGATTTCGTCGGGATCCTGCCGGATCAGGAGCCCAAGGCCAACAAGGGTGCCGTTTTCGCGCCCTTCTTCGGCATACCCGCATTCACCATGCTACTGGTCAATCGACTGGCCAAGCGCACTGGGGCCCCGGTGGTGTTCCTCTTCGCCGAGCGTCTGGCCGAGGGAGGATTCAGGCTGCACTGCATCCCTGCGCCCGAGGGGGTCGCCAACGCGGATGACGAGGTCGCTGCGCGTGCGCTCAACGAAGGGATCGAGCGTTGCGTCCTGACCTGTCCCGAGCAGTATCTCTGGTCCTACAAGCGTTTTCGTCGGCGTCCAGAGGGCGGGGCCAAGGTCTATACGGGTCCGTTGGACGACGCCCATGTCTTTCGCCATGTGAGGCGTTTGCGAGACGATTGAGCGGCGGGATCGTAGGCCCCAGGGAAGTCGCCAGCAGGCGACAGGCCGGGGCGCTATCGGATCCGTGGGGCGGACGCTATCAGGAGATGGTGTCGGAGGCGCTGCTGGATTCGCCCTTGTTGTCGGTCCAGGCGATCTCGATCGGATCGCCGACCGCGCCGCCCTTGAACTTGAAAGAGAGGTAGGGATTTTTGGAAACCCCGCCGCTCCAGGATGCGGTCATCACGACCTGGTCCTTGTATTTGCCGACGACCTCCTGGATGAAGTGTGCCGGGACCAATTCTCCGGTCTTGCTGTCCTTGCGCAGTCCGGTTTCCATCGGGTGGCTCATCAGGCATTTGACGGTGGTTTCATCGCCGCTCAGTTTGGCGCGAATCTTGATGTCTGGCATCGTCTCAATCCTCTATTGGCGTCTTTGATCGGGAGGCGGTGTTGCTTGAGGCGGTCGGTGAAGCCGTGGCTCAGCCGCCGCATCCGCCGATGGTGACCTTGACGTTCTTCGCGTTTTTGTAAAGCGTGTCCCCGACCTTGACGACCGCGACCACGTCGGCCGTTTTGGCCATCTTGATACGGGTTGCGACGAAAGGAAGGGCGATCGGCGACAGCTCGAACGAGGCGATCAGCGGGGTTTGGTTGCCGGAGGCGATGATGGCGATCGAGGTGACCCCCTCCAGGTCCGTTTCCACCGTGACCGGAACCACTGCGCCGTTCTCGGCGATGTCCGGGGCTTTGATCTTGATCTTGTCGCTGACCTCGGCGTTGTCGGCCCCCATGAGGCTGCTCAAGGCGGTGGGGATGTCCTTGGCACGGAAGGCGGTCTCGTTCCATTCGGCCAGCACGCGTCCAGGTGTCAGCAATCCGGCTCCGGCCGCGAGGCCGATCGAGCCGGCTGCCAGAGAGCCTTTCAGTAGGATTCTACGTTTCGCGTCGATCATGCAGGATCTCCTGTCGAGCGTCAGTGATGAAATGAAATGGGCGAGCCTAATGGTCGAATGCAACGTCCTGGCTCGCTGAAGGACGGTCTTGCCGTGATGGGGGCGAGCCGGTCGAATGTGTAGTACGGCAACGGAGATAGGGACGCTCCGCCGGTTGCACCGCGACCCCGAGCTTACAGCAGTCCTCGCGGGCCTTGAAAGGGCTTGCGTTCGGCTGGCAACGCCTGCAGATCACGGCCCTTGATACGGCGCGTCAGCCGGTCCGGCCTTCCCCTCGATTCCTGTCCTTTCCCTCGCGCTTCTGATCGCGTTCTTCTTCTTTCCAAGCATCCAGTCTCGCCTGGATTCGCGCGGCGTCGTGATAGGGAATATCGCGCTCGCGCAGGGCGAACTCAAGTTGACGGATCGCCGGTTCGAGGTCGCCCTCGGCATAGAGCTTTTCGGCACGGAATCGATGGGTCGCGGCGCGGTTGCCGGCCTTCATCGCGGCCTGCTCCAGCATGTCGTAGAGGTAGGCGTTTCCGGGGCGCAGCCTGGCGACCGTCGTCAGTTCGTCGATCGCCTTGTTCGGCTGCCCCGCGTCCAGGAGCGCCTCGGCGTAGGCCACGCGCAGCGGCCATTGATCCGATGCGAGGCTGGTCGCCTGGCGCAGCATCTGAACGGCCTGCTTGGCCTTGCCCATCTTGCGGTCGAGCCGCGCGTCAAGAATGATGAATTCGGCCTGGCTGGGTTTCGCCGACAGCAGTGCGTCGGTCAGTTCCTTGGCCTGGGACAGGTTTCCGGCGCGCTCCAGCGCCAGCGCATAGCCGTAGCGCTCGGCGATCTCGCTGCGCAGCCGTCCCTCGCGCAGCGTCTTGCGGAAATGGTCGACCGAGAGTTCCGCGCGCGAATAGGCGCGCTGGCGCAGGTTGGCGCGCGTCAATTGAAAGCCCAGGCTGTCCGGGCGTTGCCTGGCGCCGTGGTCGTCGGCGCGTCCGAGCGCATCGGCGATGCGGTTGCTGTTGACCGGGTGGGTGCGCAGGAACTCGGGCGCGTTGTTCGCATAGAGCCGGCTCGACTTGGTCAGCTTCTCGAAGAATCCGGCCATGGCGTAGGGGTCGAATCCGGCGTTCGCGAGCGTGGCGATGCCGAGCCGGTCGGCCTCCTTCTCGTTGTCGCGGGTGAAGTTGATCTGACGCTGAAGCGCTGCCGCCTGGATGCCAGCGATGGCGGCGACGCCCGCATCGGACGAGACCTGTGCGCCCAGAATGGCGGCCGCGATCAGCAGCGCGGTCGCCGGGATCGACATCTTGCTCTGGTCTTCGATGCTGCGCATCAGATGCCGTTGGGTCACGTGGGCGATTTCGTGGGCCATGACTGCGGCCAGTTCGCTTTCGGTCTCGGCGGCCAGGACGAGACCGGCATAGACGCCGATGTAGCCCCCCGGACCGGCGAAGGCGTTGACCACGGGCTCGTCGATGAGGAAGAAGGTGAAGTTGCCCGATGCCTCGGGGTCGGCGGCGACCAGCGACTGACCGAGGGTTTCGATGTAGCTGATCAGGGTCGGGTCGTCGACGATCTTCAGCGATTCGCGCACGCTGCGCATGAAGGCCTTGCCGAGCTTCTGCTCGGCTCCGGTCGACATGACGGCGTCCGCCGAGCTGCCCATGTCCGGCAGATCGAACGCCTGGGTGGTGGGTGCTGCGAGTCCGGTCGTCGCGATCACGCCGGCCGCGAGCAGGAGTTTTCTGATTCGGGTGGGAAATCTGGTCGTCATCATCGCTTGCTCAGAGAGGCGACCGTCCGCTGAGTTCCCGTCGCGACGGTCGTGCCGATTCAGGTGGGCGAGAGAAGTATGGCCGAAGGTTTTCGGCGACGGGGTGCAAACACAATGAACCCGCCGCCGGGCTTGGGTCAAGCGGGTGCATCCGCATGGATCAGTTGAGCTGTATGCGCTGACCCCAGGGCACCGGGGTGCGTCCCTTCACCAGCCAGATGACGGGATAGGTGGGCTCGCGCGTTGGAAACTCGCCGTTGGCGTCGGTGAAGTAGACCAGCAGGTCCGGAGGCCGCTCACGGTCGGCGATCCACTCGAACACCGGCGTGAAGCGGGTCCCGCCGCCCCCAGCGAGCTGAGCGGGACGCTGGAAGGCGTCCCAGGGCTCGAACTGGAAGGGCGCGCCCGGATCGAGCCGCGCATCGCAGGGGAGCAGGGTGACACGCGCCCGCACCTGTCCCTTGAGCGCGTCGATCTCGGCCATGAAGTCGTCGAGTTCGCCGCTTCGAATGGAGCCCGAGGTATCGATCGCCACGACCAGATCCATCTGGTGGCTGTGCAGACGGGGCAGGATGAAACCGCCCTCGCGGCGCGAGGGGCGGTGATAGTCGTAGTCGTCCCGAGCGTGGGCCGTGAGATAGCGTGCGAGCAGCATGCGCCAGGGCAGCTGGGGCTGGAGCAGATGCTCGATCATGCGCGCCATCTCGCCGCCGAGCTTGCCGGCTTGGAGTGCCTGCTGGGCGGCGCCGGCGAGTCGCTGCCGCCATTGCGTCGCGAGCGTCTCCCGCTCGCTCGCCGACAGGGGGCGGGGCTCGGGCGCGACCGAGCCCTCGGTGTCGGTCTCGGGGGTTGGCGCGCTGGATCCTGCCCCGCCATTGTCCTCTGCATCTTCTGCGTCCCGACTGCCGTTCGACTCGGTGTCGTTATGCTCGGGTCGGCTGCCGTTCGATCCTGCTTCTCGGTCGTAGAGATGCTGGTCGAGCGTCTCGGACGGGTCCTCCTCGTCGATCAGCGGATAGATTTCCTCGGCGGTCAGTCCCTTGAATCGCGGCTGCGCGAGCGCGGAGTGCGGCGGGGTCAGTCCGTCGTCGATCAGAAGCGGGTTGATCGCGTGGTCGCAGGCCAGATCCCAGCGATGCTTGATTCGGTGCTGGCGTCGCGCGAAGTGCGAGAGCGCGCAGTGCAGTGCCTCATGGGCCAGGATGAACTGGGTCTGCTCCAGAGTCAGCGACGCGATGTAAGCCGGATTGAAATAGAAGGATTTGGCGTCGGTCGCGGTGGTTGGGCACCAGTCGGAGCCGGCTGCCTTCAAGGGTAGGCGCAGCACCAGCGCGCCCAGGAAGGGCTTGTCGAGGATGAGGCGCGTGCGCGCTGCGGTCAGCTTGGTCTCGACCGCAGACGGGTCCGGCTGCATGGCGGCCTCAGGCATAGAGCATGACGTCCGATACGGATTGAGCCCAGTCGGCGAAGGCGGGTATCTCGAAGAGTCGGTTGCCGAGCGCGCGGTGCAGATCGGAGACCAGCATCACGCCCATCTCGCGCTCATGGAAATGCCCGGCGTAGTTGAGGATGTTGCCGATGAGGGTGTGACCGTCGTCCTCCCCGGTCGCGCGGATCGCCCGGCCGACCAGGGCGGCGGCGACGGCATACTGGAGGTCGATCTCGCGCGGAACGCTCACCGACTCGCCGCGCGCGATGGCGTCCAGGTCCGGCATCTGTTGCAGGCTGCGGATGAAGGCGGCCAGCTCGATTCCGGCGGCCGGCCCGACGCAGGCCTGAAGCGCCCCTTGGAGCAGGTCCGGGTCGTTCTGGAATTTCTGGAGTCCGCGATGGGCGAACTCCCAGGATCGCGGCGATGGAAAGGCGACCGGATTGTGGGCGGGATCGAAATCGAACAGGAGTTCGGGGCGGAAGCGCAGGAAGGCGATAAGGCGTTCGTCGATACCGTTGGCATAGGCCCAGGCCACCCAGTCGTCCAGATGGGTCTCGACCTCGAAGTGGGCGAAACGGTTGGCCAGCGGCGCCGGCATGGCGTAGGTGACGCCGCGATCGCCCTGGCGGTTGCCGGCGGCGAAGATGGCCCAGCCGTTCGGAACGCGATACTCGCCCAGTCGGCGGTCCAGGATGAGTTGATAGGCTGCGGCCGAAACCGCTGGCGGGGCGGAGGTGATCTCGTCGAGGAAAAGGATGCCGCTGAGGCCGTGGCGCTGGATGTCGGGCAGGACCGCAGGGATGGCCCATTCGACCCGGTTGCCGTCGCGGAAGGGGATGCCGCGCAGGTCGCTCGGTTCCATCTGCGACAGTCGGATGTCGATCACCGGAACACCGTGGTGTCCGGCGGTTTGAGACACTATCTGTGATTTTCCGACCCCCGGCGGCCCCCAAAGCATGGTCGGCGTGTGGTGGCCCTCGGCGGTACTGGCGAGCTCGCGATCCAGGACGCGAAACAACTGGGCTGGACGCATGGCGTGTCTGGTTCCTCCGGGTCGGATGATCGCAAGGGTCGGCTGGATGAGGCTGAATGGCTCAGATGGGACTGAATCGGCGGTTTGGCAACCGCTTGAAATTGATGATCGTCATTGCAACCCAGGTGCCGTTCGATTGCCCATGCTTCTTGTCACCTATTAGAAAAACGCTGTATTCTTATGTCCCTTCTCGTCCCCGTGATCGTGCCCGCTGTCGGGCGACGCTCCGTCCGAGAGTCTATAACCAGAGAGGACTCGACGGGTCCCGCCGATGAGGGTCGGATTCGTCCACAGAATAAATCGATGGCCCAGTCCTGATGGATGCCGCCTTCACCAAATGAAAAACAGCTCGGAGACCGGAAATGAACCAGTTCTACTACGATGCCGTGACCAAGATGGAGCAGATGGGCGTCGACGATGAATACATCCAGGGATGGCAGTGTGGTTTCCTCCAGAACCCCAAGCGCGAGGAGCAGCGTCTGACCGAGGCCTATGAGGCCGGTTACAGCGACGGCGAGGAGAAGAGTGCCGAGAACTTCGGTAATTGGATTACGGCCTGAACTCAGCCGCTGACTGACCTCGGCCTCGCGCACACGAGCGAGGCAGGATTTGCAGGATCGGGAAGGATCTTCGCTCCTGCAAATCCTTGAAATCCTGCCGATCCCTTCCTGAAACCCCGTTCAACCCGCCCGTCTGAGCGAGTGCAGTGGTGGCCGAATCAGCAGCGGATAGGTCGCCAGGGTTCCGGCCAGCCCGATCGCCAATCCGGAGCCTAGGACGCCGACGACCCAGAGCCAGGGGTTGAAGCTGAACTCCAGCTCGAACAGTTGCTCGGCCAGCAGCCAGCCGGTGGCCTCGGCGAAGATCGAGGCGAGCAGTCCGGCCAGCAGTCCGGCGGCGGTGAACTCGACCGCCAGACTTCCAAGCAATGCCCGACGCCCGGCCCCCAGCGTGCGCAGGATGCCGTGCTCGGCGCGCCGATCCTCCAGGCTTGCCTGGATTCCCGCGTACATCACCAGCAGCCCCGCCAAGATCGTGAAGGCGAAGACGTATTCGACCGCCAGCACGCCTCGGTCGATCACCTGTCGCACCTGTCCCAGAATGGCGTCCACGTCCAGCGGCGTCACGCTTGGGAATCGTCGCGACAACTCGGCGACCAGCCCCTCGTTCTCGCGCGCGAGGTGGAAGCTGGTGATATAGGTCGCGGCCTCGTCGCGCAGCAGGGCCGGGCTCGCGGTGACGAAGAAGTTGACGTTGAAGCTGTCCCACTGCACCTCGCGCAGACTGGTCACGGGGCCGCTGACGGCGTGACCCGAGATCCAGAAGGTGAGCGTGTCGCCCAATGCGATGCCGAGTGTTTCGGCGATGCCGGTCTCGACCGAGAACTGGGGCGGCGCCTCTTCTCCAGACCACCAGTTGCCGGCGACGATGCGGTTGTCCGGTTGAGGTTCGGTGCCGTAGCTGAGGTTGAATTCGCGGGTCGCGAGCCGCTCGGCGCGCGGATCCTCGTAGTCGCTCGGCTCGATCTCATGGGCGTTGATGCGGGTCAGGCGGCCCCGGATCATGGGATAGATCGGAGCCCGGTCGATGCCCGCTTCGGCGAGGAAGTCCCTGAGCGGTTCGACCTCTTCGGGTTGGATGTTGATGAGGAAATAGTTGGGTGCGTCGGTCGGCAGGCTGTTCTGCCAGGCGTGCAGCAGGTCGAGTCGAACCACGGCCAGGAGCAGCAGCGCCAGGATTCCGATTCCGAAACCGCCGATCTGCAGCACGGCCCCGCTCGGGCGTCGCGCCAGGGCCGCCAGTCCCAGTCGCCAGATGCCCCGGACCCGTCCGGTCAACCGCCCGGCCAGACGGACCAGGAGCAGGACGCAGAGGACGAGCGTGACCAGCGCGCCCATTACCCCGGCGATCAGTTTCCAGGCCAGCGACAGGTCCTGCGCCTGCCAGAGGATCAGCAGCGCGAGGGCGCCGCCTGCCGCCACGAGCGCCAGCGTGGCCGGCGCTTTCGGTCCGCCGATGTCGCGGCGCAGTGCCCGCAGCGGGGTGACGCGGGTCAGTTGCAGGAGCGGCGGAAGGGCGAATCCGAGCAGGCAGATGAGACCGGTGGCGACACCCGTCACGATCGGGGCTGCCGAGGCCGGAGGCAGATCCTCTCCGAGCCAGTCGCTCAGCGCGCCGACGAGCCCGGCCTGGGCGAGCCAGCCGACCAGGCAGCCAACCAGGCTTGCGATCAGTCCGAACAGCACCAGCCGCAGCAGAAAGATCCGTGTCAGCAGGCGTCGTGGTGCACCCAGGCAGCGCATGATGGCGACCGCGTCCGTTTGGCGTTCGACCAGGCGATGGCTGGCCAGCGCGATGGCGGCGCCCGCGACCAGGAGTGTCGTCAGTGTGGCGAGATGCAGGAAGCGGGCGGCACGCTCGACCGCCGAAGCGAATTCGGGACGCGCCTCGCTCGCCGATTCGGCCGACATATTGGCCGCGAGCCGTGGCTCGATCCAGTCGCGATAGCGTGACACCGCCTCGGCATCGCCGGCGATCAGCAGACGATGGGTGGCGCGGCTGGCCGGTCCGATGAGTCCTGTGGCCTTCAGGTCGGCGATGTTCATCATGACCCGTGGCGCGATGTTGAAGAAACTGCGTCCCTCGTCGGGTTCGCGGGTCAGGATGGCGCCGATGCGCAGCCGCGTCTCGCCGATTTTGATGCGGTCGCCGATCTGGACCTGCAGCAGGGGCAGGAGTCGCGATTCCAGCCAGACCTCGCCGGCGGGAGGACCCTGGGGTACGGGTGCGTCCTGGCTATCCGTATTCGCGCGGATCCGCAGTTCGCCGCGCAGCGGATAGGCCGGGTCGACGGCCTTGATGTTGACCAGTTGGGGCGTCTGGTCCGTGACCACGACGCTGCGGAATTCGAGTGTGCGGGCCGTGCTCAGGCCGCGCGTCTCGACCTCGTCGGCGAGCGTTTCGGGCAGAGGGGTGGAGGATTGGATCGAGAGGTCGGAGGCGATCAATTCGCCGCCCTGACGCTCCATGGTGGCCTCGACCCGGTCGGTGAAGAAGCCGACCGCCGTGACGGCCGCGACCGTGATCACCAGGGCGGCGGCCAGCAGATAGAGCTCGCCGCTGCGCCAGTCGCGGCGCAGCAGTCGCAGACTGATCCGCCAGGCGCTCATGCCAGCGTCTCCAGTCGGCCGTCGCGCATCCGCAGGCGGCGGTCGCAGCGTTCGGCCAGGCGCGGGTCGTGCGTGACCAGGATCAAGGCCGCATCGCTGGCCTGGCGCAGATCGAGCAGCAGGTCGATGATCTGTTCGCCCGTCTGCTGGTCCAGATTCCCGGTCGGTTCGTCGGCGAAGAGCACGCTCGGGCGCGGCGCATAGGCGCGCGCGATGGCGACCCGCTGCTGTTCGCCGCCCGAGAGCTGGCGCGGATAGTGTCCCGCGCGGGCGGCGAGACCGACCCGTTCCAGCGCCGAATCGGCACGTTCGGCCGCATTCGCTGTCCCAGTGAGTTCCAGGGGCAGTAGTACGTTCTCGCGCGCGGTCAGGGTCGGGAGCAACTGGAAATTCTGGAACACGAACCCGACCCGGCCGGCGCGCAGCTCGGCGCGTCCGTCCTCGTCCAGGTCGCCGATGCGCCGATCGCAGAGCCAGACCTCGCCCGCGCTGGAGTCGTCCAGTCCCGCCAGCAGCGAGAGCAGGGTGGATTTGCCCGATCCGGAGGCGCCGAGGATGGCCACGGCCTCGCCAGCGTCGATCTCCAGGTCCAGCCCTTCGAGGATGGTCAATCCGCCGGCCGGACCGTTAACATGTTTGCCCAAGCCGATCGCCTTCGACAGGGTTTGCGGCACTGTTCGAGTCAAAGGTTCTGACATGATCCGACTACTCCTCATCTGTATCCTGGCGTTTCCCGCCATCGTGATCGCCAAGCCGCCGGTCGTGCTGGTTCTGGGCGACAGCTTGAGCGCCGGCTATGGGCTGGCTCCGGGCGAAGGCTGGGTCTCGCTGCTCGCCGAGCGTTTGAAGGCCGATGGTCGCGCGCAGACCGTCGTGAATGCCAGCGTGTCGGGCGACACCACGGCGGGCGGCCTGACGCGTCTACCGTCGCTGCTCGCTCGGCATCGGCCGGCGGTGCTGGTCATCGAATTGGGCGCGAACGACGGTCTGCGCGGGCTTGGGCTCGATGTGGTCCGACAGAATCTGACTCGGTTGGTTCAGCTGGGGCGGGACGCCGGGTGTCGTGTTCTCTTGATCGGCGTGCGGCTGCCGCCGAACTACGGTGCGTCCTACACCCAGGGCTTTCAATCCCTGTTCGGCGAGGTTGCCGCGTCGCTCGACGTGCCCCTGGTTCCGGCCCTGCTCGCCGATGTCGCCGAGCACTGGGATCTGATGCAGGCGGATGGATTGCATCCGCTGGCCAAGGCTCAGGGGCGTATCCTCGATAATGTTTGGCCGGCGCTCGAACCACTGTTGAGCGCGTCCGAGGAGCACTGATTTCGTGCCAGGTTTCGATCATTGGCCATCCTTGGATGGTCTTGGTTTCCTTTTGTCCAGCCTCGGCTGGATATCCATCGATTGGGGGTCTATGACATGCAACGCGTGACGATCGTGGGGGCCGGCTTTGCCGGTTTGACCGCCGTCCGGGCGCTGCGCCAAGCCGATCCGAGTCTCGAGATCACGCTGGTCAGCCGCAAGCCCGAATTCGTCTACTATCCCGGCCTGATCTGGGTGCCCTCGGGGCTGCGCACCGGGGACGATCTGGTCATCGACCTGGGGCGCTTTTTCGAGCGGATGCGGGTGAATCACATCCCCGGCGAGGCGACAGGTCTCAGCGCGGATGGTCGCGTCCTGGAGACCACCTATGGTCCGATCGAGAACGACGGTCTCATCCTCGCCAGCGGCGGACGCTTCATCAAGAAGCTGCCTGGAATCGAGCATGCCATCGTTCCCTGCGAGGGCGTGGCGGCGGCCAAGGCGATTCGCGATCGGGTCAAGGCGATGGACGGCGGCAGCATCGCCATGGGCTTCGCCAGCAACCCGAATGAGCAGAGCTCCATGCGCGGCGGACCCATGTTCGAGTTCCTGTTCGGCATAGACAACCAGTTGCGCAAGGAGAAGCGGCGCGACAGGTTCAAGCTCCATTTCTTCACCCCGGCCGAGCGTCCCGGCAACCGTCTCGGGCCCAAGGCGGTCGATGGCCTGTTAGCCGAGATGAAGCGTCGGGGGATCGAGACCCATCTCGGCAGCAAGATGAAGGGCTTTTCGGAGACCAAGGTCACCACCGAGAGCGATGAGTTCGATGCCGATCTCATCCTCTTCATGCCGGGTGTGACGGGCAACGCCTGGTTCGACAACACCAGTTTGCCGCGCTCGCCGGGCGGTCTGCTCCAGGCCGACGCCCAGTGTCGGGTGCCTGGGTTCGAGCGGGTCTACGTGGCGGGCGACTCGGGCAGCTTCCCCGGGCCGGACTGGATGCCGAAGCAGGGCCACATGGCGGATCTGCAGGCACGCGCTGCGGCGAAGAATCTGCTGGCCGAATTCGCCGGTCGCGAGCCCAAGGCGGGATTCCGGGTCGAGCTGCTGTGCATCGTCGATACCAACGACAGCGGCATGCTCGTGGCCCGAAACGAGAAATACAACCTGGTGCTGCCCTCGATGAAGCTCTTCCACTGGCTCAAGCGCTTCTTCGAGTGGATGTATCTGCGCCGCTACCGCTCGGCCTGAACCAGCTACCAGCTACCAGCTACCAGCTACCAGCTACCAGCTACCAGCAAGATTATAGTGCTGGCGGCTGGCGGCTGGCGGCTGGCGGCTGGCGGCTGGCGGCTGGCGGCTGGCTATGGCATGGCGTCCAGTTCGGCGCCTTCCTTCTTGACCGGTACCGGCAGCAGGTCGGCCTTGGTCAGTCCCAGCCAGATGACGATGGCGGTCGCCACGTAGATGGTGGAGTAGGTGCCGACGAAGATGCCGACGATCAGTGCCAGCGAGAAGCCGCTGATCGCCTCGCCCCCGAACAGATAGAGCGCGAACAGCACCAGCAGGGTGGTTCCCGAGGTGACGATGGTGCGCGAGAGGGTCTGGTTGATCGAGTTGTTGGTGATCTCCATCACCGTGCCCTTGCGCATGCGCCGGAAGTTCTCGCGGATGCGGTCGAAGATGACGATGGTGTCGTTCAGCGAGTAGCCGATGACCGCCAGCACGGCGGCGAGCACCGTGAGATCGAACTGGATCTGGAAGATCGAGAAGATGCCGACCGTGAAGAGGACGTCGTGGACGAGTGCGACCACGGCTCCCACTGCGAAGCGCCACTCGAAGCGTAGCGCGACATAGATGAGGATGCCGATGAGCGAGAAGAGGACCGCCAGGCCGCCCTGCTCGCGCAATTCCTCACCGACCTGCGGGCCCACGAATTCCACCCTGCGCAGCTCGACCTGGCCCTTGGCCTCCTCGCTGAGTATGTGGAAGACCCGGTCGCTCTGCTTGGCGCTGTCATTTTCCTCCTGGGGGGGGAGGCGGATGAGGATGTCGCGGTTCGAGCCGAAATACTGAATCGTCGTCCCGGGGAAGCCCTGCGATTCGAGCGATTGACGAATATCGGTCAGCTCGGCCGGTTCCTGATAGCCGACCTCGATCACGGTGCCGCCCGTGAAGTCGAGGCCGAAGTCGAATCCTCGAAACAGGATCGACAGGAGACAGATGACCAGGGCGGTGCCGGACATAATGGCCGCCAGCTTGCGCTTGCCCAGAAAGTCGATGCCGAAGTCGTTGATCGTACGCTTCGTTTTGACCGTGTTTTGCGATTTCATGGTGGTCCCTCCGTCAGATATACAGCTTGTTCAGGCGTTTGCCGCCGTAGATGAGGTTCACCAGGGCGCGCGATCCGAGGATGGCGGTGAACATGGAGGTCACGATGCCGATGAAGAGTGTCACGGCGAAGCCCTTGACGGGGCCTGTGCCGAAGCTGAAGAGCACGACGGCGGCGATGAGCGTGGTCACGTTGGCGTCGACGATGGTCGAGAGCGCCTTGTCGTATCCGGCATGGATGCTCGCCTGAGGCGAACTGCCGTTGCGAATCTCCTCGCGGATGCGCTCGAAGATGAGCACGTTCGCGTCCACCGCCATGCCGACCGTCAGCACGATACCCGCGATGCCGGGCAGCGTCAGGGTGGCCTGGAGCATGGAGAGGATGGCGATGATCATCACCAGGTTGACCACCAGCACCAGGTCGGCGATCAGGCCGAATTTGCGGTAGTAGAGCGCCATGAATCCGACCACCAGCGCCAGACCCACCATGACCGAGAAGAAACCCTGGTCGATGTTGTCCTGACCCAGGCTGGGGCCGATGGTGCGTTCCTCGACGATCTGAATGGGTGCGGCCAGCGCGCCGGAGCGCAGCAGCAGTGCGGTGTTGTGGGCCTCCTCGCTGCTGTCGAGACCGGTCGTCTGGAAGCGCCGGCCGAAGGGCTCGCGGATATTGGCGACGCTGATGACCTCCTCGACCTTGCGGGTGTTCTTGACCGGTTGGCCATCGACCATCTTGGTGGTGGTGCGGTTCTCGATGAAGACGACCGCCATCGGTTTGCCGACGTTTTCGGTGGTGACGTTGCGCATCCGCCGTGCGCCCTGTCCGTCCAGGTTGACGAAGACCGTCGGGGTGCCGCTCTGGTTGTCGAAGCCGGCCGAGGCGTCGGTGATCTGGTCGCCGGTGACGATGACGCGACGCTTGAGCAGGATCGGGGTTCCGTCACGCTCATAGTAGAGCTTGCTGCCGACCGGAACCCGTCCGGCGATCGCATCGGCTACGCTGCCCTCGGTATCGACCAGGCGATACTCCAGGGTTGCCGTGGCGCCGAGGATCTCCTTGAGGCGCCCGGGATCTTGGGCGCCGGGCAACTCGACGACGATGCGCCGATCGCCCTGGCGCGCGATGCTGGGTTCGGCGACGCCCAGTGCGTTGACGCGATTGCGCAGGGTGGTGATGTTCTGCTGCAGGGCGAAGTTCTTGATCTCCTTCTGCTCGGTCTCGGGCAGGCTGGCCTGGAGCTCGAAGGTGGAGCCGCTCTCGCTCGACTGCACCTGAAGGTTGCGGAATTCGCGGTTCAGGAGCTTCTCGGCCGCAGCACGGCTGTCGGCATCCGAGAACTTGACCATGATATTTCCGCCATCGCGGGTGACGGTCAGGTAGCGGATCTTGGCCTCGCGTAGCTGCGAGCGCAGGTCGCCGATATAGCGTTCGAGCGCCTGATCCAGTGCGGCTTCCATGTCGACGTCGATGACGACATGGATACCGCCGCGCAGGTCGAGACCCAGGGCCATCTGGTTCAGCCCGATGGCGCGCATCCAGCCGGGCAGATCGGCGACCTGGGTGAGCGCGGTGCGGTAACGCTCGGACAGGGTGCGCTCGATCGCCTCCTGGCCCTTGAGCTGTTCGCCCGGTTTGGAGAAGCGCACCAGCAGCTTGTCACCTTCGCGGGGTTCGATGTCCTTGAAGGGCACCTTGGCATTCTCCAGCGCGGCGCGGATCTCTCCGCTGCTGGCGTCGGTGATGGTCGAGCTGCGTGCGGCGCTGATCTCGATCGATGGGTCCTGAGAATAGATGTTCGGCAAGGCCAGTAAGAGGCTCGCCAGAATCACGCTCAGAATCAGCAGGTTCTTCCACAAGGGATATCGGTTCATTGCAGTTCAAATCTCAACATCGCTGGTCGCGACAGCCTGGAGGGGAGGCGGGGAGGGCGCGCGGGAGAGACCGCCGTGCAGCGGTGGCCGCGACCGAATTTGGAGATATAGCGGCATTCCGGATGAGACGGCTCGCTCGCCAGGGGCGATCGAGCCGGGTCCCTGCCTTCTCTGCCGGTGGCTCAGAGGTCTTTCAGGGTTCCTTTCGGCATCACAGCCTCGACCGCCATCCGGCGAACCTTGATCTGCACGCCGTCGGCGATCTCGACGAGGATGAAATTCTCGCCAAGGTCGATGACGCGGCCGGCGACACCGCCGACGGTGGTGATCTCATCGCCCTTCGACAGGGCCTCGATCATCTTGCGGTGCTCTTTCTGACGCTTGGACTGAGGGCGGATCAGCAGGAAGTAGAAGACGACCGCGAACAGCACCAGCGGCAGCAGTGCCATGAAGGGGTCGCCAGCGGCTGCCGCAGGCTCGCCCTGGGCCAGGGCGTCGGTGATGAAAAAGCTCATATCGCTTCCCTAGTGGTGTGTGGATCCGTGATCCGGATCCAGTTGCATGAACAGCGCTGCATCGTGCGGCGGTGCAGCTGCCGCACGAGACATGGCGGCGGATTATCGCACAAGGTCGATGACGAGTAAGACCCCAATCTTCGCCGCCAGGCTACACTCTGACGGCCCTCGGGCGGCGTTGTTCCTTGAAATGACTGACGAATGCATCGAGTTTGCCGGCGGCGATGGCCTCGCGCAGACCGCGCATGAGCGTTTGGTAATAATGCAGGTTGTGGATGGTCGCGAGCCGCGCGCCCAGGATCTCCTTGCAGCGGTCGAGATGGTGCAGATAGGCGCGGCTGTAGTGGCGGCAGGTGTAACAGTCGCATAGCGGGTCGAGCGGCCCCTCGTCGGTGCGGTTGGCGGCGTTGCGGATCTTGACGATGCCTTGGTGGGTGAAGAGATAGCCGTTGCGGGCGTTGCGGGTCGGCATGACGCAGTCGAACATGTCGATGCCGCGCTGCACCGCCGCGACGATGTCCTCGGGCGTGCCGACACCCATCAGATAGCGTGGCCGGTCGGTCGGCATCTTGTCGGACAGGAAATCGAGGATCCGCAGTCGGTCCTCTTCCGGTTCGCCGACCGAGAGCCCGCCGATGGCGTAGCCGTCGAAGCCGATCCGCGTCAGCCCTTCGAGCGACTCGGCGCGCGGACCCTCGTGCATGCCGCCTTGTACGATTCCGAACAAGGCCGACGGATTGTCGCCGTGCGCCTCGCGCGAGCGGGCCGCCCAGCGCAGAGACAGCTCCATCGATGCGCGCGCCCGGGTCTCGTCGGCCGGGTAGGGGGTGCACTCGTCGAAGATCATGACGATGTCCGATCCCAGCTCGCGCTGGACCTGCATCGAGACCTCCGGGCTCATGAAGACCTTGCTGCCGTCGACCGGCGACTGGAAATGCACGCCCTCCTCGGTGATCTTGCGCAGGTCGCCGAGGCTGAAGACCTGGAAACCGCCTGAGTCGGTCAGGATCGGTTTGTCCCAGTGCATGAAGTCGTGCAGATCGCCGAGCCGGCGGATGATCTCGGTCCCGGGCCGCAGCATCAGATGGAAGGTGTTGCCGAGCACGATCTCGGCGCCGACCTCCAGTAGCTCCTCGGGCGTCATCGCCTTCACGGTGCCGTAAGTGCCCACGGGCATGAAGGCGGGCGTCTCGACCGTTCCGCGTTCGAACGTCAGGCGGGCGCGTCGTGCCAGACCGTCTTGGCCAAGCAGATCAAATTCCATCAGTGTCTCCGGTGCAACCGCCGTTCAGCCAGGCGGTCAATTCGTACAGGTTCGTCACCGTCAGCGACGGTGGTGGGAGTTCGTCCGGCCAGTCGCGACCGGTGCGGTTGACCCAGATTGCAGCGATGCCGAGCGCGCGTGCCGCCTCCACATCGGTCCAGGGATCGTCGCCCAGGTGCAGACATGCGTCGGCGCGGCAGCCGGTAAGCTCCAGCGCACGGCGGAACATGGCCGGGTCCGGCTTGGCCGCGCCAATGCCGGCCGCCGTGAGGTTGTGGTCGAAGATCCCGCGCAGCGGCGTCGCCTCGGCATCGGCATTGCCGTTGGTGAGGCTCACCAGACGGTAGTTCGGTGCCAGCGAGCGCAGTACGGGCAGTGCGTCCGCATAGGGCTCGACCCGGCTGCGATGGTCCAAAAAGAGCGAGACCGCCCCGTCGGCTAGGTCGATCGGATACTCGAAAAACTCCAAGAGCTGGATCAGCGAACGGTGCCGGACCAGACCCAGGTCGTGCGCGATCTCGGGCATCGTCTCCATGACTGCGCGGCGATGCGCGCGCATGCTCTCGATGTCGTGCGCCTCGGCGAGCCGGGGCGCATGATCGCGCAGCCAGTCGTGGAGCGCCTGCTCCGCCGCCTGGATCGCCGGCAGACAGGGCCAGAGGGTGTCGTCCAGATCGAAGGTGATGAGGCGGATGCGTGCTTGAGGCATGGTCTTGCGGGTCGGAAAAGAGCCGCATTGTGCCTGCAAGGTCGATCTGAAACCAAGCCGGATCGTCCGATCGGTACGTGCGTGCCTCCAGCGCGCAGGCATCGAGGCGGCACCGGGGGCTTGTTTGTTCCTTATCGTGGGCCGTGCATTGCTAACCTATCCAGAGCAAAGAGACAGAACAGGTCTCCCGCGATGTAAGCCTTGGGTCTTCGGGGTTCTCTTGATTGCTACAACCCCATTCACTGCGTCAGCGTGGATCGGTTCCACGATGATCTTGATGACGCGTCGAGCAGCAGGCGATCTTGCTTGGTATCAATGATCCGTTCATGGAGGTCCTCATGGTCCGCATCGGAATCGATCTTGGCGGTACGAAGACCGAAATCATCGTGCTCGACCCCGATGGGCGCGAACGATGGCGTCGGCGTGTCCCGACACCTGCAGGTGATTATCGCGCCACGGTCGAAACGGTCTGCGACCTGGTGGAGGAAGCCGAGCGCGTGCTTGGGGCCGGTGCCTCTGTTGGGGTTGGCATTCCCGGGTCGGTTTCACCCCTGACTGGGCTCATCCGCAACGCCAATTCGACCTGTCTGATCGGACAGCCGCTGCGCAAGGATCTGGAGACGCGTTTGGGTCGTGAGGTTCGGCTGGCCAACGATGCCAACTGTCTGGCGATGTCGGAGGCGAGCGATGGTGCTGGCGCCGAGGCTGAAACGCTATTCGCCGCCATTCTCGGTACGGGCGTCGGCGGTGGTCTGGTCGTGCGTGGTCGTTTGCTGGTCGGGGCGAACGCCATTGCGGGCGAGTGAGGGCATTCGCCGCTGCCTTCACCTGAGAAGGAGGATTTGCCGCTGCCGAGCTGCTATTGCGGTCGTTCGGGTTGCATCGAGACCTATCTCTCCGGTCCCGGCATGGCATTGGATCATGTGCGCCATACGGGCATGGCGCTGGATGCGGTGGCCATCGCGGCAGGCGTCGAGGACGGCGATCCCGGATGCATTGAAACGCTGCAACGCTACGAGCGACGTCTGGCCCGCGCGCTCGCGGGTGTCGTCAATCTGCTGGATCCCGACGTCATCGTGCTCGGAGGCGGACTCTCGAAGCTCGAACGGCTGTATCGGAATGTGCCCAGGCTGTGGGGCGAATGGATCTTTTCCGATCAGATCTCGACCCGCCTGCTTCCGGCGAGGTATGGTGACTCCTCGGGCGTGCGGGGTGCGGCTTGGCTGTGGCCGATCGCGTCTCTGCAAGAGCGCGGCATGACGTCTCGTTAGAGTCTCCCCCGGTTCTCCACTGGCTGCGATTGGGATCAGCGATTCTGGTCTTCCTGAACGTGCGTCGCAGTCTCCGCGTGTTGCGGTTCCGTCATTGCCGTCTATGGCTGGTTTTTCGACCAGGCGTTGTGCTGTGGCGAGCCTGGGGCCGTCGAGGATGAGTCGGGGCGAGGACTTGGTCCTCGCAAACGCCCCGGATCTACGTTGTCTGCCTCGCGTCAGCTTTTATGTTGAATTTGCGAACCAGCTGCTCCAGCTGTTTGGCCTGCTCGGTCAGGGTGTGTGCGGCCATCGAGGATTGCTCGGCATTGTCGCTGTTGTGGTTGATGACCTCGTCAATCTGCCCGATGGCATCGCTCAGCTGCTCGGTTCCCGTCGCCTGCTCGTTGGCCGTCAGCGCGATATCCGCGACCAGCGAGGAGGATTCTGCCGCTTCGGTCACGATCTTTTGCAGGGCGAGCGCCGTGTCGTCCGTCAACTCCATGCCTTTGACCGTGCGTTCGCCGGTCTTTTGAATCAGCTGAGCCGTTTGCTGAGCGGCCTCGGCGCTGCGGGCCGCGAGGCGGCGTACCTCGTCGGCGACCACCGCGAAGCCGCGTCCGTGTTCGCCCGCTCGGGCTGCCTCGATCGCGGCGTTGAGTGCGAGCAGGTTGGTTTGAGCGGCGATCTCTTCGATCACGATGGTGATGTTGGTGATGTCCTGCCCGGAGTGTTCGATGTCCTGCATGGCGGAGCGTAGACCCTCCATCAGCGCATTGCCTTGCTGGGCGGCTTGCTCGGTGCTCTTGGAGAGCGCGTTCGCCCGGTCCGCCTTTTCAGAGCTTTGGCGAATCTGTCCCGCCATCTGGTTGATGGTGGCGCTGATTTCGGTGACCGAGGCCGCCGATTGCGTGGCTCCGCTGGCGAAGCTCTGACTCAGATCCGAGACCGCCTGTGCCTTGTCGGTGATGAGCGTTGCGCCGGATTGGACTTGGGCGACCAGTTGATTGAGGTTTTCAACCATGCGGCTGAGGGCGATTCCGAGCTGGTCTTTGTCGGATGCCAGTCGAACGTCGAGATCCAGTTCGCCTTGGGAGATCTGCTCCGCAAGCTCGGCGCGCTCCTGGAGGCTGTTGGCCATCTCGTCGAGGTTGTTGGTCAGTTGCCCGACTTCGTCCGCCGAGCGATGCGCCAGGCGTTGCGATAGATCGCCGGCTCGAATGGTGCCAGCCAAGTTTGCGGCACGGCGAATCGGTCCTGCGATCGAGCGCGCGGCGAGCCAGAGTGCCACCATGGCGAGCAGGACGACCAGGATGCTGACGGCAACCTGCATCAGGGCGCTACGCTTTCCTTGTTCGGCCATATCCTGACTCAGAGCGCGCGCGCTGGCGAGTACCAGATCGGTATCGACGGTCAGCATGAGCGACCAGATGGTGCCTGTGCGACCGATTTCGATCGGCGAGAAGACCTCGACCTTGTGCGACTCCTGATTGATTCTGGCGACCGCCTGTTTCTGCTGGATGATCTCCAGACTCTTCTGCCAGTCATTCGCGTCGAGCGCTTTGAAATGCTGGCCGATGAATTCGGGATGTTTGCTGGCCGCGATCAGTAGACCTTGATCGCTGACGATGGCGACGTCGCCCTGGCCGTCGAAGATCTGCTGGGAGACCTGCTTGCTGATCTGCTGGACGAAGTCCAGGTTGTAGTCCGTTCCGGCAACGCCTAGAAAGGTGTCCTGCACCAGGATCGGTGCCGATAGCGTGGCCAGCCAGACCTGCTTGCCCTGCACCACGTAGGGCAGGGGGGCCTGGATGCTTTCCTTGTGGGTCTTGCTGGGGTTGATGTACCAGCCGCCCTTCATGACACCGTTCGGATGCGTATCCAGGGTGTCGTATTCGACGAGCGCCTGGACATCGATCTTTCCGTTGGGGTCGCGCGTCCAGTAGGGCGTAAAGCGGCCGGTTTGGGCGTTGTTCCCATTGCCCTCGTCCGTGAACAGAAGGTCTTGTCCCTCGATGGCGTTCGGTTCCCAGCAGGAGTAGGTGCCGTTGAATTCCGGATTTTCCTTGAGGATCTCCAGAAGAATGGCATTGACGTCGCGCCGCTGTAGGCTGAGGTCGGCCGCAAGCCCTGTCTGCGCCTTTGAGACGGCGAAAATACTCGCCATCGTGCGTGCCGCATCAAGGGCGACATCGAATTTGCTGCGGATGTCTCCGGCATATTTGCCCGCGAGGTTTACGAGGCTGTCGAGGGCGGCCTTTTCGGCTTGCGTCTCGACGCGTTCGGAGACCAGCCGCTGGGTGGAATAGGCGGAATAGACGCCGTAGCCGACCAGAATGCCTGCGGTGGCGAGGAGGCAGGCCCCGCCGGTGAGCGCGATCTTTTGCTGGATGGATGTGATGGCCATCGTTTCTCCCTTCATCCCTCGGTTGGACCGGATTCGATGCGGCGTTGTTTTCGATGCCTATCGTTGGCTGTAACGGGCGCATGCTGGTCCCGTTTCTGTGTGAGCCGGTGTTTTTGGCGTGTTGGCGACGCACCTTGATCGTGTGCGTCGGCCTGCTTCGAATTGGGGGCGATTGTGGCGGATGACCAGTTCCTGGCTCATTGGGATTGGGTCGCCTGTTGGGAGCTCGGTCGAGGCATGGTAATGCGCGCCCTAGCGATGCCTGCTCAGAGGGCGCGCGAGGCAGCAATCAGTAGAACTCGGTGCTCTTGTCACGTTCTGTGGCGATAATGCGTACGGTCAACCATTTGTGGAGGAGCGAATATGCCAACTCGAATCTATCTCGTCCGACATGGGGCGACTGAACTCACGGCTGAGGACCGTTTCGCCGGATCGACGGATGTCCCGCTCTCCGACGAGGGGCGGCATCAGGCGGCGGCGCTGGCGGAGCGGCTGAAGTGCGATCGGCTCGACGGTATCTACGCCAGCCCGATGGGGCGCACCATCGAGACCGCGCGTATCGTCGGCGCGCCTCACGACTGCCAGGTTCAGGTCGAGCCGGATCTGCGCGAGATCGCCTACGGGCACTGGGAGGGTCGGACGCGCGACGAGATCGAGCGCGAGTTCGCTGCGGAATATGAGGCTTGGGAGGAGGATCCCTTGACGACGGCTCCGGCGGGCGGCGAATCCGGTATCCAGGTGCTCTCGCGCGCCTTGCCGGTAATGCGGCGCATCGTTCAGAGCCATCGCCATCAGTCCGTGCTGGTCGTTTCCCACAAAGGGACCAATCGGCTCCTGATCAGCAGCCTGCTCGGGTTCGATGCGCGGGGCTACCGCGATCGGCTCGACCAGAGTCCTGCGGCGCTGACCATCTTGGAGTTCGCCAACGACGTTCGCGCTCGGCTGCGTTTGTTCAACGACATCTCACACTATGACCCGCTGCCTGGGCGTTGCGTCGAGCAGCGGCTGTCGCGCTGGTGGAGCCGGCCCATTCAGGAGAGCGACGGTTTCTGAGGCGTGTCGAGGGCGTTCGTCCGCGAGATGCGGCTTATGTCGCGATCGACCCGCGCCTGTGGAGCCTCTCCGACAAGACGGTCCTGTGCTTCGGTCGGCAGCGGGTTTTTCAGATGGAGCTGATGCAGACCTCGTAGGCGCCGCCGATGACGACGTATTCGTCCTCGCCCTTGAGCATGCCGGGCAGTAGCTTGTTGTAGAAGAAGATCTTGGAGGTCGGGACCTGGGCCATGAGGATGTAGTCGCCGAATTCGTCTGCGCGCTCGCGGTTGCTGGTGAAGCTGTTGAGGTTGTTGAGCAGGACGCGGTTGCGGCCGCAGGGGCGGGTCTCCAGGATCTCGTGTTCATCCATGCGGTTGATGCCGCGATAGAGCTTCAGGTGCGCGTTTTCGCCGTGTTCGCGGGTCAGCTCGTACTGACAGTAGGTGAAGAGCAGGTCGAGCTGCGCCTCCAGGGCGTTGGTGGCGTAGAGCCCTCGGGTGCCTTCGCTGATGTAGCGGTGATAGGCATCGCCGCTCGGGTCGAGCAGAGGTCCGGCGTGATGGCGGGCGAGCAACCCGAAGCGGCTTTCCACCCAGCGTTTGAGAATGGCGCCCTCGCGTCCGTCCGAGTCGAACGACCAGCCGCGCACCATCCTTAGATAATTGGCGTTGACCCTGGATTTGCGCTTGCGTCCGGGCGTCAGTCCCGCCTCTTCCAGTTCCTCCAATAAGAAACGCACCGTCATGTAGTCGATGAAGTGCTGGGCGCGCTCGTCCTGTTGCTCCATGGCGTCCAGCGTGCGGAAGAGGCTGGCGTGGAAGTCTCTGATTCCGTCGATCTCCAGTGCGATCGGATGCTCCTGAAAGGTCAGGCTGCCGAGGATGACGGCGGGGAGGTTGCAGCGGTTGATGGGAAGCTGGGCGTTTGGTGGCAGGCTGGGGGGCGGTTGTCGGGTTTCTTGTTCGATTTGTCTGTTGTTATCCATACAGCCCCTGCGGCTTTGTCGGGGATGCGACCAACTCGAACAGCCACCACTAATGGTTATGGTCTCTTTTGAATCAAAGGCTTGTGCGTTTTTCCTGGATTTGGCACAGCGATTGCTCAATAGCTGTCGAGTGAAGAATTCGTTCAACGCTCGCGGTAGCGAGCCAACAGGAGACCATACCATGGCAATGCGTCAATGCGCCATTTACGGCAAAGGCGGAATCGGCAAGTCCACCACCACCCAGAACCTGGTGGCCGGTTTGGCCGAGCTGGGCAAGAAAGTCATGATCGTCGGCTGCGACCCCAAGGCCGACTCGACGCGTCTGATTCTGCACTCCAAGGCGCAGAACACCATCATGGAGATGGCCGCCGAGGCTGGCTCCGTGGAAGATCTCGAGCTCGAAGACGTGCTCAAGGTCGGTTACGGCAACATCAAGTGCGTCGAGTCCGGTGGTCCTGAGCCGGGTGTCGGCTGCGCTGGCCGCGGTGTTATCACCGCTATCAACTTTCTCGAAGAGGAAGGCGCCTACGAGGCAGACCTGGACTTCGTCTTCTATGACGTGCTGGGCGACGTGGTGTGCGGCGGATTCGCCATGCCGATCCGCGAGAACAAGGCGCAGGAGATCTACATCGTCTGCTCCGGCGAGATGATGGCCATGTATGCGGCCAACAACATCTCCAAGGGTATCGTGAAGTACGCAAGCTCGGGTGGCGTGCGTCTGGCTGGCCTGATCTGCAACAGCCGCAACACCGCCCGCGAAGACGAACTGATCATGGAGCTGGCCCGTCAGCTCGGCACCCAGATGATCCACTTCGTGCCGCGTGACAACGTCGTGCAGCGCGCCGAGATCCGTCGTATGACCGTCATCGAGTACGACCCGAAGGCCAAGCAGGCCGACGAGTACCGCACCCTGGCGCAGAAGATCATCGACAACAAGATGTTCGTCGTCCCGACCCCGATTTCCATGGATGCGCTCGAAGACCTGCTGATGGACTTCGGTCTGATGGACGAGGAAGACGAGAGCATCATCGGCAAGGCTGCAGACGCAACGGCCTAAGTCGCCCTCTGCTCGTCCAGCGGGCGCGGCACCCGAGTGCCGTCGTCCATCGCTTTAAGGTTTCTCACCGTGTGACTGTCGGCGGATTAGCCGCGGCGCCGAATAGAGGAAAGCCAACATGGCAACATTGACTCGCGAAGAGACCCAGTCCCTCATCCAAGAGGTGCTTGAGGTCTATCCGGATAAGGCGAAGAAGGATCGCGCCAAGCACCTGGCCGTCAACGATCAGTCGATCGAGCAGTCCAAGAAGTGCATCATCTCCAACCGCAAGTCCCAGCCGGGCGTGATGACCGTTCGTGGTTGTGCCTACGCCGGTTCCAAGGGTGTGGTTTGGGGTCCGATCAAGGACATGGTCCACATCTCCCACGGCCCTGTCGGCTGCGGCGCCTACTCCCGCGCCGGTCGTCGCAACTATTACGTCGGTCACACCGGTGTGAACACCTTCGGCACCATGAACTTCACCTCGGATTTCCAGGAGAAGGACATCGTGTTCGGCGGCGACAAGAAGCTCTCCAAGCTGATCAGCGAGATCAATGAGCTCTTTCCTCTGGTCAAGGGCATCAGTGTCCAGTCCGAGTGTCCGATCGGTCTGATCGGCGACGACATCGAGGCCGTGTCCAAGAAGATGGGCAAGGAGATCGAGAAGCCGATCGTTCCGGTGCGCTGCGAGGGTTTCCGTGGCGTGTCCCAGTCGCTGGGTCACCACATTGCCAACGACGCCATCCGCGACTGGGTCATCGGCAACCGTGACGGCGACAACTCTTTCGAGACCACTCCATACGATGTGGCGGTCATCGGCGACTACAACATCGGCGGTGATGCCTGGGCCTCGCGCATCCTGCTCGAAGAGATGGGTCTGCGCGTCGTCGCTCAGTGGTCCGGTGACGGCACCCTGTCCGAGATGGAGCTGACCCCCAAAGTCAAGCTGAACCTCATCCACTGCTATCGCTCCATGAACTACATCAGTCGTTTCATGGAAGAGAAGTACGGGGTTCCGTGGATGGAGTACAACTTCTTCGGTCCCACCAAGATCGCCGAATCGCTGCGTAAGATCGCGGCCTTCTTCGACGAGACCATCCAGGCCAACGCCGAGAAGGTCATCGCCAAGTATCAGGCAGAGTACGAGGCCATCATCGCCAAGTACCGTCCGCGCTTGGAAGGCAAGAAGGTGATGCTCTACGTCGGCGGTCTGCGTCCGCGTCACGTCATCGGCGCCTACGAGGATCTGGGCATGGAAGTGGTCGGCACGGGCTACGAGTTCGCGCACAACGACGACTACGACCGCACCATCAAGGAAATGGGTGACGCCACCCTGCTGTACGACGACGTCACTGGCTACGAGTTCGAGGAGTTCGTCAAGAGGGTCAAGCCCGACCTGATCGGCTCCGGCATCAAGGAAAAGTACATCTTCCAGAAGATGGGCGTGCCTTTCCGTCAGATGCACTCCTGGGATTATTCCGGTCCTTACCACGGCTACGACGGCTTCGCCATCTTCGCTCGCGATATGGACATGACCGTCAACAATCCCTGCTGGAAGAGCATGCAGGCGCCCTGGCAGAAGTCTGCCGAGGGTGAGGCCGAGGCGGTTGCCGCCAGCGCCTGATTGAATTAGCCACCAGCTCTCAGCGGCCAGCCGCCAGCAGCTTCGAGCTGGCCGCTGGAGGCTGGCGGCTGGAAGCCCGACCCCCTTTGTCATGCCGTCTGTCCGCAGATTAGCGGCGCGGTAGGAGCACACTCATGAGCCAGACAGTCGATAAGATCAAACCCTGCTACCCCTTGTTCGGCGACGAAGACTACAAGGCCAACCTTGCAGCCAAGCGTAACACCGTCGAGGAAGTCGAGAGTCTCGATAAGATCGAAGAGGTCTTCCAGTGGACGACCACCAAGGAATACCAGGAGCTCAACTTCAAGCGTGAGGCCCTGACCATCAACCCGGCCAAGGCCTGTCAGCCGCTCGGCGCCGTGCTCTGCGCGCTCGGTTTCGAGAAGACCCTGCCTTACGTTCACGGTTCGCAGGGCTGCGTCGCCTACTTCCGCACCTACTTCAACCGTCACTTCAAGGAGCCGGTCGCCTGCGTCTCCGACTCCATGACCGAAGACGCGGCGGTGTTCGGCGGCCAGAAGAACATGTTCGACGGCCTGGAAAACGCCAAGGCGCTCTACAAGCCCGAAATGATCGCGGTCAGCACCACCTGCATGGCCGAGGTCATCGGTGACGACCTCAATGCCTTCATCGGCAACGCCAAGAAGGAAGGGCACATCCCGCCCGAGTTCCCGACGCCGTTCGCCCATACCCCGAGCTTCGTCGGCAGCCACACCACCGGCTGGGACAACATGTTCGAGGGCATTCAGCGCTACTTCACGCTGAACGAGATGGACGACAAGGTCGTCGGCTCCAACGCCAAGATCAACCTGGTGCCCGGTTTCGAGACCTATCTCGGCAACTACCGCGTCATGCATCGCATGATGAAGGAAATGGGCGTCGGCTACAGCCTGCTGTGCGATCCGACCGAGGTGCTCGATACCCCGGCCGACGGTGAGTTCCGCATGTACGCGGGCGGCACCCCGGTGGCCGAGATGAAGGATGCGCCGAACGCCATCGACACCATCCTGCTCCAGCCCTGGCAGTTGCCGAAGACCAAGAAGTTCGCGCAGATCACCTGGAAGCACGACGTTCCGGCCGTCAACATCCCCATGGGACTGGAGTGGACCGACGAGTTCCTGATGAAGGTCTCCGAGCTGACCGGCAAGGAAATCCCCGAGTCGCTGGCCAAGGAGCGCGGTCGTCTGGTCGACATGATGACCGACAGCCACACCTGGCTGCACGGCAAGAAGTTCGCCCTCTACGGCGATGCCGACTACGTCCTGGGCATGGTCAAGTTCCTGCTGGAGCTGGGCGCTGAGCCGACCCACATCCTCTGCAACCACGCCAACAAGCGTTGGAAGAAGGAAGTGGAAAAGGTTCTGGCATCCTCGCCTTACGGTGCGGGTGGTCAGGTCCACATCGGTTGCGACCTCTGGCACCTGCGTTCGCTGTGCTTCACCGACAAGCCGGATTTCCTGATCGGCAACAGCTACGGTAAGTTCATCCAGCGCGACACGCTGCACAAGGGCAAGGAGTTCGAGGTTCCGCTGATCCGCATCGGTTTCCCGATCTTCGACCGTCATCACCTGCATCGCATGACGACGCTGGGCTACGAGGGTGCCATGTACATCCTCACCACCCTGGTCAATGCGGTTCTGGATCGTCTCGACGAGGAAACCCGCGAGATGGGCGTGACCGACTATAACTACGATCTGGTCCGCTGATGTAAGCTTCCGCGCATTTCGCCTCGTGCGGGGTGCGCGGTTTGCGTTGAGCTGAAGCGTTGCATGACTGGAGAATGCCGTTCTTCGCGTTTGCTGATCGAACCCGATGAACGGATCCTTGAAGAAGCGAGATCCCTATGCCGAATGTGATGATTCGTAAGAACGACGCGGGAGATCTGCTCTTTTACGTCGCGAAGAAGGACATGGAGGAGACCATCTCCTCCGTCGAGATGGATACTCCCGAGACCTGGGGCGGCGATGTGGTTCTCACCGACGGATCGCGCTGGTACATCGATCCCATCAGTCCCCCGCCCACCTTCCCGACGACGCTGCGTTTCAAGCGCGGCGACGAGTGATGATCGCGAGGGCGATGATGCCCTCTCGTTTGTTTCGTAATGGAGAAGTCCAATGGCTTTGAAAATCGTTCGTGATTTGTGTACCGCTTGCGGTGACTGTGAGCCAGTCTGCCCGACGATGTCCATCAGCCCGTTCAAGGGTGTCTACAAGATCGATGCTGCGACTTGTACCGAGTGCGAGGGCGACGGCGAGCCCGGCGTCCCGCAATGCATGGAAGCCTGTATGGAAGATGACTGTATCGTGTCCGTCTGACACGGCTCGGGGCGAGGGATCGCCCACACCCCAGGCGCCGCCGCGAGGTTGAGCGCGCTGGGTCGGGTGCGATAGCCCAGCCTATTGCGCCATCTATCGGCCTGATACTTGAGATCGAGGAGATTCACCATGGTTGCCGGAACACTCTCCGAAGACGTCGCACTGCGCATTGGCCTCGCCGCGCGCACCCTTCCGGACACCGATCCCGCCCGACTGATTCGTGTGTTGGCGGACGCCGTCGGTCTTCCGCCGACCGCCGAGAGTCTCGCGACGCTCAAGGTCAAGGACCTCAAGCAGGCCGCCGACGGTGAGTTCGCCCATCTCGACCAGGCCGAGCTGAAGGCCGCGCTCGCCATCCTCAAAGGTGAGGGGTTTGAGGAGTCCGATCCGCCCCCGCCGGTCCAGCCCTATGCCGATGGCGACATGCCCGATTCCATCCGGGTCGCCTGCGCCTCCGATCGTGGCGAGGAATTGGACGGCCATTTCGGTGCCGCGCATTGCTTTCTCATCTATCAGGTGTCGGCCAATGAGAATCGCCTGATCGATGTCCGTGTGGTGGACGACGCCAAGGCCGGCGATGACAAGAACGCCTATCGCGCCGAACTCATCTCCGATTGTCAGGTGCTCTACGTCGCCTCGATCGGCGGACCGGCGGCGGCCAAGGTGGTGAAACGGGATATCCATCCCATCAAGGACGCCGAGGGCGGCAGCGCCCGCGATCGTATGGTCGCGCTCCAGGGCATCCTCGCCGGCAAGGCCCCGCCTTGGCTGGCTAAGGTCATGGGTCAGGCACCCGAGGACCGTATCCGCTTCGAGCGCGATGAGGTCGAGGCATGATCGAGGAGACCCGCCTTCAGCAGGTCGCCGAGATCCTGCGCCGCGCCGGTCTCAACGATCAGACCCTGTCACTGCTGCGCGAGACCTTCACCGAACTGCATTTCACCAGCTGTTTGGATGAGGATGTGGGTGTCGGTGAGCCGGCGCATCGCGACGAGGACTTCAATATCTATTTGGTCGACGGACGCTCGCATTGTCTGAAACTGACGAACGATCTCGATGGCGCGACTGGTCTGCTCCTCGCTCAGGTCGAGGACGAGGACTGATTCGCGGCGCCCCTGCGGACATGAATTCGGACCACGTCAAGCCAACGCGACCCTCCGTCGGCAACTGCAATGGCTGTCCCCATCGCCGGGATCTGCTGACAGAGGGGCGCTGCACGCCTGGTGACGTCTGTGTCCGGGCCATGAGCGGGCGTCAGATCGAGCGTTTCTTTCGCGTCAATCCGACCCTGGCCGACGACTATGCCGGAGACGGCTTCTGGGAGCGGCGTGCGATCGCCGCGCGGTATCTCTCGCAGAGAAAACTCCTTCCGCTGATCCGCGACCCCGATGAGGTCGTGCGCCGGGTTCTGGCCTATCGACTCCCGATCGAGGCGCTGGACGAACTGATCGGCGACCCCGACCGTGAGGTCCGGGTGACGGTGGCGGATCGTCTGCCGCCGGACCGGGTCGAGCGTCTGGCCTCGGATCCCGATTATCTGGTGCGACAGTACGTGGCTCGGCGACTCGCGCCGGGTCGGCTGTTCCGCATGATTCGCGATCCAGACCGTCAGGTACGTGTGACCGTGGCCGAGCGGCTACCGCTCGAAAGCCTCGGGCTGATGCGTGATGATTCCGAACCCGAGGTGCGCCTCAAGGTCGCCGAGCGCATTCCGTTCGACGAGGCGGAACTCATGGTCAAGGATATCGACTGGCGGGTGCGCGCCCGTCTCGCCGAACGTCTTCCGCTGGATAGGCTGGGAGCCTTGCTGGCGGATTCGGACCCGGATGTGCGGGCGATCGCGCAGAGTCGGGTCGAGCGTGCCGGACTCAACGAGGATGCGCCGGATCGAGACGCGTTCGGCCAGGACGAACCGTGATTCGTGAACCACAACGAATAGAACAATGGCGTAAATAACTATGGCGAAGACAGCGAGCAACCTGGATTCAGGTCTGGCGGCCGAACTCGACTTGAAGGTCGCCGAGATCTGTCGCTCGATCGAGGTGACGGACGGAATCGCGCCCCTGATCGAGGCCATCCAGACACTGTTGCCGGACCTGAGCGTGCATCATGCGATGACGCGTTCGGGTTGGCACCGGCTTGGCGGCGTGGTCGATCTGGACGGTAACCGGATTGCGCACAACATCACCGAATGGGCCGAGGCGGAGTCCGAGGGCGATGTCGACGAACTGATGTTCAAGCTTTCCGACGTTCAGTATTTCGCGACCCGCCTCAACGGTCAGACGCACTATTTGGTGGCCCAGACGGGGCCGCTCGCGCGCGATTACATCCAAATCGAGATTGAGCAGCTCCAGGAGGTGCTCGATCGCTGTATCTCGGATCCCGATTGGTTTCCGGACAGCATCGCCGATTTCGTCGATCCGGTCGATTTCCCGCGTCTGGAGCCAGAGCCGATCGGTTCGCCCAGGCTGCTGTTCCGGCGTTTGGTTCGGGTCTCCGATCTCATGGACTCTCAGGATGCCGGTTCGCATCTGATGCGTTTTCTCGACGAATGGGATCGCAGCTCGGCCGCCGAGTCAGAGGGTTTCTGTCACCATTGGGTCCTGTCGATCCGTGAATACCAGGATCGCGATGGCGATGGACATCTGACCGCCAAACCCGTGCCGGTCGTGGCCAACCCCTTGCCGGTACTGTCGGATTCTCAGGTCGCCCGCGGCTCCGGGCTGGCGAATCAGATCCACGGTTTCGACCGCGAGGCCGGTTATCCCTTCGCCTGGTACTTCCACATGCTCACCAATCGCAAGGTCTCGCACAAGCTGGCCGAGGCGGTGCATGCGGATCTCATGGGCGCCTACGATTATCTCCCTGCGCGCGATCTCAAGGTGCTGCGCGACTGGTATCAGGATCCCTACGGTTTGTGATTCCTGCGCGGGAGCCGGCTTCGGCCCCCGCGCGTCGGATCCCGGTCGGCTTCGCCGTTCCGGCAGGCCAATTTTCAGGGGCATTCGCTTCCCCCGCGTGTCTCCGGCGCGGATAATCCCGCCCATGCCATCGGATGTCATCTCCATCCGCGCATCTGCTGCTCGTCCTGTCCATGCCCTGGATGATTGCGTGTACGCTGTGGCAAGATTCGACCATACGACTGCGTATCTTTTGGTGCGGCCAGTCTTGGCGCGACCTATTCCGGTGACCCTGAATCCATGACTTCCGATCCCAGCGTTTTGACTGTCGTTCATCTCGTCACATCGGATACGGTGCTGGCGGACTCCTTGTCCGAGGCGCTGAGTGTGTATCGCGTGTCGCTCCGATCCTCTGCCGAGCCGCCCGCGAGTCTGGATGGGGCGGGGGAGCGACCGGCGGCGCTGCTGCTCGACTCGCGCGTCTTTGGCGAGCCCGAGACGTTGCAGACGACCGCCTCGGCGCTGTTGAAGGATTTTCCGAAATCCGTGCCTTTGGTCGTCCTGGCGCATTCCGAGGAGATCCGCTTCCGTCTCGCCGCCATGCGCGCTGGGGCCGGCACCTATCTTTCGGTTTCCGCGAGTGCCGAGGATCTCGCCGAACGGCTCGTTCAGATCCTCGGTATCCAGGGACAGAGACCGGACCGCATCCTGGTGGTCGACGACCAGCCGGTCGCTGCGCTCTTCGCCGCGCGCGTCCTGCAGGGCGCGGGCATGGTGACCGAGCGCGTCCTGGATCCGCTCGCCGTGATGGAGGCCCTGGACCGCTTCGCTCCGGACCTGATCCTGATGGATCTGCACATGCCGGGCGCGAGCGGAATCGAGCTGACCGCCGTCATTCGCACCCAAGAGCGCTTTGCCGATCTACCGATCATCTTCCTGTCGTCGGAGCTGGATCCCGATCAGCAGATGGCGGCGCTACGCATTGGCGGAGACGATTTTCTGTCCAAGCCGGTGGCCCCGGATCGGCTGGTTGCCAGTGTGCAGGGGCGTCTGATGCGCGTCAGGAACCGTCGGCATTCGGTGCACGCACCGGACTCCATCGACGATCTGACGCGTCTGGGAACGCGAGACCGGCTGTTGCGGCAACTGGATCGTCTGATCGGACAGATCCAATCCGGGGCGATCGCCAAGGATGGCGGACGGTTCGGGAAACACTATCCTGGCGTGCAGCGGGCCTTGGTCTATCTGGAGGTCGACGGAGACGCGGCCGCGCTCGAGCTGGTCGCGGCCAGCCTGGCCGCCGAGATTGGACCTGGGGATGTCGCCGCGCGGGCCGCCGATCAGGCCGTCGCCGTGCTCATCCATCGTCAGGATGCCCTGTCGCTCGCTGAGTTCGCCCAGCATCTTGCCTACGAGATCGGGCAGGTGCTCGGTCGCCATATCCCCGAGGCGCGCCTGGGCGCCGGCTGGTATCCGCTGACGGATGGTTGTCCCGACTCGGTCACCCTGCTGTCGCGCGCGAGCAAGGCCGCGCATTGGTCGCTGCGCGATGGCGCCAGGGCGCTGGGGAGGTACGGCTCGCCAGAGACCTCCACGCAAGAGGTCGATCGGTGCGCCCTGGTCGTAGAGGCGATCCGCTTGGAACAGCTCCAGCCGCTCTATGAACCCATGGTCGCGCTGACCGGTCTGATGGGCGAGCGTTACGAGCTGACGCCGCGTCTTTTGATCGGCGATGGCGAACTGCTCGGGCCAGGCGAGTTCATCCCGATTGCGGCCAAGGCGGGGTTGTCCGCGCATCTCGATCACAGGATTCTGCTCGCCGGACTGGATGCGCTCAAGGCGCGGCTCGACCAACGGCGCCCGGTGCAGCTCTTCATCCACCAGTCTCCAGAGGGGATCGCGGACGATAACTGGGTCGTTTGGCTGCGCGATCAGATCAATGCGCGCGATCTGATTCGGCTGCGTCCCGTTCTGCAGTTCGAGGTGGCGGATGTAGACCGACATCTGGAGCTGGCCATTCGCCGTGCCCGCCAGCTCGCGCGGCTCGGCATACGGGTCTGTCTCAACGGGGTCGATTTCAGCGAACAGAGCACGCGGGTGCTGCAGGCGCTGTCGTCGAGCTTCGTGCGCATCGGGCGACGCGTGGTGCAGGGGCCGGAGCTGGATGCGATCGCCTGGCTGATTCAGTCCGTCAAGGCATCCGGGGCGAAGGTGATCGCGACAGGCGTGGACGGACCCGTTACCATCGCACGTCTCTATGGGGCGGGCGTGGATCTGATTCAGGGGCCTTACGTGCAGCCGCCCAGCCCGGAGATGGGCTTCGATTTCGCGATTGCCGAGGCCTGATTTTATCTTCACATCCGCGGGTGCTGCGCTCGCGGCCTGCGGTGTATTCTTTCGATGACTGCCGTTTTACCCGACGCCTCCCAGTTTCCCACCGAGGCGGATCTCGACGCTTGTCTGATCCGCGACCGGCATGGCGTGCAGGCACGGCTGCGCGGTCTGCGCAAGCGTCAGCGTGCCGGACAGCCCTGCGATCAGGGCCTGGACAAGCTGTGGCAGGATATCCGTCGTTCCCAGGCGCTCCTGGAGCAGCGGCGCACCTCGGTGCCCGAGATCCTGTATCCGCCCGAGCTTCCGGTCAGCGAGCGCCGCGAGGAGGTGGCCAAGCTGATCGCGCGCAATCAGGTGGTCGTGCTGTGCGGCGAGACCGGCTCGGGCAAATCCACCCAGCTGCCCAAGATCTGTCTCGAACTCGGGCGCGGGATCGCCGGGCGCATCGGCCATACCCAGCCGCGGCGTATCGCCGCGCGCACCCTGGCCGGACGGGTGGCGCAGGAACTGGGCGCCGAGACCGGCGGTCTGGTCGGCTACAAGGTGCGCTTCCACGACCGGGTGCGCCCGGAGACGGCGATCAAGCTGATGACCGACGGCATGCTGCTCGCCGAGATCCAGCAGGACCGCTTCCTCACTGAATACGATACCCTCATCATCGACGAGGCCCACGAGCGCAGTCTCAACATCGACTTCCTGCTCGGCTATCTGCGCGGCATCCTGCCCAGGCGGCCGGATCTCAAGATCATCGTCACCTCGGCGACCATCGATCCCGAGCGCTTCGCCAAGCATTTCGCGGACGGGCAGGGCAATCCGGCGCCCATCGTCGAGATCTCGGGCCGGACCTATCCGGTCGAGGTGCGCTACCGCCCGCCCGAGGAGGAGAGCGCGGCCGAGCGCGACGACGCCATGCAGCTGGCGATCTCGGACGCGGTGAAGGAGCTGGCGCAGAGCGGCCCGGGCGACGTGCTGGTGTTTCTCTCGGGCGAGCGCGAGATCCGCGAGACCGCCGAGACACTGCGCAAGCACCATCCGCCCTCGACGGAGGTCCTGCCCTTGTTCGCCCGTCAGGGGCCGCAGGAGCAGGCGCGCATCTTCCACTCGCACAGCACCCGGCGCGTGGTGCTCGCCACGAACGTGGCCGAGACCTCGCTCACCGTGCCCGGCATCCACTATGTGATCGATCCGGGCTTCGCCCGCATCAGCCGCTACAGCCATCGCACCAAGGTCCAGCGGCTGCCGGTGGAGCGTGTCTCCCAGGCCAGCGCCGACCAGCGCAAGGGGCGCTGCGGTCGCGTCGCCTCGGGCATCTGCATCCGGCTCTACAGCGAGGACAACTTCCAGTCCCGCGCCGAGTTCACCGAGCCCGAGATCGCCCGCACCAACCTGGCCTCGGTCATCCTGCAGATGAAGTTGCTGGGGTTCGGGGCCATCGAGCGCTTCCCCTTCGTGGATCCGCCCGACTCGCGCTTGGTGTCGGACGGCTACCGCACGCTCGAGGAGCTGGGGGCGATCGACGACAAGGGCGATCTGACCCAGCTGGGCAGTCAGCTGGCGCGGCTACCGGTCGATCCCCGGATCGGACGCATGCTGCTGGCTGCCACCGAGCATCGCTGTCTGGAGGAGGTGCTGGTCATCGCCGCCGCGCTCAGCGTCCAGGACCCGCGCGAGCGTCCGCTCGACAAGCAGCAGGCGGCCGATGAGATCCATGCCACCTTCGCCCACGAGGACTCGGACTTCCTCACCTTCCTCAATCTCTGGCGCTTCATCGAGAAGGAACGCAAGGCGCTCTCGCGCAACAAGTTCATCAAGCTGTGCCAGCGGCACTTCCTGTCCTGGAACCGGGTGCAGGAATGGCGCGACATCCACGCCCAGCTGCGCGAGCAGATGTTGGAGATGGGTTTTCAGCTTTCAGCGGCCAGCCACCAGCCTCCAGCTCAGGAGCTGCAGCCTCAGGCTGGAGGCAGGAAGCTGGAGGCTGATAGCTCCGAAAAGATCCATCGCGCCCTGCTGGCGGGTTTGCTCGGCAACATCGGCTTCCGCGAGGCCGAGCGCGAATTCCAGGGGGCGCGCAACAGTCGCTTCTTAGTCCATCCCAGTTCGGCACTCTTCGCCAAGCCGCCCAAGTGGGTCATGGTCGCGGAGCGGGTCGAGACGACGCGCCAGTACGGGCGCATCGCCGCCAAGATCCAGCCGACCTGGGTGGAGGAGGCCGGGCGGCACCTGGTCCAGCGCAGCTATTCGGAGCCGCACTGGCAGGCTAAGTCGGGGCAGGTCGCGGCCTTCGAGAAGGTGATGCTCTACGGCGTCACCCTGGTGCCCAAGCGGCGTGTCAACTACGGTCCAATCAATCCGGCGGAGTCGCGCGAGATCTTTCTGCGCTTCGGTCTGGCCGAGGGCGACTTCGATACCCGCGCGCCCTTCTGGCGGCACAACCTCGACCTCATCGAGTACGTTCATCATCTGGAGGCCAAGTCGCGACGGCGCGACATCCTGGTCGACGAGGAATCCATCTATGCCTTCTATGCCGAGCGGATCCCGAGCGGCATCTATTCCAAGCCGCTGTTCGAGCAGTGGCTGAAGAAGGCGTCGAGGAAGGATCCCAAGATTCTGCACATGCGCATGTCCGACCTGATGCGCCACGAGGCGGCGGACATCACTCAGCAGACATTTCCCGACAGTCTCCAGGTGGGGGCGACCGCGCTGCCTCTGGAATACCATTTCGACCCGGGCCATGCGGCTGATGGCGTGACCCTGGTGGTCCCGCTGCCGCTGATCAATCAGATCTCGCCCGAGCGCTTGGAGTGGCTGGTGCCGGGGCTGATCGAGGAGCGCATCACCGCCTTGCTGCGCGGTCTGCCCAAGCAGCTGCGCAAGGCGTTCGTGCCCATCCCGGATACGGCCGCCCGGCTGGCGGCTCGGCTTGAGCCCTCTGATCGTCCCCTGATCCAGGCGCTGGGCGAGGCGCTCAAGGCCATGACTGGGGTCCAGGTGCCGGAGGATGTCTGGGATCAGAGCGATATTCCCGAGCATCTGCGGATGAAGATCCGTCTCGTCGACGAGTCCGGGAAGCGGCTCGCCGTCGGGGACGATCCGGTCCGGCTCAAACGTCAGTTCGGCGGTCAGGCCCAGGAGGGTTTCGCCCACATCCCAACCAGCGGACTGGAGCGCGAGGGCATCACCCGTTGGGATTTCGGCGATCTGCCCGAACATGTGGATCTGACCCGCGCCGGTATCCGGTTGCGTGGGTTTCCGGCCTTGGTCGATCGTGGGGATTCTGTGGCGATCCAGGTGCTGGATTCGGCCGAGAGTGCGGCGCTGGTCCAGCGCGATGGGCTCAGACGGCTGTTCATGCTGCATCTTGGTGCGGATCTGCGTCGGTTGCGCAAGGATCTGCCCAATCTCGATCGAATGCGATTGCAGTACGCCAAGGCACCCAAGCCGCCCGTAAGCGCCGTGAGTGCGTCTTCCGGTGGCGGTAAGGAGCCTGATCTGGCCGACGAACTGGTCGCGCTCGCGCTGGATCTGACCTTTGTCGAGGATTTGCCGCCGATTCGGGGGCAGTCCGTCTTCGAGCAGCGATTGGCGGAGCGCAAGTCGCATCTCTTCGGGACGGCCAAGGAGGTTGGCGTCCTGATCGGCGGCATCCTCGCTGGCTATCAGTCCTTGCGCAAGCAGCTTTCAGCGATCACTCAGGTCAACTGGATGCCGTCGGTGATGGATATCCGCGAGCAGCTGGACGCGCTCGTCTTTCGCGGTTTCACGCAGCGGGTGGCTTACAGGCGTCTCAAGGAGTATCCGCGCTATCTCAAGGCGATCGAGCAGCGCATCGAGCGGTTGGGTCATGCCCCTGGTCGGGATCGTCAGTGGATGGCGGAGATGGCCGAGGTCAATACTCGTTGGCGCGAGCGCGACAGGGCGGCCCAGGCGGCTGGACGTCAGGATCCCCGTCTCGACGAGATCCGCTGGTTGCTCGAAGAGTTGCGCGTCTCCTTGTTTGCCCAGCAGCTTGGAACGCCCGTGCCGGTGTCGATCAAGCGCCTTCAGGGGCGATGGCGCGAACTGGGGTTGTGAGAACGCCGATTGACGAACGGGCCTTCTGAGTGGTGACAGGTGTTACTTGTCCATGACTTGAGGGAAACACGTATGGCGCCCCATCTATAATGGACGCCGACCGAGATTCGAATCCTCCATCTGGGGGCCTTGGGCCGGGGACTGTGCCATACAGGCGCGTTTTCGACGCTTTTGCTGTCATCTCCGTGTCTGCGCTGAGGCTGGCTGGCAGCTGGGCGTTTCCTCAGGCGTATCCTTCCCTCAGCTGGACGTCGACGGGCAATTCGGTGCCTATCTGAATATGCAAGCCATCTACGTATTGCTCGTGGCTTTGTTCATCTCGATGCTGTTGGTCCCACCGCTGTCGCGTTTCGCCGGTCGGCTCGGTATGACGGATCAGCCGGGCGATCGGAAGATTCATAGCCGCGCCATTCCTCGAACGGGTGGGATCGCGATCGTCATCGGCGCCTTGACGCCGATTCTTCTGTGGGTGCCGATGCGACCCGATCTGCTCGCCTGGGTGCTGGGGTCGGTTGTGATCTTCGGGTTCGGGATCCTGGACGATCGGTTCAACCTCGACTACCGGCTGAAGTTGCTGGGACAGCTGGTGTCGGCACTCGTCGTGGTGTTGCTCGGTGGGGTGCTGATCGATCGGATCCCCTTCTTGGGGCTTGATCCACTGCCGGGTTGGCTGGGCCTGCCTTTGACCCTGCTCGTGCTGGTCGGGCTGACCAACGCCGTCAACCTCTCCGATGGCCTCGATGGGCTCGCGGGCGGTTTGAGTCTGCTTGCACTGGGGGCGCTCGCAGTTCTTGCCTACGAATGCGAGGATTCGGCGGCGCTCATGGTCTCCTTCGCCATCATGGGTGCGATATTCGGGTTTCTGCGTTTCAACACCAATCCGGCCCAGATCTTCATGGGGGACACCGGGAGTCAGTTTCTCGGGTTCAGCACCGCCGTGATCGCCCTGATTGTGACCCAGCGTCCTGACACGGCGGTCAGCAAGGTGGTTCCGGTGCTGATTCTCGGGCTGCCGATTCTGGATACGCTCTCGGTCATGATTCGCCGCATCGCGGATGGCCGATCGCCCTTTTCGCCAGACCGCTTGCATCTGCACCACCGATTGTTGGGGTTGGGCTGGAATCAGTACCAGGCGGTCGTGAGCATCTATGGCGCTCAGTTGTTTCTCATTCTGTTGGCCTATGTGTTGCGCTTTAGCGCCGACCTGGTGCTCCTGGCCGTTTATGCCGGTTTCTCTGCGGGTCTGCTCTATACCCTCTGCGTCTTGTCGGTGCGCGCATCCCGTTCGGGGCAGGGTCCCGATCGGGTCGATCTGGATGTCGATTCGGATGGACGCCGATCGACGGAGTTGGTCGGCAGGTATGTGGCAATCTGGGCCTCTCGATTTCTCGCTATCGCGGTTTCCTCGACCCTGGTGGCCGGCGCGGTGATCGCACCGGATGTCAGCTCGGATGTGGCGACCCTTTCGGGTCTCCTGCTGGTGTTCCTGATGCTCGGGTTTTGGCTGCCGCCGAGTTGGCGGTTCTGGGGCGAGCGGCTGGCCGCCTATGTGATTGCGGTCGCCGTCGTCTATTTCATGTCGAGCATCTCCGCGATCGAATCCCATAAATCCTGGGCCTTTGCGGCCTTTGGCCTGTTTGGCGGATTGACGGCGATTTGGGTGCGATTTTCCAAGACCGGTTTTCAGGTCAATTCGCTCGATGTCCTCATCCTGGTCGTCGCCGTCGTCGTACCCAATCTGAGTGCACCCTTGTATGAGCGTGTCGGCTGGCTGGCGCTAGGCGCCATCATTCTCTTCTACGCCATCGAGGTGTTGATGTCCGACGCCGAATCGAGGAACGGATTGCTCAGGGCGAGCGTCGTGACCGCCTTGGCGATTCTGACGCTGAAGGGGCTGACGGGTTTGTAGGATCTAGGGGGTGTCAATGCGTCCTGTCTGCCGTCGTCAGTTCTTGCCGCTGAGCCATGCGGACATCAGTTATGATGCCTGGAGCGCCCGTCTTTTATTGGGCCAGGCCCGATTTCGGGCTGCTCCAGCATCTGTGCGGCGTCTCGTTGTGCTGCCCGGCTCTGGATCAATTACTCCATACCTCAATCTACTGAAGGGGGCATCAATGAGTCCTGCTATCTCGAAACGCCTGATCGTTTCGGCGACCGTCGCCGTACTCGTCTCTGGTTGTGCGGCCGATGGTTCTGGTATGACCGAGACTGGCCGGGGCGCTACGATCGGTACGGCAACTGGCGCGGCTGCGGGGGCGCTGATCGGCTCATTGAGCGCCGATGCGGGCAAGGGCGCCTTGATCGGCGCGGTCGGTGGCGCCCTGTTAGGAACGGCCGTGGGCGCCTACATGGATCAGCAGCGGCAGGATTTCGAGCGGGTGCTCGCCCCGGAGATCGCGAGCGGCGTGATCTGGGTCGAGAAGCTGCCCGACGATCAGCTGCTGGTCGGTATGACCGGCGCCACGAGCTTCGAGGTGGATTCGGATCGTATCAAACCGGCCTTCTACAGCACCATGGACAAAATCGCGGGGGTCGTGAACAAGTACGGCAAGACCCAGCTGGCGATCGCGGGGCACACCGACAACACGGGGGCCGCCCAGTACAACATGGACCTCTCGCGACGTCGTGCGGTCTCCGTCGAGAACTATCTGGCGAGCAGCGGGGTCAACCCGGGGCGCATGGAGTCGCGTGGCTATGGAATGACGCGGCCGGTGGCGAGCAACAATACGGAGGAGGGGCGGCGTCTGAATCGCCGCGTCGATATCGTCATCATCCCCATTCGGGCGAGCTGAGTCTCCATTCGATAGGTCGGGCGGACGTCCGCCCGACCTGTTCAGGCATCAATTTGGGGCGTGATCGTCATCCGAGGCGGGGCCGGCGAATTGCTCCGATTCGTACCACATGACGTTGACGATGCCGAATGCGAGCGCCAGAAGGACGCCCAAGATCCACGAGAAGTACCACATCGCGTTTTCCTCTCAATCTGCGGTGATCCCAGGGCTATCGTCCGTCCGGCGGCCCGGCCGCGAAGGCCGGGTTCGCCGCGACGAAGACCCGGTCCGGTTTCAGTAGGCCAGATGGTCCTGCGCCTCGATCTCCTCGACCGTCACGCGACGCCACATCTTGGTGTAGGTCCAGGTGGTGTAGCCGATGATCAGTGGCACGAAGATGACGGCGGCCCAGAACATCACCGTCAGCGTCAGGTGGCTCGACACCGCGTCCCAGACGATCAGGCTGCTATTGGGGTTGGTGCTCGACGGCATGATGAAGGGGAACATGGCGGCCCCCGCAGTCACGATGATCCCGGTCAGGCCGAGGCTGCTGGCGACGAGGCCGAGTCCGGCACGATTCGACATGGAGGCGAGAATCGCGAGCGCCAGTCCACCGAATCCCAGTAGCGGGAAGGCCAGCGTCCAAGGATAGTTGGCGTAGTTGGACAGCCAGGCGCCCGATTCCTGAACGACCTCCTTGGTCAACGGATTGGGCGTGGCGTCGAGCGCGGGCATGGCGACGACGCGGAAGCCGTCGATTCCGAGGCTCAGCCAGACTCCGGCCAATGCGAAGGCCCCGATCGTCACCAGGCCGGCCCTTTTCACTGCGACCTTGGCGCGGCTCGACACGGGGTCGGCGGTGCGCAGTTGTAGCCAGATGGCGCCATGCATGACCAGCATGCCGACGCTGACGACGCCTGCGAGTAGGGCGAAGGGGTTCAGTAGGCCGAAGAAACTGCCGCTGTAGTAGGGGCGCAACATGCCGTCCAGATGGAAGGGTACGCCTTGCAGCAGGTTGCCGAAGGCGATGCCGAACACCAGCGCGGGCACGGCGCCTCCGACGAACAGCCCCCAGTCCCAGGCGTTACGCCAGCGCGGATCGGCGATCTTGCTCCGGTAGTCGAACCCGACCGGCCGAAAGAAGAGCGCGAATAGCGCCAGCAGCATGGCGAAATAGAAGCCCGAGAAGGCCGAGGCATAGACGATCGGCCAGGCTGCGAAGATGGCGCCTCCGGCCGTGATCAGCCAGACCTGATTGCCGTCCCAGTGCGGCCCCACCGTGTTGATGATGACGCGCCGCTCCAGGTCGTTCTTGCCGAGGAATGGGAGCAGTGCGCCCACCCCCATGTCGAGTCCGTCGGTGACGGCGAAGCCGATGAACAGCACGCCGACCAGAACCCACCAGATGAACTTCAGCGTTTCGTAATCGAGGATCATGATCTTTCCTCCTGGGCTTATTCGGCCGGTTTCTGAGGGGCGGTCGCGGGTGGCATGCCTCCGGCGTGGAGATTGCCGCGCTCGTGGTGGTAGCGCCCGGTGTGCAGCGAGCTGGGGCCGAGGCGGGCGAACTTGAACATGAGGAACATCTCGATCACGAAGAGCCCGGTGTAGAAGAGGATGAAGGCCGAGAGGCTGATCATGATGTCGTTTGCGGTGAGGCTCGATGAGGCGATGCTGGTCGGCAGGACCTCGCCGATCGCCCAAGGCTGACGGCCGAACTCGGCGACGAACCAGCCGGTTTCGGCGGCGATCCAGGGTACGGGGATACTGATGAGGAAGAGGCGCAGCAGCCAGCGTTTCTCTTGGATGACGCGTTTGGCGTTGTAGTAGAAGCCGAGCAGGAGCAGAAGCAACATCCAGACACCCGCGCCGACCATGATGCGGAAGGTCCAGAACAGCGGTGCGACCTCGGGAATCGAGTCTTTCACGGCCATTTGGATCTGTTCCTCGGTGGCCTCGGCCGGATTCTCGGTATAGCGCTTCAGCAGCAGTCCATAGCCGAGGTCGTCCTTGTGTTCCTCGAAGAGCCCGCGATTCGCGGCGGTGTCCTCTCCGCCGCGCAGACGTTCGAGATACTGATAGGCGAGCATGCCGCTGCGGATGCGCACCTCATGCTCGCGCATGAGTTCCTTGAGGCCGGTCACCTCGGTATCGAGCGAGCGGGTCGCGATCAGGCCCAGTGCCCAGGGGATCTTGATCGCGTTGCGCGTTTCCTGCTCGTCGTTGCTCGGTTCGCCATAGATCGTGAAGGCGGCGGGGGCCGGTTCGGTCTCCCATTCGGCTTCGATGGCGGCGAGCTTGACCTTCTGCACGTCGCCGACCTCGTAGCCGGATTCGTCGCCGAGCAGGATGACGGAGAAGATCGAGGCGAGGCCGAAGCCGACCGCGACCGAGAATGAGCGCTTGGCGAACGCCAGGTCGCGGCCCTTGAGGATGTACCAGGCGCTGATGCCGAGCACGAACATGGAGGCGGTGACATAGCCGGCAGCGACGGTGTGGACGAATTTCACCTGAGCGACAGGATTGAAGACCAAATCGACGAAGCTGGTCATCTCCATGCGCATGGTTTCATAGCTGAATTCGGAGCCGACCGGGTTTTGCATCCAGCCGTTGGCGATCAGGATCCAGAGTGCCGACAGGTTCGAGCCAAATGCGGTGAGGAAGGTGACGGTCAGATGCTGGCGCTTGGACAGGCGTTCCCAGCCGAGGAAGAAGAGACCGATGAAGGTCGATTCCAAGAAGAAGGCCATCAGGCCCTCGATCGCCAGCGGGGCGCCGAAGACGTCCCCGACATAGTGGCTGTAGTAGGCCCAGTTGGTGCCGAACTGGAACTCCATGGTGAGTCCGGTGGTGACGCCCAGGGCGAAGTTGATGCCGAAGAGCTTGCCCCAGAACTTGGTCATGTCCCGGTAGATCTCGCGTCCGGTCATGACATAGACGCTTTCCATGATCACCAGAATCCAGGAGAGACCCAGTGTCAGGGGAACGAATAGAAAGTGATACATCGCCGTGGCGGCAAATTGCCATCGCGAGAGTTCGATCATGGAACTGTCGAGCATGAGCGATTCTCCTGGAGAACGAAAACCTGATTTGCGGATGATTCAGCTTGAGTGCCGAGGCCCTGCGTTCCGGCTTGCGTGGGCCTGAGGCGGCAATCCGGTTGCCCAGCGCTCGAGTCCAGACTAAAGGAGTCGGGGATCATCAGAAATGACCTACCGCAACACATAGGAACCGGGGTGCCCGAGCGAAACGGAGCGGATCCAACGGATGGCGAATAGGTCGGGATACCTGGGTGTCGAACGGCTGGCGCGGTTCAGGCGTTCAGGCGGAGAGCCAAATGGGGGGTGTGCCCCGCGATCGCAAGTGCTGCGGGGCAAACGGTGATCTGGTCAGTTGTTTGAAACGTTCAGTTGAACATGTTCATGCGCGTGCGGTTGTGCCATCGGTAGGGGGCGACCCGCAGCCAGGGTGGTGGCTGCGTCGCGCGGGTCGGTGAGGCTCGTGGCATGGACCTGGATGCCGCGCTGGGCCATACGCTCGATGAAGCCGCGCCCCGCGCTCTGGGTGATGATGACATCGAGGCCCAGCTCGAATAGTGGATGATCGTTTCCCTGATAATCGTGCATCGACATATTGGGTTGGAGGTCGAGCCGGTCGATTTCGATCGGCTCCGAGCGGCCGTCGGCTTCCAGGATGAGGAATCGCCGGGTCTTGCCCGCGTGGCCGGTGATGGTCCGGAAGTTTTGGCTGGTGACAGCGATGCGCATCGCGTACTCCACGAAATGAAGGATGATGAAATGGGTGCTTCCGTCACATCAGGCGACCGCGCTCTGGACCTTGAGCAGGCCATTGGCCCAGTCCTCCATGGCGGCGTTTGCGATCGGCATGGGCGCCTCCAGGAAGGTGACCATGAAGCCTTGCTCGATCTCGGCCACCCCGATGGAGCGCGGTCGACCGGCGAGCGCCTGCGGACTGGGTAAGGCGATGCCGAAACAGAAGACCACGTTCTTGGCCGCTCGTATCTCATCCCCGACCTGTCCCTCGGGCAGACTCATCGTATGCGCGAGGTGATCGAATTCGGCGATGAAGACTGCGGCCCTGTGTGCCTCGATACAGGCCCTGAAGTAGCCGCAGATGGCGTCCACCGAATCGAAGCTGGTCTCGTTTCGTGAGAATTCCAGTGTGAAGACTGGATATTCTGTGGTTGAGAACGTCTGTTTCATGGCGGGCTCCAACGGCGAGTGCGGTGACAATGGAGTCGCGCGGCAGGAGGATGGCCGGGGCCAGTACAGCAGCAGAGCGATGCGGATGCGGGGCGCTCTGAGGTCCACTCAGGGTCATGATTCCCGCGACGGCCGAGACGAAACGGCCGTGTGCGACGGAAGAGCGACAGATTAAGCGGTCGTATCCGGCCCGGGCATTGAAATCAGTCAAGCCGTCGAGGTGTTTTGTTTCCGGGCCACCAGGGATGCACATTCACCGAGGTGTGCCGGGTCTCGCGGGGCGAGAACCGGCCGCGACCTCAGTCCTCGGCGATGCGTCGCAGGTTGGGGATATCCAGCAGGAAGAGGTTGGGCGTTGTCTCGACCAGCAGGCTCTGGCGCTTGAACTCGGCGATGGTGCGGCTGGTGGTCTCCGTCGTGACCCCGAGCATGGCGCCCATGTCTTCGCGGCTGAAGAGATGGCATTCGCTCGTCTCGCGGTCGCGCACGAGTCGCAGCAGCAGTCGCGCCACGCGTTGGCGCGCCGAGCCGGTGGAGAGTTCGGTCAACCAGGCATCCGCCTCGTTCAGCGCGCGTTGCCAGCGTGCCATGAGTTCGCGGTGCAGCTCCGGGGTTTCCGCCCCCAGATCGCGGACCAGTCGGGCGGGGAAGCGGCAGACCTCGGTCAGCTGCAGTGCGACGGCATCGTGGTGATAGGCGTCGTCCAGGATGGCTTCCAGTCCGAGCACGTCCGTCGGGCGTGCGATGCGCACGATGCGCTGACCGCCGTCGGGCAGGTACTGGACGAGCTTGAGCACGCCGGTACGCACGGTGAACATGTAGTCACCCCGGTCGCCGGCGTGGTAGAGATTGTTGCCGGGCTTGAGGGTGAACTGATCGATGGGATCGTGAATACGCTCGAAGTCCCGTTCCTGCAGGCCGGCGAACAAGACCGATGTGCGCAGGGAACAATTCAGACAATTGGCTTCGCCCGACCAGGCGTCCCGTAAAGTCACACTCTTCGTCATCGGGTTAGGTTGATCCCTTAGGCATGCGCGTCTCGTTACGGCGCGCGCGATCTGCGAATAGTAACCGATTTGCCCCGAGTGGCGTCCGGGCGAATCCTGTCATTGACATATCGCAAGGGCGCGGGGTTGGGCTGAGGTTGCGTCACCCGGTCGCCCTCTCTACTCTCGACCGGATATCGGCTTCAGACCCCTTGCTCCATCGCACGTTCAATTTTCTGGAATTCAGATGTCATTGCTCAGTCTCGACACGATCAGCTTGTCCTACGGTCTTCCTCCGCTCCTGGATGAGGTCTCATTCACCATCGACCGGGGAGAGCGGATCTGTCTGATCGGCCGCAACGGTGCGGGAAAATCCACCCTGCTCAAGATCATTACGGGCGAGGTGCAGGCCGACGGCGGCCAATTGCGGCGCGCTCAGGGGCTGCGGATCGCCACGCTGGCGCAGGAGGTCCCGCGCGGCAAGACGGCGAGCGTCTTCGAGGTGGTGGCCGATGGCTTGGGCGAGCTGGGTTCGGTCGTGCAGCAGTATTTCACGCTGTCGCACGCGCTCGGGACCAATGCCACGGAGGAGCAGTTGGCGCATCTCGCGCGGCTTCAGCATCAGCTCGACGACCAGGGAGGCTGGGAGATCGAGCAGCGTACCGAGCGTGTCATCTCGCGCTTGGGGCTGGATGCCGAGGCCCGATTCGAATCACTCTCCGGAGGTCTTCAGCGTCGCGTTCTGCTGGCGCGCGCCCTGGTCATCGAGCCGGATCTGCTGCTGCTCGACGAGCCGACCAACCATCTGGACATCGAATCCATCGATTGGCTGGAGGAGTTCCTCCTCGGCTTTTCCGGATCGTTGCTGTTCGTGACCCATGACCGCCGGTTCCTGCAGCGCGTCGCCACCCGCATCCTCGAACTCGATCGCGGCCACATCACCGACTGGCCCGGCAATTATGCCAACTATCTGCGGCGTCGCGAGGAGCGGCTGCATGCCGAGGCGCTGGCGGCCGAGCAGTTCGACCGCAAGCTGGCCGAGGAGGAGGTCTGGATCCGTCAGGGCATCAAGGCGCGGCGAACCCGCAACGAGGGGCGTGTCCGCGCACTCAAGTCGATGCGCGACGAGCGTCTTCAGCGGCGCGAATTGCAAGGGACCGCGCGGCTGCGTATGACAGAGGCCGATCGCTCTGGAAAATTGGTCGCCGAGGCCGAGGATGTCGGCTACAGCTGGGGCGAGCGTCCGGTGATTCGGGGCCTCAACACGCTAATTCTGCGCGGTGATAAGATCGGCATCATCGGTCCGAACGGCGCGGGCAAGAGTACGTTGCTCAAGCTGTTGCTCGGGGATCTGGAGCCGCAGCAGGGCCTCATCCGGCGTGGCACCAACCTGCAGGTGGCCTTCTTCGACCAGATGCGCGATCAGCTCGATCTGGAGAAAAGCGTCCAGGACAATGTCGCAGGCGGTAGCGATCAGATCGAGGTTGAGGGCGCCAGCCGGCACGTCCTCTCTTATCTCAAGGATTTCCTCTTCACCCCGGAGCGTGCGCGACAGCCGGTCAAGGCGCTCTCGGGCGGCGAGCGCAATCGGCTGCTGCTGGCCAAGCTCTTCACCCGTCCGGCCAACCTGCTGGTGCTCGACGAGCCGACCAACGATCTCGATGCCGAGACGCTGGAGTTGCTCGAAGAGCTGCTGGTCCAGTTCAATGGCACCCTGCTGCTGGTCAGCCACGACCGCGCGCTCTTGGATAACGTCGTGACCAGCACCCTGGTGTTCGAGGGCGACGGCCTTGTGCGCGACTATATCGGCGGCTACGAGGACTGGCTGCGCCAGCGTCCGGCCCCGAAGCCGGATCTCGAACCCAAGTCGAAGGCGATACCGCCCGTCGAACCGGCCAGCCCCAAACGGACAGCGGATAAGCTCAGCTATAAGGAAACGCGCGAGCTGGCCGAGTTGCCGTCGCGTATCGAATCGCTCGAATCGGAGCAGTCCGACCTGCAGGCGCGCATGGCCGATCCTGCACTCTATCAGGGCGATTCGGGCGAGGTGGTGCGGGTCAAGGAGCGTCTGGCGGAGGTCGAATCGATCCTGGAAGACGCCTATGCGCGCTGGGAGGCGCTGGAGGCGCGGCGTTGAGCGGGTCGGCCGTCTGGCGTTCCTGGGCTGGCGTCTCTGGTCAGCGTGGCGGGTGCTGCATTACCATCGATCCTTCTGCGGGTTGGCTGGTCCCGATAGGCTCGGCACATGTTGGTCGAGGTCTGCGGTCGTTTGTCCTGCATCCCAATCATCGCCTAATGGAGTCCTGATCCTTGAAGTTCTCGGTCGACGAATTCCGCGCCTGGAAGCACAAATGCGTGACCCTGCTCGGCATGTCCGGGGTGGGCAAAACCTACCTGTCGGCGATGCTGCGTCGCAACGACTGGTTCCACTATTCGGGTGACTACCGGATCGGTACCCGCTATCTGGATGAGCCGATCCTCGACCTCATCAAGGCCCAGGCGATGCGCGAGCCTTTCCTGCGCGAATTACTGCGTCGGGACTGGATCGCCATCCGCAACAATATCAAGGTCACCGACCTGGGACCCGTGCTGAGTTTCATCGGCAAGCTCGGCAATCCCGAGCAGGGCGGCCTGCCGCTGGACGAGTTCAACCGGCGCCAGGCGCTCTATCGCGAGGCCGAGATCGCCGCCATGCTCGACCTCCCGGATTTCGTGCGCAAGGCGCAGGACATCTACAGCTATGCCCATTTGGTCAATGACGTGGGCGGCAGTCTGTGCGAGCTCGACGAGCCGCGGGTCATCGAGATGCTCGCCAAGCACAGCTTGATACTCTATATCCGGGTGCCGGAGGTGGACGAGATCAAGCTCATCCAGCGTGCCCAGGCCGACCCGAAGCCGCTTTACTATCGTCCCGAGTTCCTGCAGGTCGCCGTCAAGGATTATCTCGCCCTCAAGTCGCTCGACTATGTCGCCGAGATCGATCCGGACGACTTTACGCGCTGGGTTTTCCCGCGTCTCTTCCATTCGCGGGTGCCTCGATACGAGGCGATCGCGCGTCCGTATGGTTATACGGTGTCGTCCGAGGACGTGGCCCAGGTTCGTGACGAGCAGGACTTCCTGCTCTTGATCGAGTCGGCGATCGCAAAGGCCGAGACGGTCCGGTCCTGACCCTTAGCGCCATCGGCGGTAGCCGATGGCGCCCAATTGTGTGATTTAGAGAACGGTGTTCTCTACATTGAGTGTCCATCGATTGCTTCCCGATCTCTGGGTGCGGCTGGCGTTTCAAGAGCAGGGCGACCCGGTGTGGCCGCGCGAGTTTTCGCGCGTGAAGCCTCGGTGATGCGTATGACTGCGCGTCCACGAGACTTCGGAGGTCTCTTGCTGGACGGTTCCCGAGCGTGAAATAGAGGAACGCCAAGACTATGCCGATCGTCGCCCACAACGACCTGCCCACCTTCGCCCGTCTGCGCGAGGAGGGGCAGCAGATCCTTCCGCCCGATCTGGCGTTGCAGCAGGACATTCGGGAATTGCACGTGGGCTTGCTCAATATGATGCCCGACGCGGCCCTGGCCGCGACCGAGCGCCAGTTCTTCCGCTTGATTGGGCAGAGCAACCAGATCGCGCAGTTCTACGTCCATCCATTCAGCTTGAGTGGTCTTGAACGCGGCCCGGAGGCGAGCGCCCATATCGCTCGCTTCTACGAGCCGTTCGAGCGGGTTCGTGAGGAGGGGCTGGATGCGCTCATCATTACGGGCGCCAATGTCTCGGGTCCCGAGCTTGCCGACGAGCCCTTTTGGCAGCCGTTGATCGAGGTGGTCGATTGGGCCTACGAGAACGTCTGTTCCACGCTCTGTTCCTGTCTCGCCACCCATGCCGTCATGCAGTTCCGCTATGACCAGCGTCGTCGGCGGTTGCCCGAGAAGCGTTGGGGCGTCTTCTCGCATCGCGTCTTGGCGCGTACCCATCCGTTGGTCAGCAACGTGAATACGCGCTTCGACGTACCCCATTCGCGCTTCAACGACATTAGTCGCGAGCAGTTCGAGGCCGCTGGTCTGAGCGTGCTTGCAGGGAGCGATGAGGCCGGGGTTCATCTGGCGGTGAGTCCCGACGGCTTCCGCCAGGTCTTCTTTCAGGGACATCCTGAATACGACACTGTTTCGCTGCTCAAGGAGTACAAGCGCGAGGTCAGGCGGTTTGCCGTCGGTGCGCGACCGGACTACCCGCCATTCCCGGAAAACTATTTCGGGGTGCAGGCAGGCGCCATTCTCGACGAGCACCGAGCCCATGTGCTCGCGGCCCTGGATCAAGGGTGCGAAATGCCCGAGTTTCCGGAGGATCTAATCCTCCATGGGCTGCACAATACCTGGCACGACACGGCCGAAGGGGTGCTCGGCAACTGGATGGGGCTCGTCTACAAGGTCACCCATCATGATCGTGCCCGGAACTTCATGTCGCACGTGAATCCCGATGATCCGCTCGGTTTGGATTGGCCGAGTGCTTGCTTTTAAAGGCTCAAAAACACTTTCTCGCAACAGATAAGTCCGAAACCGATGGTACCGTCGGTTAGGTCGTCGGGCCGGTCTCCGTGTTATCAGGGCTGCGTATGCTTTTACCACACGTTTTGTTGTGAAATTGATACGAGCTTCCGGCTGATCGATACGCAATTCGTTAATCCGGCCTTTGGTTATGGATTCTTGATAAGTCTTAATCCATCACATTTTTTATCGCGAATGGGTGCAAATCCCGGTTGTCAACTGTTGCGTTTTGGTACTAGAATTAAACCATGAGATGCTGCATGCAGCCTAAATGATACAAGCGTGTTGTTTGTTTGTTTCGGCGGGGGTTTGATGGCAGCTCTGGCGGTGTCTCGGGTGGGACTACCGACTTCATGAACCAAATTCCGAGAAGGTCCAGACATGTTTGATGCAACCGAAAACGCGATCCGCTACAAATGGGATCCCCGCACATCGACCGGATTCAAACTGCGCTTCGACGCCGAAGGCGCTGCGAAGGGCTGCCATTGCTGCTTCCACGTCGAGGATTGGAATTGCCGCACGGTCACCAACGAGTGGCCCTGCGAGGACTTGGACGAGGCGCTGGAGGTGCTGAATCACTTCTTCACCTTGGATTTCAATCAGGAGCGCGAGCGTCTGAGCAGCTGGCTGCCGGTCGAGTATCGCGACGCCGCTTGAGGCACGCACCGCTCGTCGATCTCGAAAAGGGCCGCTTGCGGCCCTTTTTCTTTTTTGGCGAAATCAATGCCGAGTATTGCGTGGGTTTGAAACATCCACTGCGCGAATATTAGAATGCGGTAAATCTATCGCCGCATTCCGCCAGAAGGTGTCCCCATGCAGGATCCAGTCAGCCACTCGGACAGCACGATCGGCCGGGTCGAGGTCAAGGAAACGACGTGTTACATGTGCGCCTGCCGATGCGGCATCCGTGTCCACCTGCGCGACGGCGAGGTCCGCTACATCGATGGCAACCCCAAGCACCCGTTGAACAAGGGCGTCATCTGCGCCAAGGGCAGTTCGGGGATCATGAAGCAGTATTCGCCGGGGCGGATCACCAAACCGCTGCGGCGCAAGCCGGGTGCCGAGCGTGGCGAGAGCGCCTTCGAGGTGATCTCCTGGGATGAGGCGTTCGGAATGCTCGAAGAGCGTCTCGCCAAGCTGCGCGCCGAGGACCCCAAGAAATTCGCGCTCTTCACCGGTCGCGATCAGATGCAGGCCCTGACCGGACTCTTCGCCAAGCAGTACGGGACACCGAACTATGCGGCGCACGGCGGCTTCTGCTCGGTCAACATGGCTGCGGGTCTCATCTATACCATGGGGGGCTCCTTCTGGGAGTTCGGCGGGCCGGACCTCGAGCGCTCCAAGCTGTTCGTGATGATCGGCACCGCCGAGGACCATCACTCCAACCCGCTCAAGATCGCCATCTCCGAGTTCAAACGGCGTGGCGGGCGTTTCGTGTCGATCAATCCGATTCGCACCGGCTACTCGGCGATCGCTGACGAGTGGGTGCCGATCAAGCCGGGCACCGACGGCGCCCTGCTGTTGGCTATCGTCCACGAGATCATCAGCAAGGGACTCTTCGACCGCGAGTTCCTGGTTCAGTACACCAACTCGGCCGAGCTGGTCGTGGACGACCCGGAGCGTGAGAATCACGGTCTCTTCTATCGTGCCGAGATGCATGTGGAGGAGGGCTGTTTCGATCCGCAGAACAAGCTCTGGTGGGATCGCGACATCAACGGCCCTATCAGCACCCACACGCCTGGTGCCGATCCGCGTCTCATGGGCAGCTACGTGCTCCCCGATGGCACGCCGGTCAAGCCGTCCTTCCAGCTGCTGAAGGAGCGGGTCGAGCAATACACCCCGGAATGGGCGGCGCCGATCACCGGTATTCCAGCCGAGACCATCCGTCGTCTGGCCCACGAGATGGGCGTCACGGCGCGGGATCAGAAGATTGAGCTGCCGATCAAATGGACCGACTGTTGGGACAACGAGCATGAGTCGGTCACGGGCAATCCGGTTTCATTCCATGCCATGCGCGGACTGGCTGCGCATTCCAATGGCTTTCACACGATTCGGACCCTCGGCATCCTGATGACCCTGCTCGGGACCATCGATCGTCCCGGTGGCTTTCGACACAAGGCACCCTTTCCGCGCCCCATTCCACCTTGTCCCAAGCCGCCGCATGGTCCCGAGGCGGTGCAGCCGAACACCCCGCTCGATGGGATGCCGCTCGGTTGGCCGGCCAAGCCCGACGATCTCTTCGTCGACGCGGACGGCGAGGCGGTGCGTCTCGACAAGGCCTTCTCCTGGGAGTATCCGCTCTCGGTTCACGGGTTGATGCACAACGTCATCACCAACGCCTGGCGCGGCGACCCCTATCCGATCGACACGCTCTTTCTCTTCATGGCCAATATGGCCTGGAACTCGACCATGAACACGGTCGAGGTGCGCAAGATGCTGGTCGACAAGCATCCGAACGGCGAATACAAGATCCCCTTTCTGGTGGTGTGCGACACCTTTGCCTCTGAGACCGTGGCCTTTGCCGATCTGGTGCTGCCGGACACCAGCTATCTGGAGCGCCACGATGCGTTCTCCATGCTCGACCGTCCCATCTCCGAATTCGATGGACCGGTCGATGCGGTGCGGATTCCGATCCTGCCGCCCAAGGGCGACTGCAAGCCCTTCCAGGATGTGTTGGTCGAACTCGGGTCGCGGCTCAAGCTGCCAGCGTTCACCAAGGAAGACGGCAGCCGTAAATTCCGCGACTATCCCGACTTCGTCGTCAATTACGAGACCTCGCCTGGTTCGGGTATCGGTTTCCTGGCCGGTTGGCGCGGTCAGAGCGGCGACAAGGTGCTCAAGGGCGAGCCCAATCCGCGCCAGTGGGAGATGTATGCCCAGAACGGTTGCGTCTTCCATTACGAGCTGCCGCGCAATTACCAGTACATGCGCAACTGGAACAAGGGCTATCTGCACTGGGCACGCGCGCACGGCATGATCCGCTATGCCGAGCCGATCAATCTGCATCTCTATTCCGAGGTGCTGCAGAAGTTCCGGCTCGCGGCCCAGGGCAAGTGGCCGGGGCGGATTCCGCCCGAGCGTCTGCGCGAGCGGGTCGAGACCTTCTTCGATCCCTTGCCCTTCTATTACGATCCGCTGGAGTCTCAGCTGATCGACACCCGGCGCTATCCGCTCAACGCCCTAACCCAGCGCCCGATGGCCATGTATCACAGCTGGGATAGCCAGAATGCCTGGCTGCGCCAGATCCATAGCCATAACTATCTGTTCATGAGTCCTCGGGTCGGACTCTCGAACGGCTTCGGGGATGGCGATTGGGTCTGGGTCGAGTCGCCCCATGGCAAGGTGCGCTGTATGTGCCGCTTCTCGGAGGCGGTCGAGCCTGGCACCGTTTGGACCTGGAATGCCATCGGCAAGGCATCGGGTGCCTGGGGGTTGAGCGCCGACGCGGACGAGTCGCGCAAGGGCTTCCTGTTGAATCATGTCATCGCCGAGGAACTTCCGCCCAGCGCGGCGGGGGACCATCTCTCCAACTCAGATCCGGTGACGGGCCAGGCGGCTTGGTTCGATGTACGGGTACGGGTCTACAAGGCGGAAGACGGCGAGGCCAAGACGACCTCACCGCAGTTCAAGGCGATGCCGCGTCTGCCTGGACAGGAGAAGAAACGCGGCAAATGGCAGGCCTACGTCGCCGGCGTCTTCGGCAAGAAATGAACCCCCAACGACCAGTTCGTCACTTCCGATCGCCGGTATCGCGCTGCGAGCCAGCGGCCGGGAGTTGGGGGCTGGAGGCTGAAATATGACTCAACTCGCGCTCGTGATCGATCTCAACGTCTGTGTCGGCTGCCATGCCTGCGTCACGTCCTGCAAGGAGTGGAACACCTCCGGGTGGGCCGGACCGATGGTCGATCAGAATCCCTATGGCGCTTCGCCCAACGGGACCTTTTTCAATCGCGTGCAGACCTTCGAGGTCGGAACCTATCCTAATACGGAGACGGTGCATTTCCCCAAGAGCTGCCTGCATTGCGAGGAGCCGCCTTGCGTTCCCGTGTGTCCGACCGGTGCGTCCTACAAGCGCGCCGACAACGGCGTGGTGCTGGTCGACTACGACAAATGCATCGGCTGCAAGTATTGTTCCTGGGCGTGCCCCTACGGCGCGCGCGAACTGGATGCCGAGCAGAAGGTGATGAAGAAATGTACGCTGTGCATCGATCGCATTACCGACCCCAAGCTCTCCGAACGGGATCGCAAGCCGGCTTGCGTGCTGGCGTGCCCAGCGAGCGCACGGCTCTTCGGGGATGTCCACGATCCGGATTCGGAGGTTTCGGTGGCGATCCGCGAGCATGGTGGCTATCAACTGATGCCGGAGTGGGGGACCAAGCCGGCGAATCACTATCTGCCTCGCCAGAAGACTCGGATACATATCGATCCGGACGAGCTCACGCGTGTCGACAACCCGTTGCGCAAGGAAGATCTCACCAGCTACACGGGGGAGGAGACGCTCGACGATGTGGCCTGGTAGGCCAGCGTCGCCGATGCGGCGCCTTTGCCCGCGCACACCCCGGATATCGGACATTTACCAGGACCCATCGCCATGCATCCAGCCCTTTCTGTCATCTTCCTGACCACGTTGATCGGTGCCGGTCAGGGTCTCTATCTGGCCATGGTTACGGGGCAGTTGTATGCGGTTGCCCGTTTTTTGCCACGGCAGGAGGAGCAGTTCTACGCGATCGGCAGTCTGGTCGCGCTGGTTCTGCTGATCGCCGGTCTGGTTGCCTCCTTCTTTCATCTGGGGCGTCCCGAACGCGCCTGGCGCGCTGCCGCCATGTGGAAGACATCCTGGCTGTCACGCGAGGTCATCGTGCTTCCGGTGGTCATGGCGTTGGTCTTCGCCTATGGCATCGCCCATCTGCTCGACTGGACGCAGCCGCTGTTCCGGGTCGGTCAGTCGCTTGATGTCGATGTGACGCTCTTGCTCGGTCTGCTGGGAACGGTCGCAAGCTTCGCGCTCTATGTCTGCACCGCCATGATCTATGCCGGGGTCAAATTCCTTGAGGAGTGGCACACCCCCCTGACGGTGACCAATTTCATCTTTTTCGGAGCAGCCTCCGGATTCATGCTGGCTGCGGCCTATTCCGCCTACGTCGGCAATCCGCTGGTGACCTTCTACGGCACCTGGGCGGCCATTCTGACCGTCGTCGCATTGGGCTCGCGTCTCGCCCATCTTCTGCGCAATGCGCGCATCAAGCACAAGAGCACCGTTCAGACGGCCATCGGTGTGCGTCACACCGCCTTGAACCAGATGGCTCAAGGCGCGACCGGCGGGAGCTTCAATACGCGCGAGTTCTTCCATGGCCGGGATTCCAAGGTCCTGATTCTGATCCGTTATTGCTTCCTGGTCCTGGTTTTCCCGGCTCCCATCCTGCTGATCGGCGCCGCCTATGTCACCGAGTCCTCGACGCTCCCGATTCTGGCCTTTGCTATCCAGTTCGTGGGCTTGATGCTGGAACGCTGGTCCTTTTTTGCCGAGGCGCGCCATCCGCAGAATCTTTACTACCAGTCGGTGGCATGAGTCTCGTGCCGGCCTCGCTTGGAGTCGAGGTCTGAAATCGCTCCTGCCACTTCGTTATGTCCTTTCAACGAGGGCTCTGTATTTTGCCTGTGCGACTCCGGGACTCTCGCCCCTTCGTCACTGGGGAGTGCTCACGCGCTCACGTCTCATCGGGACTGATAGCTTTCGCGTGATGCTCCTTGGCCGGAAGCGTTGATGGGTCTGTTTACTTCGTGCTTGAGCGCAGGCCAGAACCCAGCGTCCTCGTACCCGACGGAGTACGAGTTGCCCTGAAAGCTATCCAGGGAAACGAAGCCTTGCGTGGCGTCGTCTAGCACTCCGATGACTCCGTGGCTTCCTGCTCCTAGGCCGACGAGAATTTCGCCTCTTCCATCAAGATCGACATCGCCGACCGCTGGGCGGGTCTCACCATTGACGAAGTCGTAATTCGGCATGTTGACTCCGGCAAGTCCCTTGGACACGAGTGCGTTGGATTGATAGTCGAAGACCTCCACGAGTCCGTCTCCGGCCGACCCGAGGCCGATGATGACCTCGTCCCGACCATCGCCATCGATATCGCCGAGCGCAGGACGAGTTTCGCCGATCTGAGAGGCGTAACTGCTCCAGGTGAGATCGCCACTGACCGTGTCTTCGACTCGGAGAAGTCGATCCTTGGCGACATTACGAATCGCTTCGGGGGTGGTCAATGCCTTCTTGTCTAGCGCGATGCCTTTCTGAACGACGAAAATACCTCCAGGCATGATGTTCGGGTTGCCATCGATTCCTGCGAATCCAACGACTAGATCGTCACGCCCATCGCCGTCGATGTCACCGAGTGCGGGAAACGTCTTACCTCCAGCCGCGAAATATTCGGGCCAGTCAACCGCCGTCCAGCCGAGCGACGTCAAGGCGCCGTTTTTGTAACCGAACACTTCCATCATGCCCAAGCCGCCGGTTCCGAGGCCGATGACGATCTCGTCTCGACCGTCGCCGTCGATATCGCCGATCGCCGGATATGTTTCGCCGCTCGTCGAGTTGTATTCAGGCCAAGAGACAGTTCCCCAGGCGAGAACGGAAAAATCATCGTCGAGAACTTGGAATGAGCCTTCCAATGGGGGTTGTCCGTCCCGAGCGGCATAGCCAATAACCACCTCGTCGCGACCGTCACCATCGATATCGCCGACCGCGACTCTCGAATCCCCTTCAGTCTGAAGAAATCTCTGCGGGCCGACGGATAGGGTGCGCTCCAGTTCCTTGTTCTTGTTATCGATCTCGACCCATCCGGCCTCCCCATCGCCGGATTTCGCTCCAAGAACATAGCGAAATTCTCCAGATGTGATTTCGTTCGAGAAATCGGATGTTTCATTCTGCCCGTCCGTGGCTTTGATGGCGAAATAATAGACTTGGAGTGAATCGAGATCGGAAAAGGTATAGGTGGTCGTGTGTTTGCCTAATTCGATGGGTGGATTTTCGTAATCTCCCGTTTGTGTACCATAGTAGAGTTCATAGTTCGTTACACGCGTGTCATCGACAGGGTCCCATTCGATGGTAATGGAGTTGGGCTGGCTTAGGGCACTGCTGGAGGCTAGGGCGGTAGCCATGAGGCATGTCAACTGTAGGCGATTCGTTCGGCTCTTCATGTCTGAACTCCATCAGAAATCGCGATGTGATCGCGTGCTCTGATTTTAGGTGTGACGCGATCATCATGTTAATGATTGAGTCGTTTTGTCAGGGGCTCGGCGTCCGGAAGTGCTCCCAGAATGGGTAGGCCAAGATAACGTGCGATTTGGCGTTCGGATTTGAATGCCGGGTCCGAGAATTCGCGGATTGCGATTGCAGCCATCATCGCTAACATCGAGACGATCAAGACCCAAAATGCGCGCGGCAGTCGATCGGGATTCCAAAAAACCAGGCGAGAGTCGATCGTGAGTGCACCCCTGTCTAGGCTGGGAGCCACTCCGATAGGCCGCTTGGCGTGCTGTAAGGCTTCTTTGTGTCTGGTCATGAGGCGATCGCTATAGTAATCGACCAAGTAACGCCCCAGCGCCTCTTGGGATCCCTGATACGCGAGTTGCAAATCCGAGTCGCCAACCTTCGACAAGTTTAGTGATTTATAGACGAGTCGGCGGAGGTCCGTTGTGTTGTCGGTCGCAAAGTTGGCCTTTTGTAGGAGTTCGGCCTTTCGTGATAAATCCGTGAGGGCGAAACCTTCCTGGAATAAGAGGTCAGGGCTCGCGATCAACTCGTTGAGATCGATCGAAACCACTGGGTTCTTCGCGATGAGAACGTTTCCGGAATACGAAAACGTTTGCGTTACGGTTACGGCACGCTCCGATAAAGTCGCCGAGGCTAAATAGATGAATGGCGGGAGTAAGGCCAAAGGTAGCCATTTTCGATGCGTGTTTAATGCGGTCAAAAGGCGTTTGACATTGAAGTGCATGGTGTCGTTATCCGTATTTGGTGTGGCCTGAGCGATGCGGTTTTCGCTCGCTATGAGAGGGTTTGAATTTCGGAGCGGCGTGACTGGCTCTTCGTCAGCGATGCACCGTTACCTGCGCTTCGATAGACCTCGCTGATTGGTTACCGCTCCGATGATGTTCACTCCGGAAATCTCCAGTGCCTTGCACGCCTTTCTTACACTCTGTCGCGGGGTCACTCCATTCATGACGACCATGATGACTCCGTCGACCATGCGCGCGAGCATGACTGGGTCCATCATCATTCGATTCGTTGGGAAGATTGCGCCGCCATCGATTAGTACGAGATCATACGTGTCTTTCGCCTGCTCGATCAGCCGCTGTCCAATGAGAAGCAGGTCGCTGCTCGTGCGCTGATGCGTTTCATGATCGGTTGGGGCAAGAAGAACGTCCAAGTCATAGCCGTCGGGTCTCAAGGTCAGGTCGGCGAGATCCGCGTTTTGGAATCGTTCCAGCGGATGCATCAACTCCACACCGAAAAAGCGATGTATTGCGGGCCTGTACCAGTTGAGGTCGATGAGGACCGCACGGGATTCCTTCATGAGCGCAGAGGTGGTGGCGAGTGAGGACATGAGTAAACTCTTGCCCTCACCAGTGGTCGCGCTCGTACACAAGATCGTTGTTGGCCGATTTCCTTTCAATGCATGCTCGATCGCGACGAGTATTCGTTTAATCTCGGCGATTTGCTCCAGCGCTTTGCGATTATTCGCGTCAAGTTCGGTCATGTTCGCTAATTCCCGTTTTTCACTATGGCTTGATTGGTTCGCGGCGGAGTGCTTTAGAGTTTGCGTCAATGCCGATCGCAGGTTGAATGCCGCTCATTCGGGTGTGGGCGTGGTGGTTGTTATTTGGCATCCAGGGATCCCGTTGTTGTTCTGTTCCCGCTCCAGAAAACGCTACCATCAATCGAATTCGCTGAATTAGGTCGGAGCGTCCTTGCGATTCAGTATAGGATCGGTCCGCCCTTTGCGCCCTCTCAGCTGGAAAGTCGGTTCTTGCTGTCCTCATCCTTCTCAGTCGGCATGAGTGGCGCTTGGTGTCTGGGCGTGCGATGTCTTATCCGAGTTTGGGGCGACCTGAATCGTTGCGAGGGGGCTCGGAGTCAGGGGCGTTCGGGCGCGTCGAAACGATGGGCGAGCGCCGAGTCACCGGATGGCCACTGCCCTTTGAGACGGTTGGTGGCCTCCGGACCAGCGAAGACGAGATAGCTGTAGCGTCCATAGTGCGGAACCTTGCGCGCGAGTGCTGGAAGCGTCTGGGCGTCTTCGGTTGCCAGCCAGGCGAGCGAGCGACCCTGGTGCAGACGGATCAGTACCAGGCTGTCCGAACGCGGGTCGATCGGCGTTTCCGCGACCCTGAGGTGGCCTGAGGCCTGTTTCAGCGCGAAACCCTTGGGATCGGCGGTGAACCTGTCGAACATGGCATTCTCCCAGCCGAGCAGCAGCACGGGGCCGGTGTTTGGCAGCTCCGAGATATCCGTGTCGTTGCGGATCGTCCAGTCTGGGCGTGTTCGCACCCAGGTCTCGGCGAGCTGGCGATAGCCTTGCAGGAGCGCCTTCGACGCCCTGGTCGGCAGGATGACGGTGCCTTGTTCGGATCCGAATAAAGTGCTCAGGGTTGCCGGTGTTTCGCCTGCACGCAGCTGGCGGAAGAGATCGAACTCCGGGTCGACGGCGACCCGGGTCGGCGCCGAATCGAGTGTGGCGCTGAAGGCCGTTTCGCGCGCATCGCTCGCGATCTTCAGTCGCACGGGCGCCCCGTCGCGTTGTTCGATGAGGATCGGAATCTCCAGCGGGAAAGGCGCTTCAGGCTGTGCTTGACCGATGGTTCCGGTGACCTCGAATCCGGCATTCGTCCGCCGGCTGTTGGTGTCTCTCAGCTCAAGTCTCGGGGCGCCGGTGCGTTGCGTCCAGGCGGAGAAAAAGTTGCCGAGATCGCGCCCGCTGACCGACTCGAAGGCCAGGCGCCAATCGGCATAGCCGGCGGCGCGGAATCGGTTGTCGCGATAGAAGCGGCGCAGCCCCTGTTTGAAGGTCTCATCGCCCAGTTGGCGTCGCAGCATATGGAAGAACATGGCCCCCTTGTCGTAACCGATCGACTGCGAGGCCGATCCGTGATTGGCACGAAATTCCGTCAATGGATAATCCTGGCTGGTGCGGACGTAGTCGGCATAGTCCTTGAGCATGGCTCGACGTTGCTCGGCACCTTGGCCTTGCTGTTCTTTCATCCAGTAGTCGGCCAGATAATTGGTGATGCCCTCGCTCCAGTTGCCCGACGCCGCATCGATATAGACGCCGTTGCCCCACCAGTTGTGCAGGATTTCATGCGGGAATGAGGTGTCGATGATGAATGGCAGGCGGATGACCTGGGAGCCGAGCAGGGCGAAAGAAGGCATGCCGTAGCCGCTTTCCCAGAAATTCTCGACCAGGGCGAACTTGGCGTAGGGGTAGGGGCCGATCAGGTCGGAGTAGAAACGCACGTAGCGCAGCGTTGCATCCAGATAACGTTGCGCCAGTTCGGGGTCGGGGTGGCGCAGATAGACCTGGGCGTCGAGACCGTTCGCGTGCTTGCGGTAGAGCTCGAAGGGGGCTGCGACCAGATAGATGTCGTCCTGTGGCTGCGCTTCTCGCCAGACCGAATGTCCGGATGCGGGGTCGCCGGGACCTGCGCCTTGCGAGACGGCGATCCAGCCGGTCGGAAGCGCGACGTCGAGCGCGAAGCGCTGCAGCGTGTCCGGCACCTGCGGATACCAGGCGCTGTTGCCGTCGAGGAAGACCCCGTCCGGCTGGATGGTGCCGGTGGAGGCGTGCCGGGTGCGACCCATGCCGTCGTCGATCGGCTGCAAGCCGTGCTGGATGGTGCCGCCATAGGTTAGAGTGACGGGTCCGGTTTGGCTTGGCCGCAGGATGAAGCGTTCCAGGTGTCGCCAGTGGCCATTTGGGATCAGCTCGGCGTTGTTGGATGCGACCTTTGGATCGAGCCCCGCGTGCAGCAAAAGCGTCCATGCGTCCCGGCCCTCGGGGAACCGCATCTGATCCTGGACCCTGATGCGACCGGCAGCCGGGTCGAGATTGACGCTCAGCCGGTGTTCTATGACTGCTGCTTCGGTCGCATGCGCGACAGGCGGCATGAGCGCGAGCGCGATGAGGACGAGCGGTGCGGCGAACTGGAATGCTGGGAATCTGTGCGGAAACATTGGATATCCTTTCGGGTTCGGCGGTCTCTGGATGAGAATGACCGAGGGATGGGAACGATTCAAGAACAGGCACCCATCTATGGATGCCGCAACCATAAGGAGGCCGCCCGTTTCGATGGCGGCTGGGAGAACGCGTGTCTCACAACACACATTCGGCCATGGTCCTCGCGGCCACACTGTTTGGGTTCGGTGGTCTGGCCTGCTCGACGAGCATGGCGGATCGGACGACCTTCGCCCACGATGCGAAGGACGCGCTGGCGGCTAACGACACTCGGGTGGTCGAGTCGGCGCGCCTGCTGGGTATGGACTGGCTGATCGGGCGCCTGGCCGATCGGCGGCTGGTCTTCGTCGGCGAACGCCACGACCGTTATGCGGACCATCTGAACCAGTTGGCCATCATTCAGGGATTGGTCGCTCGGGGTAAGAGGCTCGCGATCGGCATGGAGTGCTTCCAGCAGCCCTTTCAGGGCGCCCTCGACGACTATGTCGCCGGCCGAATCGACGAGGTCGAGCTGTTGCGCCGGACCCAGTATTTCGACCGCTGGCGTTTCGATTATCGACTCTATCGTCCGATCCTGCGCTATGCGCGCGCCCATAAAATTCCGCTGATCGCGCTCAATCTGCCCGCCGAGCTGACCGGCAAGGTCGGCGCGCTCGGGATCGATGGACTCGACGCGGCCGATCGCACGTCGATCCCGGCCGAGATCGATCGCGGGGATCCCGCCTATCGTGACCGCCTGCGTGCGGTCTTCGATCAGCATCCGGGCGCCGAGCATCGCAACTTCGAGCATTTCCTGGTGGTGCAGCTGTTGTGGGACGAGGGCATGGCCGAGCGCGCTGCCAAGTATCTGAAGGCGCATCCGGATCGCACCCTGGTGGTGCTGGCCGGTGCTGGACACCTGGAATATGGGCAAGGGATTCCCCAGCGTCTGCTGCGCCGCGTTCCGGCGCCGGCGGCCGTCGTGCTCAACGGGACCGATCGCGCCTTGGATCGAGAGGCCGCCGATTATTTCCTATTTCCGGCCTCGGTCGAGCTGCCGGCCTCCGGGCTGCTTGGCATCCAGCTCGACGAAGACACGCCGGGCGAGGGCGTCCGAGTGGTCGGCCTTGGCGAGGGCAGCGGGGCCAAGGCGGCCGGGATGGATGAGGGCGATCGCATCCTGAGCATCGAGGGACAGCCGGTTGCCCGCTATGCTGACATTCGCATCGCGTTGCTCGACGCCTCACCTGGACAGCGTCTGTCCGTCGAGGTGTTGCGTAAACGGTTGGTCGGCGGCGACCAACGCCTGACCCTTGAGGTTGAACTGCATTGACGACGTCCCTCGATCGCCGGCCGGAGCTGCTGTCGCCGGCCGGAACCCCGCGCAACATGCGCTACGCCTTCGCCTACGGTGCCGATGCGGTCTATGCCGGGCTCCCGCGCTACAGCCTGCGGGTGCGCAACAACGACTTCGATCTGGAGAACCTGGGGCTCGGGATCGCCGAGGCGCACGCCCAGGGCCGGCGCTTCTATCTCGCGGCCAACCTCATGCCGCACGGGGCCAAGCTGCGTACCTTTCTCGACGATATGGCACCCATCCTGGCGCTCGGACCGGATGCGCTCATCATGGCCGATCCTGGACTGATCATGCTGGTCCGGGAGCGCTGGCCCGAGATGCCGATCCATCTCTCGGTCCAGGCCAATACGGTCAATGCCGCGTCCGTGCGCTTCTGGGCGAGCCAGGGGCTGACGCGCGTCATCCTCTCGCGCGAACTCTCGCTCGACGAGATCGCCGAGATCCGCGACGCCTGTCCGGATATCGAGCTGGAGGTCTTCGTCCATGGTGCGCTCTGTGTCGCCTATTCGGGACGCTGTCTGCTCTCGGGCTATTTCAACCATCGCGATGCCAATCAGGGGTCCTGTACCAATGCCTGCCGCTGGGACTATCGGCTGGGCGCCGTTTCGCCAGTCGCGGGCGCGTCCGAAGGCGGTCGCCACCCGGCTGCGGACGAGGTCTATTTGCTGGAAGAGGCCAAGCGTCCCGGCGAGTATCTGCCGGTTTTCGAGGACGAGAACGGCACCTACATCATGAACTCGCGCGACCTACAGGCGGTCGCGCACGTCGGGCGTCTGGTCGCGATGGGGATCGACTGTCTCAAGATCGAGGGGCGCACCAAGTCGCACTACTATGCCGCTCGGACCGCGCAGGTCTATCGCGCGGCCATCGACGATGCGCTCGCCGGTCGTCCATTCCGTCCCGAACTGATCGGGGATTTGGAGGGGCTTGCCAATCGCGGCTATACGGAAGGCTTCTACCGGCGCCATGCCGCAGCGTCCGATCTACAGAACTATGCCGACGGTGCCTCGCGCAACCAGCGGCTGCTGTTCGTCGGGGATGTGACTCCGGGCGAGGGCGACTGGGCCGAGATCGAGGTCCGCAACCGCTTTGCCGTCGGCGACGAACTGGAGCTCATGTCTCCCGAGGGCAATCGGCGCTTTCGGCTCGATCGCATGCTGGATTTGGAACATGGTCCACTGGAGGTCGCCCCCGGCGCCGGCTGGCGCGTCCGCATTCCGTTGCCCGAACGGCCCGCATCCATGTCGCTGCTTGCGCGCGTGCTCGATGCCTCTTGAGCGCCAGGTGAGTCGGACTCGGGAGCCGATTAGACACCCTGTCGAATCCAGGGCTCCAACCGTCACTCGACCCAGTCGATCAGGTTCATCAGTGGATTCGCCCCCGTCTCTGGGCTGATGACGCGTCCGCGCACGCCTTGACCGGCCTCGAAGACGGACTGGGGATCGCCGGTCAGCAGCGGATGCCAGATCGGGAGCGGTCTTCCCTCGGTGAGACGCCGGTAGGCGCAGGTCTCGGGCAGCCAGGAGGGTTTCTCTAAGGTTTCCGGAGTCAGCGTCACGCAGTCGTGCATCGATCGGGCGCGATTGCTGTAGTCGCTACAGCGGCAGCTGTCCAGATCCAGCAGTGCGCAGGCGACGCGCGAATAGATGATGCGGCCCGTGTCCTCGTCCTCGAATTTTTCGAGGCAGCACTTGCCGCAGCCGTCGCAGAGCGACTCCCACTGCTCGGCCGTCATGTCTGTCAGTGGAGTTGTTTCCCAGAATGGTTCGTTCATCTCGCTCGTCGCCGCCCGTGCATCGTCAGTGGTTCATCGCAGGCGGGCGAGTATAGCGGAAGGGCGAAATCGTTGGTGCGGCTCGCGTTATACTCGGACTCCACACACGCGGAACCCGATCGACTTGGGCTCCAGCGGGAATGTCGATGTATCTGTCGCTTCAGGGGCGATGTTCGATGCCATCCTCTCTTTTCGATACACCCCTCGGCCCCATCGCGGTCCATTGGCAGGGCGAGACCTTGACTGGGATCGATCTGGAGCCACTGGGTTTGGCCGGCCCGGATTCCAGTTCGTTGGCGTCATTGCCCGGCTGGATCGCTCGGCAGCTGGAGGCCTATTTCACCTGCTCCGAGACCCGCTTCGATTTCCCTTTGGCACTGGCTGGAACGCCCTATCAGCGGCGCGTTTGGTCGGCGCTGCAAGCGATCCCGGTCGGCGAAACCCGTACCTATGGTGATCTGGCGCATGAGTTGGGAAGCGCCGCGCGCGCGGTCGGTCAGGCCTGTCGCTCCAATCCCTGTCCGATCGTCGTGCCCTGCCATCGGGTGGTGGCCAAGCAGGGACTGGGCGGATTTGCGGGCGATACGAGCGGTCGTCGCTTGGAGGTGAAGCGCTGGCTGTTGCGCCACGAGGGTGTCGCCCATGTCTGATCGGGGGGCGCGCTGATGGCCGACGATCGGGCAGTGATCGAGGGTTTCGCGGATGCGCTCTGGATGGAGCGCGGTCTGAGTCAGAACACCCTGGCGGCCTATCAGTCGGATCTGCGTGCCTTCGCGGTCTGGATGGTCCGAGAGCGAGGGCACGGATTGGTGGAGGCGCGGCGGATCGATCTATTGGGGTATTTGGAGCTACTCGCCGAGCAGGGGCGCAACCCACGCTCGACGGCGCGTCTGCTCTCGTGTCTTCGGCAGTTCTATCAGCACCTGCTGCGCCGGGGTTTGATCTCGGAGGACCCCAGTGCGCGCGTGGACTCGCCCAAGCTGGGTCGTCCGCTGCCCAAGAGTCTCAGCGAGTCCGAGGTCGAGGCGCTGCTCGGCGCGCCGGATACCCAGGATCCGCGCGGTCATCGCGACCGCACCATGCTGGAGGTGCTCTATGCGAGCGGTTTGCGCGTCACCGAGCTGGTAACCCTGACGCCGAGTCAGGTGAGTCTGACCCAGGGCGTGGTGCGCATCATGGGCAAGGGCGGCAAGGAGCGTCTGGTTCCCTTGGGAGAGGAGGCCTGCGTCTGGCTGAAGGACTATCTCCGGGGGCCGCGCATGGATCTGCTCGGCGGGCGGGTCAGCGACTATCTCTTTCCGACCGGACGTAGCGACTGCATGACGCGCCAGGCATTCTGGCTGCTTATCAAGCGTTACGCCATCCAGGCAGGGGTCGTGAAGCCGTTGTCTCCGCACACGCTGCGCCATGCCTTCGCGACCCATCTCCTCAATCACGGCGCCGATCTCCGAGTGGTTCAGATGCTGCTGGGGCATAGTGACCTTTCAACCACTCAGATCTATACCCATGTGGCGCGTGAGCGGCTGAAGCGGTTGCATGCGCGGCACCATCCGAGAGGATGAGTCATGCGGTATTCGCGTTTGCGGCGCCATTCCGTTGCGAACGCACCGGACGTCCGAACGCGTTATAGTTAGTCGCTTTCGGCGTTCCAGCGAGAGATTCATTCATGCCCTCTTTCGATATTGTCTCTGAAATCGACCTTCAGGAGGTCCGCAACGCGGTCGATCAGGCCAATCGCGAAATCGGTACGCGGTTCGACTTCAAAGGGATCGATGCCAGTTTCGAGTTGACCGACGACAAGATCCTCATGGTCGGCGAGCAGGAATTCCACCTTCAGCAGATGATGGATATCCTTCGCCAGAAACTGGTCAAACGGAAGGTCGATCTCGACTGCCTGGATCCCAAGGAACCGGTTTCCTCGCTCAATGCCGCCCGCCAGGAGGTCCTCCTCAAACAGGGTGTCGATTCCGACACGGCCAAGAAGATGGTCAAGTCCATCAAGGCCAGCAAGCTCAAGGTGCAAGCCCAGATCCAAGGCGACCAGGTGCGGGTCACCGGTAAGAAACGTGACGACCTGCAGGAGGCGATCGCGCACTTGCGCGCGCAGGATTGGGGGCTGCCGGTCCAGTTCAATAATTTCAGAGACTAGAGACTTTTCCTCATGCTGAGACTTCGTGATTTCGCCCTGCTGGCCGGTTCGCTGGCCCTGGTTTCGAGCGCGGCGCTCGCCTCGCCCGAGGATGATGTGCGCGCCTCGCTCAAGAAGGTGATCCCGGACATCGAGATCACCAGCATTCAGGCGTCACCCATCAAGGGCCTCTACGAGGTGATGGCCGGCTCCGAGCTGATGTACGTGACCGCTGACGGCCGTTATTACATGAGCGGTCATATCGTCGATCTGAAGACCCGCAAGGACCTGACCGAGCCCCGTCTGGCCGAGGCGCGCAAGCGTTTGATCGATTCGGTCGGCGAGGACAAGATGGTGATCTTCGGCCAGCCGGACGCCAAGCATACGGTGACGGTCTTCACCGACATCGAGTGCGGTTATTGCCGCAAGCTGCATAGCCAGATCGCCGACTACGAGAAGGAGGGGATTCGCGTGCGCTATCTCTTCTTCCCGCGCGCGGGCAAGAACAGTCCAGCCTATGAAGAGGCGGTATCGGTCTGGTGTGCCGGCGATGCCGATGCGCGTCGCGCGGCCATGACCAAGGCCAAGACCGGTGAGAAGATTCCGGTCAAGACCTGTGACAATCCGGTCGATACCCATATGGCGCTCGGTCAGGAGATCGGGTTGCGCGGTACGCCGGCCATCGTGACCGAGGATGGTCAGCTGATTCCGGGCTATGTGGAGCCCAAGCGTCTGGCGGCTGAGCTCGACGGCGGTACCGGCAGTTGATCCGGGAACGAACCCTCATTCTGTCTTTTTAGTGTCGAGAACCATGGTGCGTCGTCCGATCAGTGCATTTGAATTGGAGTTCGCCTGGCGCACGGATAAGGGGCGGGTGCGGTCGCGTAATGAGGATGCGGTCGTCGTCCACCCCGAATGGGGGTTGGTGGTCGTCGCCGACGGCGTCGGCGGCGCCAGCGCCGGGGATGTGGCCAGTCGTTTGGCGGCCGAGACCATCTCCGAGCGTTTTGGCCGTCTCTCGACGCCGCGTTCCGACCCGGAAAAGGCGCGTCTCTATGTCGAGGCCGCAGTCGAAGAGGCCAATATCAGCATCTGGCGTCACAGCAAGCAGCGCACCGAGTGCACCGGGATGGGCACGACGGTGGTGGTCGGATCGCTGGGGTGGGACTGGATGGCCTTTGCCCATGTCGGCGATTCGCGCATCTATCGGCTGAGGGAGAGCGCGTTCGTTCAGCTCTCGCGCGACCATTCATTTATCCAAGAGGTCGTGGATCAGGGATTCTTTACCTCGCGCGAGGATGCCCGACGTTACGGGATCGGCGAGAACATCCTGACCCGCGCGCTCGGCTCCGCCCCTGGCGTCGGGGTCTCCTCCGATCTGGTCGAGATCCAAAGCGGGGATGTCTTCGTCTTCTGCACCGACGGTCTGACCGGCATGGTCCCGGAGGACTGGATGTGTCAGATCCTCATGGTCGTGGGCGAAAACTCGCTCGACGCGGCGGCCGACGCACTCATCCGCATGGCCAACGAGCGCGGCGGAACCGACAACATCACGCTGGCCCTGGTCAAGGTCGGCGAGCGTATCGGCTGATCCAGCCTCCAGCCTCCAGCCTCCAGCCTCCAGCCTCCAGCCTCCAGCCTCCAGCCTCCAGCCTCCAGCCTCCAGCCTCCAGCCTCCAGGGGCATTATCGATCTGCGCTTTCTCGATTCCAGTCATTGGGTGAACAATCGCTGGTAGCTGGTAGCTGGTAGCTGGTAGCTGGTAGCTGGTAGCTGGTAGCTGGTAGCTGGTAGCTGGTAGCTGGTAGCTGGTAGCTGGTAGCTGGTAGCTGGTAGCTCTTTGGCTAATCAACCATCTCCTTCAGGCGATACAGCTGTGCCAGCGCCTCGCGCGGGGACAGTGCGTCCGGGTCCAGCTCGCGTAGCGCGTCGCATACCGGAGGCTCGGGGATCGGTTCCGGCTCGGATGCGAACAGGGATAGCTGCACGGCCTCACGCTCGGCGTGACGATGGGCCGCAGCCTCCAGCTCGCGTAGCCGGGTGCGGGCGCGCTTGATCACCTCGGACGGAACGCCCGCAAGGGCCGCGACCGCCAGTCCGTAGCTCTGGTTGGCCGGGCCTTCGCGTAGTGCGTGCATGAAGACGATCGAGTTGTCGTGCTCGACGGCGTCCAGATGCACGTTGACGATGCCTGGGTGCTCGTCGGGCAGGGTGGTCAGCTCGAAATAGTGGGTCGCGAACAGGCTGTAGGCGCCGATCCGGGTCGCCAGCTCGATGCTGCACGACCAGGCCAGCGAGAGTCCGTCGAAGGTGCTGGTGCCGCGTCCCACCTCGTCCATCAGCACCAGGCTGCGCTCGGTCGCGTTGTTCAGGATGTTGGCGGTCTCCTCCATCTCGACCATGAAGGTCGAACGCCCGCCCGCCAGGTCGTCCGATGCGCCGATACGCGAGAAGATACGGTCCACCGTGCCGATGGTTGCCGATGCGGCCGGAACATAGCTGCCGGCATAGGCGAGCAGCACGATGAGCGCATTCTGGCGCATATAGGTCGACTTGCCGCCCATGTTGGGGCCGGTGATTACCAGCATGCGGCGTTCGGCGTCCATCAGCAGATCGTTGGCGACGAAGGGGACGTCGATCACCCGCTCGACCACCGGATGGCGGCCGTCGCGGATCTCGATGCGGCTGTCCTCGGTCAGCGTGGGGCATGACCAGTTCAGTGTCTCGGCGCGCTCGGCCAAGTTGGCGATGGCATCGAGCGCGGCGATTCCGGCGGCGCTCGTTTGTAGCGGTGCCAGTCGTTCGGTCAGCCGGCCGAGCAGTTCTTCGTAGAGCGCCTTTTCGCGCGCCAGGGCCCGCTCGCGGCTGCTCAGTACCTGGTCCTCGAAGCGTTTGAGTTCGGGCGTGATGTAGCGTTCGGCGCCCTTGAGCGTCTGGCGGCGGATGTACTCGGCCGGCACCTGATCGGCCTGGGCGCGGGAAAGCTCGATGTAATAGCCGTGCACCCGGTTGTAGCCGACCTTGAGTCCGGGGATTCCGGTGCGTTCGCGTTCGCGCGTCTCTAGGTCGATCAGGAACCTGTCCGCGTTGTTCGAGAGATCGCGCAGCTGGTCCAGCTCCGAATCGTATCCGGGTGCGATGACGCCGCCGTCGCGGATCAGGACCGGCGGCTGCGGGAGGATCGCGCGGATCAGCAGGTCCAGGATCTCGGGATGCTCGCCGATCTCGGCATCCAGGCGCGTTAGCAATGGATCGTCGAGTCCGGCGATCTGCTCGCGCAGCACGGGAAGCACCGCGAGCGAGTCGCGCAGCACGGCCAGATCGCGCGGTCGGGCTGAGCCCAGCGCGACACGGGCGAGGATGCGTTCCAGATCGCCGATCTCGGACAGATGCTCCCGCAGGGGTTCGAGTCGACGCTGGTCGGTCAGGGTGCGGATGGCCGCGTGGCGCTCGCGCACCGATTGCAGGTCGCGCAGCGGACGGTTGAGCCAGCGTCGCAGCAGTCGGCTGCCCATGGCCGTTGCGGTGCGGTCCAGGATGCCGGCGAGGGTGTGCTCGGGGCGTCCTGTCAGGCTTTCGGTGAGCTCCAGATTGCGGCGGGTCGCGGCGTCGAGGATGAGCGCCTCGTCGCGCTGCTCTGTGCTGAGACCACGGATGTGGGGCAGGGCGGCGAATTGGGTGTCGCGCACGTATTGCAGCAGACAGCCGGCCGCGCCAATGGCGAGCGGCAGGGTCGCACAGTCGAATCCGCTCAGATCGCGGGTGCCGAACTGCTCGCACAGCGACTGTTGCGCCGAATCGGCGTCGAAATGCCAGGCCGGGCGGCGGGTGACGCCGCGCTCCAGACGCAGGTCCAGTGGCAGGCGGCTGTCCTCGTCGACCAGAATCTCGGCGGGCTTGAGCCGTTCCAGCTCGCTCGCCAGCGCCTCGCGGCTGGCCACTTCCAACACCGAGAAGCGGCCGCTGGAGAGTTCCAGCACGGCCAAACCGAATCCGTCCTTCGATTCGGCGATGGCGGTCAACAGGTTCTCGCGGCGCTCGTCCAGCAATGCCTCGTCGGTCAGCGTACCGGGCGTGACGATACGCGCCACCTTGCGCTCGACCGGACCCTTGCTTGCGGCCGGATCGCCGATCTGCTCGCAGATGGCGACCGAGACACCCTTGCGCACCAGTTTGGCCAGATAGCCCTCGGCGGCATGATAGGGGACGCCCGCCATGGGGATGGGCCGGCCGGCCGACTGGCCGCGCTTGGTCAGGGTGATGTCCAACAGCCGCGCGGCGCGCTCGGCATCCTCGAAGAAGAGCTCGTAGAAGTCCCCCATCCGGTAGAAGAGCAGCATGTTCGGGTGGTCCGCCTTGATTCGCAGGTACTGCTGCATCATGGGCGTGTGCTGGGAGAAATCGTTGGACATGCGATCCATTCTGTCTGTTGGAGGTCGAAAGGGTCGCTAGTCTAGTGCGGTTGGACGCAAATGTGCAGGCGCCGTTCTCGGTCCGATTCGATATCGATCGGGTGCCAGACTAGAATGCCCATCCTTGCAAAGATCATTACGAATCCGTCCGAGAGGAACTCGATGCGTCCGAATGTCGGTCCCAAGCTGGTCTGTTTCTGTCTCCTGCTGCTTGCCGCTGTCCAGGTGGGCCTTGCGCGCGGGCTGGACAGAGATCTGCCCGGGGCTCGGGATCCGGCGGACATGGGGCGTTTCGCGGAATCGGTCATCATCGGTTACCGTGTCGAGGATGGACAGTCGACGCGCGTGCCGCTCGGTCCCTGGGTGGCTGGGCGGTCCAAGGGCGAGTGGAAGAAATCGCTTGAGGTTGCCGGTCGGCGCACGCGCATCCTCTATCTCATCCCCCGCACGGTGGGATCGCGCGAGGTCATGGAATACTACCGCGATGCCCTGGGGCGCGCGGGTTACGAGACGCTCTACGCCTGTGTCGGCGAGGACGAGTGCGGTACGTCCGTTGCTCACTTCTATTCGGACGCAGCCCAAGGCAAGGGATTGACCGATTCCTATCTATTGAAGCGGGCCTTTTCGGGCGATTCGGCCAAGGATCCCTGGATGCTGGTCGGCGAGCGTCGCTCGGACGGGGCGGAGGCGCATCTCTTCGTCTTCGGTGCCTATCAGGACAACTATGCCGATTCCGGTGCAGGAGAGCGGGTCGCGGTATTTGTGGAGGGCGTCGACGCGGCCAGGTCTGCGGCGGCGCCCGCTGGGGACGTTATCGATGCCCAGGAGTTGGCGCGATTGACGACCGAAGAGGGGCATGCCGTCCTCTATGCCATCGGTTTCGAGCCGGAGCGCGCCACACTGTTGCCCGACTCCGGGGCTCAGCTCGAAGCCATGGCCAGGATGCTGAGCGAGTCGCCGGACCTGTCGGTCTACATCGTGGGTCACACCGACAATCAAGGCGATTTGGACGGGAATCTCGATCTCTCACGCCGACGCGCGACCGAGGTCGTTCAGGCGCTGATTCTCAATTACGGCATTCCGGGGGAGCGTCTCACCCCCAGAGGTGTGGCCAGCCTCGCGCCCGTCGCCACCAACGCTACGCCCGAGGGGCGTGCACGTAATCGTCGAATCGAGCTGGTGCCTCGCTGATCCGGCGCTGGATGGGGCGATGATGGCGGTGTCCGGCGTCCGCGCTTAGAATGCCGCCATGAAAAAGGATCTGAAACTTCCCAAGACCTACAAGACGCTGCTGATGTTGGCCCTGGTGCTGGGGCCATTTTATTGGCTGGCCTTCACCGATGACGGTCAGCGTCGGACCGATCTGGCCCTCATGGCACTGCTCGGGCATCCCGAATTCAATCCGGCTGTGGAGTCCTTCAATGGCTCTTTGAGCGAGGCGCGTCTGCGCGAGGTCTTCCCCAAGCTCGATTGGATCTGCAGCGATGGGTCCAATCCGTTCGGCGACCGCCTGTGCAAGGCCGATATCGGCTCCTTCAACCAGATCCCGGCCTCTAGCGTCACCTTCTTCTTCGCCGGGTCGGATCTGCGCGCCGCCAAGATCGTCTATCGCCACGCCTACCATGCCCTGTTGTCCGATTGGCTGAGCCGCCGTCTCGGCGGACGCGGCACGGCGCCACCGGTGACGGGCGAGTCGAGCGAGGGCGTCAAGATCTATCCTGTGGACGATGGCGAGATCTTCATCCGCCAAGGGGCGCTGGGCGATGATGAGGAGCCGGCCATTCTTTGGATCTCGCGTACCGCGCTCGACGCCAGGCACTGAGCCCGGCGCGGCACAGTGCTTGGCTCAGGGCGTGGGATGGCCGGCGATGAAGAGTTCGTAGAGCGTCAGAACGATCTCGACCACGATCAGGATGACGATGTACCACTCGACCCTGAGGCTGCGTTTGCTCTGCAGCAGATCGAGGAGCGTGTTGGCCGTGTCGTTGATGAGGGCCAGCTTGCGCTCCAGCGCGAGCTGACGCTCGCGAATCTCGTATTCCGCCTCCAGATTCAGGAACAGGCGTTCCAGGTCCGGGCGCTCCCAGATGATCTCGGGCTTGTCGCCCACCTCGCCCCGCCCCACCATTTCTTGCTGGATCGCCAGCGATTCGCCGATGTGACGGATGAGGATGCGGGCGTTGCTCGCGCCGCGCCCGAATCGCCGCAGCTGATCGGCGAGCGGTTCGATGCGGTCGAAGGCGAGCGCGACGCGCGATTCTTGATGCGCAAGCAGGACGCTCTTGCCGAGGATGTCCGCGATGACCTGCAGGCGCGCGGTGTCCGTATCCGTCATCACCAGACGGTCGCGCTCCAGCCCCTCGGTGCGTCCTGGGTCGATGGTGATCGAGAGCTGTTCCAGCTCTGGCGAATCGAGCGGCTCGCGCACGAAGGGTCTCAGATAGGCCAGGAAGGCGGCTTCGGCTTGAGGGTCGACGTCGAATAGGACGACGGCCCCGGATCGCAGCAGCACGGCGCGTCCGCCGCCGCTCACCTGAACCAGGAGCGGGTTGGTGGCCAATGACTCGATCGCATCGAGCCGTTTCAGATCGAGGTTGCGGCCGAGCAGTAGGGCTCGCGTGGTCAGCCCTGTGGGGCCGACGGAAGGGGGTAGGGCGGCGGACACGAGGACCTCTCCATAGTGAATCGAAACGCCGCGCGCAGTCTGGCAGTCTCGTGGGCGGCGCGCAATCGGTCGTTTAGCCCGAGCTGATCGCGTCCCACAGTAGCTTGCCCGAGATGGCCAGCGAGGAGACGACAAGGACCGGTCGTACCAGCGTCGCGCCATGTCGTAAGACCAGATGGGCGCCGATCCAGGCCCCGGTCAGCTGACCGACTGCCATGACTGCCGCGATGGTCCAGGCGATGTGTCCTCCGACCATGAACAACAGCAGTGAGGCCAGATTGCTGGTAAAGTTGAGCGCCTTGGTATGGGCGATCGCCCGGCGCATGTTGTAGCCGAGCAGGGCGATGTAGCTCATGGTGAAAAAGGTGCCGGTTCCCGGTCCGAAGAAGCCATCGTAGAAACCGACTCCCAGTCCGACGCTGACGGCGAAGGCCGGCTCACTGATGCGCTGATGCGAATCCAGATCGGAGACGCGTGGCGAGAAGAGAAAGTAGAGCGCGAAGGCGATCAGCAACAGCGGGATGAGACGCTCCAGAAAGGCCGCGTCGATCAGTTGCACCAAGAGCGCCCCGGCCGCCGCGCCGACGAAGGTGAAGCCGATAGCGACCTTCATCGTGTGCGGTTCGATGTAACCCTGGCGGACGAAATGCGCGGTCGCCATCCCGCTGCCGAAGACTGCCTGCGCCTTGTTGGTCGCCAGCGCCTCGACCGGCGAGAGTCCTGCCCAGAGAAGCGCGGGGATGGTCAGGAGTCCGCCGCCACCGGCGATGGCGTCGATGAGGCCGGCCGTGAGGGCGACAGGAAACAACCAGAGGGCGAGTTCGAGGGATGGCAAGGTCGGAAAGCTCTGTTTTTCGGAGTGGATCTATGTCGAGTGCGGGTTTGCAACGAGGGTCGACGATCGCTGGATGCGTCCGCTATGGTTTCGTGCGGGCTCGGTCGTTTGGCATTATCGCTCTGATCGCCTTGCTGGTGGGGCTGATCGCCGCGTGCGCGAGCCCGCTTCAGTCTTGGCAGGCCCCCGAAGTGTCGCTCATTGGGCTGCAGCCGAAGCAACTGGGGTTGGCGCGACAGGTTTTCATCGCCACCTTGGCGGTCAGGAATCCGAGCGATCGGACGCTGCCGGTGAAGGGGCTGCGCTATCGGCTTGCGCTTGAGGGCCAAGAGGTGGCCGAGGGTTCGGCGAGTCTCGATCGCCAGATCCCGGCTCACGGTGAGGCGGCGGTCGATGTCGAAGTCATCGGCAACCTACTGACGATCGCTCAACGTTGGCCGCTCCTGGCGCGCAAGGAGACCCCGCTCGAATGGACGGTTGTCGGGACCCTATCCGTTGCCGGCGCACTGATCGACTTGCCCTACCGCTACTCGGGTACCCTCGACCCGCATCAGATTATGGCCGGCTCGGCGCGCTGACCGCCGCTCGATGCTGACGGTTCAGGCGATCCGGTCTCGCTCATTTCGGTTCGGCCCCAGCCCCGGCGCCGAGCCGCCAGATTCAAGACGACCAAGAATTACATGTTCGCACTCGATGTCCAGCAGCTCACCAAGACCTACAGGGGCGGTTTTCAGGCCCTGAAAGGAATCGACCTCCAGGTCGACGAGGGCGATTTCTTCGCCCTGCTCGGTCCGAATGGGGCCGGCAAATCCACCTTCATCGGGATCGTCTCCTCGCTCGTCAACAAGACCACGGGGCAGGTGAGGGTGTTCGGGAACGACCAGGACGCGGATCCCGAAGCGGTCAAGTCCTGCATCGGTCTGGTCCCGCAGGAGTTCAACTTCAATCTCTTCCTGCCGGTGATCGAGGTCGTCCTCAATCAGGCCGGCTATTACGGTATCCCGCGTCACGAGGCCAAGATCCGTGCCGAGCGCTATCTGCGCCAGCTCGATCTCTGGGATCGTCGCAATCAGGAGATGCGCAGGCTGTCGGGCGGTATGAAGCGGCGTCTGATGATCGCGCGCGCGCTGGTCCATCAGCCGCGACTGCTGATCCTCGACGAGCCGACCGCCGGTGTGGACATCGAGATCCGTCGCTCCATGTGGTCCTTCCTGCGCGATCTGAACGCCGAGGGGACGACCATCATCCTCACGACGCACTATCTGGAAGAGGCCGAGAGCCTCTGTCGCAACATCGCCATCATCAATCAGGGGCGGATCGCCGAGCGGACCAGCATCTCGGCGCTGCTCAACAAGCTCCATACCGAGACCTTCGTGCTCAACCTCAAGGGGCGGGTGTCCGAGCTGCCGGAGCTGGGCGGCTTCGTGCTCCAGTATCTCGATGATTGCACCCTGGAGGTCGAGATGAATCGGGATCACACCATCAACGGGCTCTTCGACGCGCTTTCGCGCAACGGGATCGAGGTCATCAGTTTGCGTAACAAACAGAACCGGCTGGAACGTCTGTTCTTGGAGATGGTGGACGGTCGCGTCGCAGCGGCTGAGGGAGGTGTGGCGTGACTGGGGTGGGGCGTCGTTGGACGCGCTATGCGGTCACCTTTCAGACCATCCTCTCCAAGGAGATCTTGCGTTTCTCGCGCATCTGGGTGCAGACGGTGCTGCCCTCGGTCATCACTACCACCCTCTATTTCGTGGTCTTCGGTCGTCTGATCGGGGATCGTATCGGCACCATGGACGGATTCGCGTATCTGGATTTCATCGTCCCGGGTCTGGTGCTCATGGGGGTCATCACCAATTCCTATGCGAACGTGGTGTCGTCCTTCTATAGCAGCAAATTTTCGCGCTATATCGAGGAACTGCTTGTCTCGCCCGCGCCGCATTGGGTCATTCTGGCCGGCTATGTCGGCGGGGGGGTCGCGCGCGGCCTGGTGGTAGGCGGCGCAGTCCTGGCAGTCGCGCTCGTCTTTACGGATATCCACATCCACAGTCCAGGCGTCATGCTGCTGGTCTGTCTCATGACCGCCACGCTCTTCTCGCTCGGCGGATTCATCAACGCCGTCTATGCTAACAGCTTCGACGACATCTCCATCGTCCCGACCTTCGTTCTCACGCCGCTGACCTATCTGGGCGGTGTCTTCTATTCCATCCAGCTGTTGCCCGATTTCTGGCAGGCCGTTTCCATGGCCAATCCCGTCCTCTACATGGTCAACGCCTTCCGCTACGGATTGTTGGGCGTGAGTGATATCCCGCTCGGCGCCGCCTTCGGCATGATTCTGGTCTTTATCGTTGTGCTTGCTGGATACAGTCTGAGGCTGCTGCGGAAGGGCGTCGGCATCAAGACTTGATGCTTTTGGGGGATTCGATGCTTGCCGATCCTTCGTTGGACCCTTGCTGTGAGCTGTAACGTCTCTGTGGCATTTGTGGTCTAGGTTCGCGGTTTTGTTACATTTGTGTGGGCGCGTGTGAGGCGATGTATTTGAACTGTCCCGAAAGTTCCTGAATATAATCGCTTGCGATGTTGAAATTTTTGTTGAGTTTATCGGAGAGAGGCGCACTTTTTGCATGCATATATGCAGCCTGTGGGGTCGGTCTCAGTGCCGATTTCTGGTCCGGTTCATTGAAGTTCCATGGGAATGTTGGATTGGAGCAATACCGGATCCCAGTAGCTTCGATTTGGGCAATCGATCGCTGAGGCACTCGATTGATAATGCCATCGTTCATCGGATTTCTGTGCAAACAATCGGATTGTGAGCTGTTTTTTATTCAATGTTAAGGGGTTTAGCCGTGACAAAATTATATGTTGGTGCTCTCGGGTTGATTGCATTGATGCTTGGTCCGATGGGAGTGGCGCAAGCCTGTTACGATTGCGATCCGGGCACGAAAGATTGGCCTGACACCTACCCTATAGGTAATAGAAAGATCTCGGAGGGATCGAAATGGGGGTATGGTTGGGAGCCGAACGGAACTGGCTCGACCACGATGAGTTGGGATTGGACTGCATCCGCGAAGGATAGCGCGAAGAATGGAGAGATGGTCGTGTCTCTCGATATGAGTTATAGCGGGATTTCTGATGCCTGGTGGGTCGGTGAGAATTGGAGTAAGGTTGAGATTAGCTCCTATGGCTCTTCGGCCGTTCAGACGATTGCCTTGAGTGGCAATTCGTTATCTGTCCAATTGGATGCGGCGGTGGTGGACGCTTTGGCTGAATATGCTGGAAATCATAAGAATTGGTCTGGCTATTATAATACGGGCTTGAATTTTAAATTCTATGAGACGAGTGGAAACTGGTCTGCCGATTGTTTTGATTTAAAGTCTGCCAAGGTTTCTTTTGATTGCACTCCGGTTCCCGTGCCGGCCGCCGCACCTTTGTTCCTCGGTGGTCTGGGCCTAGTTGGCTGGGCCGGTCGGCGGCGTCGCCAGAAGGCGGCTTCGGTATCCTGAGCTGCTCCTGACCGACCGAGTGCCCGCGTGCCCCGGCCACCTTCCTTCCGATGAGGTGGCCGGGCCTCCCGCAAGTCTCTCCCGCCCTTTCCCCGCACCGCGTCATCACAAACCGCAGCGACTTTTGCCGTTCGCGTCCCGAACCCCCATAATCTAACCCCGTCGTGTCCTTCCCTTCAGCGATAGCCCCGGTCATCTCACTGTCTTCGCTCGGCCGCGAGCGGTTGTGTCCGGGCGCCGCGAATGGGACCATAAGCTGCTGAACCGTCTTTGAATCAGGCCGATCGAGCTCCCTGGATGTATCCATACCCTTCCCCTTCCTTGTCCGACACGGATGGTGGCGTTTCGACGCTGCCGGGCGGTTGCTGACCCGTGGCCGATAAGCGTCGAACCTCCACGCGTGCCCGCAAACCTTCGGTCCGGCGCAAGCGTTTCCGTCTTCTCCCCTTTCTCCTCGGTTGGGTCTTGCTGCTTGGGGTCGTCGGTGGCGCGGTGGCCTTCGTTTACGGCATTCATCTCGACCGGGTGGTGCGCGGTAAATTCGAGGGGCAGCGTTGGGCCTTGCCAGCGCGCGTCTATGCGCGTCCGCTGGAACTCTATGCCGAGCGACGTCTGGAGCCCGAACAGTTTCAAGACGAACTGAAGCGCTTGGGGTATCACACCGCCTCCGATCTCAGCACGCCTGGAACTTACCGCCGCGAAGGGGATCGCTTTTTGGTGCGGACCCGCGCCTTCCGCTTCTGGGACGGACAGGAGCCGAGCCGGCATCTCGATATCCAGTTTGCCGACGGCAAGGTGGCAAGTCTCAAGGGGGCCGAGGGAGATCCGGATCCTGCACTTGTGCGGCTGGATGCCATGCTGATCGCGAGCATCTATCCGACCCATCATGAGGATCGGGTGCTGGTGCGCCGCAAGGATCTGCCGGATCTGCTGGTCAAGACCCTGATGGCGGTCGAGGATCGCAATTTCTACGAACATTTCGGCATCGATCCTAAAGGCATCCTGCGCGCGGCGATCAGCAACTTCCAGGCCGGAGCCGTGGTCGAGGGCGCCAGTACCCTGACCCAGCAGTTGGTCAAGAATTTCTATCTCAGTGCCGACCGGACTTTCGAGCGCAAGATCAAGGAGGCCTACATGGCCTTCCTGCTGGAGCGTCGCTACAGCAAGGACGAAATCCTGGAGGCCTACGCCAACGAGATCTATCTCGGGCAGGATGGCAGCCGTGCCATCCACGGGTTCGGTCTGGCCAGCCAGTTCTTCTTCGACCTGCCGCTGAGCGCACTGAGCGTCCAGCAGACGGCCTTGCTGGTCGGGATGGTTCAGGCGCCTTCCAGTCTGGATCCGCGCCGCCATCCGGAGGCGGCCTTGAGACGTCGCAATCTGGTCCTGGACCTCATGGTGCGCGATGGCGTCATCAGTCAGGAACAGGCCGAGGCGGCCAAGACCACGCCGCTCGGTATCCAGGATGGCGGCGGACGTCCGGCCGGCGAATACCCAGACTTCATCACCCTGGTGCGCCGCCAGTTGCAGCGCGATTATCGCGACGAGGATTTGCGCTCGGAGGGGCTCAACATCTTCACCACGCTGGATCCGCTGGTCCAGACGACGGTCGAGAAGGCGTTGCCCAAGAAGCTTGCCGAGCTCGAAAAATCCCGCCGCATGAAGGCTGGAACCCTGGAGACGGCTGCGGTCGTGACCTCGGTTAATCAAGGCGAGGTGCTGGCGATCGCGGGCGGTCGTCAGCCGGGCTATGCGGGTTTCAACCGCGCGCTCGACAGCGTTCGCTCCATCGGATCCCTGGTCAAGCCGGCGGTCTATCTGACCGCGCTCTCTGAGCCCGATCGCTATACCCTGACGACCAGCATCCAGGACAAGCCGGTCAGTCTGCCCGACGGCAACAAACGCTGGGAGCCGAAGAACTACGACCATCGTGTCAATGGCTCGGTCATGCTGTCCGACGCCTTGATGCGCTCGCTCAATCTCGCCACGGTCAATCTGGGCCTCAGCGTCGGCGTCTCGAAGGTGGCCGATACGCTCTACCGGCTCGGTGCTCAGCGCCGGATTCGGGTCGTGCCCTCTTTGCTGCTCGGCTCGGTGGCGCTCTCGCCGCTGGAGGTGGCTCAGGTGTATCAGACCATCGCGGCCGGCGGTTACCGGGCCCCGCTGCGGGCGATTCGCGAGGTCGTCGATGCCCACGGTCGCCCCTTGAACCGCTATCCGTTGGCGGTCGAGGCGGTGGTCGATCCCAAGGCCGCGTTTCTCACTACCTGGGCGCTCAAGCGGGTCGTGACCAATGGCACGGCCAGATGGTTGGGTGGCCAGCTTCCCAAAGGCATGACCATGGCGGGCAAGACGGGCACCACCGACGATATGCGCGATAGTTGGTTCGCCGGCTTCTCGGGCGATAAGGTCGCTGTGGTCTGGGTCGGTCGCGACGACTACAAACCGATGGGACTCGCCGGCGGTTCGGGGGCCCTGCGTGTCTGGGGCGAGTTCATGCTGGCCATGGAGAACGAGCCGCTGCCCGACGTGCCGCCGGATGGCGTGACGATCGCCGATGCCTGCGGCCGATCCGACGTTCCCTACATCGGCGATGCCTCTGCGGCGGCACGCGGTTGTGGCTCCGGCAAGCGGACCTCCGGTGATGGTGAGAAACGCGTTGCCCAGAAGGCGGAAAAAGAGACACGGTCGGAGCCGCCGCCACCGCCGAAGCCCGAGCCGGTGGAGCCGTCCAAACCCGTCAACCATTTCATGAGAGATTTCTACAACTGATGTCAGCTGTCGCTCATTGGTGTCCTGTCGCGCCCCGAATCGCACGCGTGCGATCCGGCATGCGAGTCCTCTCGATTCTCTTTCCGACCCTGATCCTCGCGGCCTGTGCGCTACCCTCGCGAGAGGGGCCACCCGCGCCCGTGGTTCAGGTGACGCCGCGTTCAGCCGCGCCCTCGACCGCCAAGCCGGCGCAACCCGCGCCCGAGCCGAAGCCGGCAGAGCCGCCCAAGCCGGTGCAGAAAGAGACCCAGGTCTATGCCTATCGGGATCCCGGAGCCCCCCCCGAACCGGCTCAATCGGAGCCGCCAGCTCAATCGGCCCAGGGTGCGGCGCCGTCCAGTCCTACAGTAGCGGTCTCCGAGCCCCCGAGGACGGCGCCTCCGGCGTCCGCGTCGAATCCCTCCGCGACGGCAAGTAAGGCTGCGCCCGAGAGCGCCCCGGTCAAATCAGCGGCTGCCAAGGCCGAGCCGCCGAAACCCAAGTCGAAGCCTCCGATCATGCCGCAGCCCTCCTCCGAGGCGCCGACACCGCCAATGCAGGTCGCTACTGCAGAGCCTGCGTCGGCACCGCTGCCTGCATCCAATGTCGCTGCGCCGAGTTTGGCGCCGGCCGCCCGAGCTCTGGCTGACCAGGCCGAGCAGCAGCGCCAGGCGGGTGATTACGCAGGCGCGGCCGCCTCGCTCGAACGCTCGTTGCGCATCGCGCCGCGCGAGGCCTATCTCTGGAATCGACTGGCCCGGGTGCGCATGGAGCAGGGACAGGCGGTTCAGGCGGGCAATCTGGCGTCGCGCTCCAACGATTTGGCCGGTGGCGATTCGGACGTCAAGCGGGATAATTGGCGCATGATCGCCGAGGCCAAGCGGCGTGCCGGCGACGCGGCCGGTGCCAGCGCCGCCGAGCAGCGCGCGAACGCCAACTGATCGCTGGCGCGTGCCCTCGGTCGATTCCGTTACAGACTCGATGTCAGACCTATCCTATGTTTTCGGCCCGGAAGGTCTGCTGGCGAGCCAGATTCCCGGTTTCATCCACCGCGAGCAGCAGCAGGCGATGTCCGAGCGGCTTGCCGCCGTCATGGACAGTGGAGGCGTGCTCATCTGCGAGGCCGGCACCGGAACGGGCAAGACCTTCGCCTATCTGGTTCCGGCGCTGCTTTCGGGGCGTAAGGTCATCGTCTCCACCGGCACCCGCAATCTGCAGGATCAGCTTTTCCATCGCGACCTTCCACTGATCCGCAAGGTGCTGGGGCGCCCTCTGTCCATCGCCTTGCTCAAGGGGCGAGGGAATTATCTCTGCCGCTATCGTCTCAAGCTGGCGCTGGACGACCCCGCCGCGCTGGACGCCGATCAGCGCGCCCAGCTCAATGAAGTCGCCCGCTGGTCCAAAGCGACCCGGAGCGGCGATATCGTGGAGCTGGGCATTCCGGAGGATGCGCCCATCTGGCCCCATGTGACCTCTAGCAGCGACAACTGTCTCGGCCAGGAGTGCGCCGATTTGCAGGACTGCCATCTGGTCGCGGCGCGGCGCGAGGCCCAATCCGCCGATCTGGTGGTGGTGAACCACCATCTGTTCTGCGCCGACCTGGCGCTCAAGGACGAGGGATTTGGCGAGATCCTGCCCGGTGCCGATTGCTTCGTCATCGACGAGGCCCATCAGCTGCCAGAGACCGCCTCGAACTTCTTCGGTATCTCGCTCAGCAGCCGCCAGCTCATGGATCTGATCCGCGACACCGAACTGGAGGCCCAGCGTGCCGCATCGGACGCGCCCGATCTGGTCGAGCGGATCGCGCGGCTGAAGCGAGCGCTTCAGGATGCGCGCCTGGAATTGGGCGACTCCGAGCGGCGTGGCCCCTGGCGCGAGCTGGGCGAGAATCCGGCGGTCCAGCGGGCGCTGGAGACCTTGGATCGGCGTCTCGCAGCCCTGGCCGATGGGCTCAAGGCGCTGCTCGGCCGTGACAAGGGGCTCGATGCCTGCCAGGCGCGCGCCAAGGATCTGCTCGGACGACTCCATATCCTCACCGCGCCCGAGTCCGAGGATGCGGTGCGCTGGTTCGAGATCCAGGGGCGCGGATTCCGCTTCCACCAGACGCCGCTGGAGGTCGCGGATCTCTTTCGCGACCAGGTCGGGCGCGACGACAGCGCCTGGATCTTTACCTCGGCGACTCTGGCGGTGGGGAAGGGGTTCGAGCACTTCTCGCATCAGCTGGGTATCCAGGACGCCGAGACCGCACGCTGGGACAGTCCATTCGACTATCCGAGCCAGGCGCTCTGGTTCGTTCCGCGCGGTCTGCCCCAGCCCTCGGAGCCGGACTACAATCGCCAGGTGTTGGAGCTGGCCTGCGAGATCATCGGTTACAGCCGTGGTCGCGCCTTTCTGCTTTTCACCAGCCACCGCGCGTTGCGCGAGACGGCGAAGGGGTTGGAAGGGCGCATTCCCTATCCGATCCTGGTCCAGGGGACGGCCCCGCGCGCCGAGCTGCTGGAGCGCTTCCGCACCCTTGGCAATGCCGTGCTTCTCGGCAGCTCCAGCTTTTGGGAGGGGGTCGATGTGCGCGGCGAGGCCCTGTCCTGCGTGCTGATCGATCGTCTGCCTTTCGCCTCGCCGGGCGATCCGGTGCTGTCGGCCCGCATCGACGCGTTGCGTCAGCGCGGCGGCAATCCGTTCCGCGACTATCAGCTGCCGCGCGCAGTGATCGCGCTCAAACAGGGTGCTGGACGTCTCATTCGTGGCGTGGAGGATCGCGGCGTGCTGGTGGTCTGCGATCCGCGCCTCTTGTCGCGCTCCTACGGCTACACCTTTCTCGATAGCTTGCCGCCGATGGCGCGCACCCGCAAGATCGAGGATGTGCGGGCCTTCTTCGAGGCGAACTCGGCGGGCACATCCCAGTCTCTGGATCATGGGGCCTCCGCCGGGCCATGATCCGGCGCGCCCGTGCGGAAACGCATCCGAGTGCTCGGCTGCGTTCCAGGACGCGGCCTGATTCGATGTCCAAATCTTTGCGTCACGGTTTTCAGGAATTCTCTCCATGTCACGTGTGTTGATTCTGCTCATCCTGGTCGCCGCCATGTTCTTCGCGTTCCAGGCCTGGCGTCGCACGCCGATCGAGCGACGCAGACGTCTGCTTCGCCAGTCGTTGGTGTGGGGCGGCCTCGGAGTGCTAGTGGTCGCTGTGCTTTTCGGTCATCTGAATCCGTTGCTCGCCGCCGTGGCCGCAGCCATTCCGGCCCTGATGCGTGTGGTCTATCTGCTGCGCACGGTGTCCGGGTTGCGCGAGCTGTTGAACGGCCTGGGATTGGGGGCTTGGGCGAACGGGGCGGCCGGTGCCGGGCAGCAATCCGCCGGCGGCGCCTCGTCGAGCCGCGACGGACGCATGACGGACGCCGAGGCCCGATCCATCCTGGGCGTCGAGCCGGGCGCCGAGGTCGAGACCATCCGCGCCGCCCATCGGCGGTTGATGCAGCGATTGCATCCCGACCGGGGCGGATCCGATTATCTTGCAGCCAAGATCAACGCAGCCAAACGCCAGCTGCTGGGAGAATGAGAACGCATGTTGACGAGCCAAGCGGAAGTCCATGTCGCACGTCCACCGGAGCTGGTGTTCCAGTTCGTCGCCGAGGATTTTCTGCACAACTATCCGCGCTGGTCGCCCGAGGTCCGCTCCTTGGAGGCGGTGACCGAGGGGCCAATGCAGGTGGGCTGGATCGGTCGTCAGATCCGCTTCGATCGCGGACGACGCAGCGATAGCCAGTTTCGCGTCACCACCTTCGAGGCGGGCCGCCGGATCACCTTCAAGGGGATCACGGATTCCTATCTGATCGACTATCGCTTCGAGCCTTTGGACTGTGGCACCCAGATCGCCTTCACCTTCGAGCTGGAGCATCTGAGCGGTGCGTTGCGACCATTCGAGGGCATGGTCCGACGCGCGATCCAGGAGACCTCCGATCGCATGATGGGCAATCTCAAGTGTCTGATCGAACTTGAAGTGGTGCCCCAGCCGTGCTGATGGGATGCGATCACTGGTCGGTGCTGCCGCGAACCGATCGAAGCATCGAGGTGTCTTTTGCGTCTTTGTGGTTCACCTTGATGGGCCAGAGGTAATTAAGACCATGGCCGCCCCCAAGACCCGAACCTCCTATGTCTGCAATGCCTGCGGCGCGCGTCAGCCCAAGTGGGCCGGTCAGTGTCCGGATTGCGGTGCCTGGAACAGTCTGGCCGAGGCCGCCGAGATCCGGCGTCGTCCCACGGATCGCGGCGGTGGTTATGCCGGTGTCGTCATCGACTCGAAGGTCGAGGTTCTGGCCGAGGTCAGCCCAGAGGAACGCACGCGCATTCTGAGCGGGATCGGTGAGCTGGATCGGGTGCTGGGCGGTGGTCTGGTGACGGGGTCGGTGGTGCTGATCGGCGGCGATCCCGGGATCGGCAAGTCGACCCTCCTGCTCCAGGCCTGTGCTGCGCTCGCGACCGACCAGTCCGTCCTCTATGTCAGCGGCGAGGAATCGCCGCAGCAGATCGGTCTGCGCGCGCGTCGGCTCGGGCTCTCGGGCGGCGGCATCCGGCTGCTGGCCGAGACCTGCGTCGAGCAGATCCTGGCGCAGGCGGTTCGGGAACGTCCGCGCGTTATGGTCGTGGACTCGATCCAGACGCTCTTCACCGATGGGCTCCAGTCCGCGCCGGGCTCGGTTTCCCAGGTGCGCGAGGCGGCCGCCCAGCTGGTGCGCTTCGCCAAGCAGCAGGAGACCGTCGTCTTCCTGGTCGGGCACGTGACCAAGGACGGGTCGCTCGCCGGGCCGCGCGTCTTGGAGCACATGGTCGACACCGTGCTCTATTTCGAGGGCGAGCACGGCGGTCCCTTCCGCATCGTGCGCTCGATCAAGAACCGTTTCGGCGCGGTCAACGAGCTGGGCGTCTTCTCCATGGGCGATCAGGGGCTGCGCGAGGTCAAGAATCCATCCGCCATCTTTCTCTCGCGTCACGACACGCCGGTCTCCGGGAGCCTGGTCATGGTGACCCGCGAGGGGACCCGGCCCTTGTTGGTCGAGGTCCAGGCGCTGGTCGACGAGAGCCCGCTGGCCAATCCGCGCCGGGTTGCGCTGGGGTTGGATCAGAATCGGCTATCGATGCTGCTGGCCGTGCTGCACCGTCATGGCGGGGTGGGCATGTTCAATCAAGACGTCTTCGTCAACGTCGTCGGCGGTGTGCGCATCGCCGAGACCGCCGCCGACCTGCCGGTCATCATGGCCGTGCTGTCGAGCTATCGCGATCGTCCGCTGCCGCTGGATCTGGCCGTCTTTGGCGAGGTGGGGCTCTCGGGCGAGGTGCGCCCGGTGCCGAACGGTCCGGACCGGCTGCGCGAGGCGGTCAAGCACGGCATCCGCCGGGCCGTGGTCCCAAAGGGCAACGTGCCCAAGGAGGGCGTCGAGGGCTTGGAGATCACCGCCGTGCGGACCCTGGCCGAGGCACTGGACGCCGTGTCTTGACGAGTGAATCGCAAGGAGCAGACAGGTTTCAAGATTGCCCGGGAGTGACGCACCCGACTCCAGCACACTCTCCGCTGGAGGCTGGAGGCTGGAGGCTGGAGGCTGGAGGCTGGAGGCTCTCTCCCCAACTCAGCGCCTTACCTTGCGGACGGGGCGCGGGATGATCTTGACGGTCTTCACCGCGTTATCCGAGGTCTGGATGATCTCGATCGGATGGTCGTGCAGCTTGAGGCTGGTTCCGGTTTCGGGGATGGTCTCCAGATATTCCAGGATGAGTCCGTTGAGCGTCTTGGGCCCGGTGGTCGGCAGCTCCCAGCGTAACGCCCGATTGAGCGCGCGCAGACTGATGCTGCTGTCGACCAAGAGGCTGCCGTCTTCGGTGCGGTGAATCTCTTCGGTGTGGTCCGAGGGGTCGGTGGTGAACTCGCCGACGATCTCCTCCAGGAGGTCGGTCAGGGTGATGAGTCCGAGACAGTCCCCATATTCGTCCACGACCAGTCCGATCTGCTGGCGTCCACGCTGGAAGTTGAGCAGCTGCTGGTAGAGCGGCGTTCCCTCCGGAACGTAGTAGGGTTCCTGAGCCAGAGTGCGCAGATGATCCTTGCTCAGGCCCTTTTCCAGTAGCGCGTGCAGTGCGTGGCGCGCGTGGAAGATGCCGATGACGTTGTCTATGCTGCCGTCATAGAGTGGTAGACGCGTATATCCCGCGTTGCGGATCGTCTTGATGATGTCCTCTTCGTCGTCCTGGATGTCGATGCCCTCGACCTCGTTGCGCGGGATCATGATGTCGCGCACGGTCGCGTGCTCCAGGTCCAAGATCGCCAGCAGCATGGAACGGCTGCGCTCCGGGATCATGGCGCCGGCTTCGCTGACCACGGTGCGCAGCTCCTCTCGGCTCAGATCCGTCGGCGGCGCGCCCTCCGGGACGATGCCGACCATGCGTAGCAGCCCGTTGGTGAAGAGGTTCACGGACCAGACGATGGGATAGAGCAGCTTGAGCAGCGGCTGGTAGACATAGGCCGCCGGGAAGGCGAGACGCTCTGGGTGGAGCGTGGCATAGGTCTTCGGTGCCACCTCGGCGAAGATGAGGATGACGAGCGTCAGCAGGCCCGCAGCGATGCCGATCGCCGCCTCGCCGCCGAGACGGATGGCGATGATCGTGGCCAACGAGGAGGCCATGATGTTGACGAAGTTGTTTCCCAGCAGAATGAGGCCGATCAGCCGATCGGGGCGTTCGAGCAGTCGGCGGGCGATGCGTGCGCCTCGGTGTCCCTGGTCGGCCATGTGCCGCAGCTTGTAGCGGTTGATGGTCAGGAGCGCGGTTTCCGAGCCGGAGAAGAAGGCCGAAAGATTGATGAGTATGAAGAGTGCGAAAAAGAGTCCGGGTAGGGGGAGATCGTTCACGGGGGGCCGGTCAATGGCGAAAGATGGGAGCCATTTTAGCGAAACTCCCGGTGCCCCGCGAATCGAGGCGGGAGAGCGGTTTTCCGTCCGGGACCGCCTTGCATGACCATCGTAGGTTCGACGCCCCGTTTGACGATAGATTGGAGTAGAACGTAGGGATCGACATTCACATCCTGCCGTCTCTGGATGGCATCGCGAGGGTTCGCATTGGATGGTTATCTCTGATCGCGACGCGTTGGCTGGAGCAACGGGCGTAGCGGCCTCCATCGGCCAGGAAGCCGCCGGTCAGGTGCTCGATACCCATGAGGTCGTGGCGTGAACACGCACGGACGGACCTGGGGCGCGATCCTGCTGATCGCGGCTGTTATCCTGTCGTTTCTCGGCGCCGCCTATCTACGCGATGATTCGCTGTCGCGCCTACGCAGTTCGGGCGTCATCCGTATCGGCTACGCTATCGAGCCGCCCTATGCCTTCATCGACGCGGGCGGGCGGGTTACCGGAGAGTCGCCCGAGGTGGCGAAGCGGATCGTGAAAGCGCTGGGTATCCATCGCATCCAATGGCGTCAGATGGAATTCGGCAGTTTGATCCCGGAGTTGGAGGCCGGGCGGATCGATCTGATTGCGGCCGGACTTTTTTTCACCCCGGATCGCGCGCGCCGGGTACGCTTCTCCGACCCAACCTTTCGGGTGGGCCCAGATTTGTTGGTCTCCAAGGGCAATCCGCGCGGGCTGCACGCATTTCGTCAGATCGCCGAGGATTCCGGCGTGCGATTGGCCGTTCTCTCGGGTTCGGTGGAAGAGTCGCTGTTGCGGCGACTGGGTGTCGATCCGGGGCGTCTCGTCCAGGTTCCGGATGCGCTCACCGGACGGGTTGCCGTCGAATCGGGCGTTGCGGATGCCCTGATGCTCTCCGCGCCGGCGGTGCACTGGATGGCCACCGCGCATCGATCGGATCTGACCCAACTGTTCATCTCCGCCGAAGATCCCGCCCCGGTGCTCGGGGACACCTATGGCATCGGCGCCTTCGCCTTCAGAGTCGAGGACCGGGCGCTTGTTTCGGCCTGGAATGCCGCGCAGCGTGTTTTTGTCGGTAGCGAGGCCCATCGTCATCTCCTGCTTGGATTCGGTTTCCAGAATACGGAGGTTCCTGCGCGCCGATGATGTCGAATCATTCGAAACCATTCGCCGCCGGTCTGAGTCGATCGGTGCCTATCGTGGTTCTGCTTTCCATCGGGGTCTGCGTGCTTCTCTTCTGGCAGCACTGGGAGCATCGTGTGGCGTTGCAGCATGTCGCGCAGAGTCTCGCCGAGATGCGTCAAGCCCGGATCGATCTCGCCAAGGGCTTTCTTCAGGTGTCCCTGTCCGGCAGTCCCGGCGCCCCGTTCAGTCGCGACGCAGGGATTGTCTTGCTGCATCAGTCGATCGACTCATTCGGGCGGGCGCTCGCTGCGCGTGGGAGCGCGTCGACCGATGCCTTGGCATCCTTCGAGCGTGCCGCCTCCGAGTTCGAACGTCTGCTGGATCGTTGGCGTCGGGATCCGTCCTCCGATCCATCGCGCATGGTCGCGCTACGGGTTGCTTATGGCGATTTGGAGCGCAGGGCCGAGGAATCCGATGCGGCTGTGGAGCAAGGCTTGGTTGCGCTCAATGGGCGGATCGAGCGTAATTTCGTCGTGACCTTGACCGGTGCGGTGCTGGCCTTGATGGTCACGATCGGCATCGTGATCCTGGCCGTGCGTCGCCAGCATCTCTGGTTGCAGGCGCGCCAGAAGAGTGACGCCGCGCTCAGGGAGAGCGAGTCGAACCTGAGAGAGGCCAAACGGTTGGCCAGGCTGGGGCATTGGTACTGGAGTCTGGATCGGGAGCATCCGGTCTGGTCCGAGGAGATCTACGAGATCTTCGGGCTCGATCCGGCCTCCCCAGCACCCGGACTGACCGAGCTCCAACATCTCTTCGATCCCGAGAGCTGGCCCGTTTTTACCGAGGCGCTGAACCGCGCGCGCTCGGATGGGATCGCATACGAATGCGATCTGCGCATCCTGCGTCGCGACGGCGGACATCGGTGGATCACGGTGCGCGGCGAGGCGTTGCGCAATGACTCGGGCGAGATCGAGTCCCTGCGCGGCACCTTGCAGGACGTCACTTCCCGCAAGCAGGCCGAACGCGCCCTGGCCGAGAAGACCCTGCATTACGAGGCCATGATCGCGACGTCGATCGACGGCTTTTGGATGCTCGATTCCGAGGGGCGCATCCTGGCGACGAACGATGCCTATCTGAAGCGGTCCGGTTATGGGCGCGAAGAGTTGCTCGGGATGCGGGTCGCCGACCTTGAGGCGATGGAGGCGCCCGAGCATGTCGCAACGCATATCGCGCGCATCAAGCGTTCTGGTCACGATCTCTTCGAGTCCCGCCACCGGACCAAGGGTGGAGCGGTTTGGCCGGTGGAGATCAGCGTCTCCTTCAGTCCGGCGTTCGGTGGCCGGCTCTTCGCGTTCATCCGCGATATCAGCGAGCGCAAGAGGGCCGACCGCGCCTTGTTCGAGCAGCAAACGGCGGCGCTTGAGGAGCAGCGCCGCGCCCAGATTGCCGCGCTCAGCTTGATGGAGGAGGCCATCGCCGCCCGCGAGCGGGCCGAGACCGCCTTCGTTTCGCTGCGCGAGAGCGAGCAGCGTCTGCTGTTGGCGCAGGAGGGGGCGCATGTTGGGATCTGGGAGTGGGATCCGGCTGAGGATCGGCTCTATTGCTCGCCCGAATGCCACAGGCTCTATGGTTTGCCACCGGATAGTTTCTCCAAGATCGACGACTGGGGCGCCTGTCTGCATCCCGAGGATTTCGAGCGTTTGCGTTCGGGCTGGCTAGCGAATCCGGAAGGCTATCCGGCCTTCGAGGATGAGTTCCGTATCTTCCGCGAGCATGGCGAGGTGCGCTGGATCGTCACCAAGGGGCATCTGGTGCGAGACGCCTCGGGTCGGTCGCGGCTGTTCGGCATCAACATGGATGTGACGGACCAGAAGCGTTTGGTCGAGGAACTGGAGCAGTATCGGTTGCATTTGGAGGAGCTGGTCGAGGTCCGCACCTCCGAACTGGCTGCCGCGCGCAACGAGGCCGAGCGCCTAGCGCGGATCAAGAGTGCCTTCCTCGCCAACATGAGCCATGAGATCAGAACCCCGCTCAACGCGGTTCTGGGGTTGGCCCGAATCGGGGCGCGCGATAGCGTTGGCCTCAAGGTGTGCTCGAACTTCGAGCGTATCCTGGTTGCCGGCGAGCATCTGCTCGGCGTCATCAACGACATTCTTGACTATTCCAAGATCGAGGCAGGGCGTTTCGTGCTCGAGTCCCACGCCTTTCGGCTGGCCGATCTGATCTCCAGGGTCGCCGATCTGCAAGTCGGTGTGGCGCGCGACAAGGGGTTGGGCTATCGCATCGAGTGCTCGCCCGATCTGCCCGACTGGGTTATGGGCGACGCCCAGCGGCTGCGGCAGATTCTCGTCAATCTGCTCTCCAATGCCGTCAAATTCACCGAGCGGGGCGAGGTGTGTCTGAGCGTCGAGGTGGCCGGTCCCTGCATTCGATTCAGCGTGACGGACACGGGGGTCGGAATGCGTGATGAACAGATTGCGCGTCTCTTCACGCCGTTCGAGCAGGCGGATGGCTCGACTACCCGCCGATTCGGCGGCACCGGGCTGGGGCTGGCGATCAGTCGCAACCTGGCGCGGCTCATGGGGGGCGAGATCCTGGTGGAGAGTGCTCCGGGTCAGGGGAGCCGCTTTACATTGAGCCTGTCGTTGCCGGTCGCCGAGCCCGTTCAAGATCGGGCTGAGTTCGAGTCGGAGATGGCCGGGCGCAGGCTCGCCGGAATTCATGTGCTCGCGGCCGAGGACGTGGGGCTGAACAGGGTGATCCTGGAGGATCTTTTGGAGCACGAGGGGGCTCTGTGTCGATTGGTCGAGAATGGTCGCCTGGCGGTGGACGCCGTGAGAGAGGCTGGACCTCAGGGATTCGATCTGGTGCTGATGGATGTGCAGATGCCTGAGATGGACGGCTACGAGGCGACCCGTCAGCTCCACGAGGTGGCCCCCGGCCTGCCGGTGATCGCCCTGACCGCTCACGCCTTGCCCGAGGAACGTGCCAAGTGCATGAGCGCCGGTATGGTGGATCATGTCTCCAAGCCAATCGAGCCGGACGCGCTTGTGGCCGCTATTTTGAGCCATGTCGCACCGATTCAGCCGGATATTGCGATCGAACAAGAGGATTCCGGCATGCCGGATTCGGATGCTGATACTGGGCGCGCGTTGGACTCCGAGCTTCCCTTTGTCGACTGGGATAGGTTGACGCGCCGGTTCGAAGGTCGCCCTGGCTTCGTCGAGAAGCTGATTCGCGTCTCCCTGAGCGTCACTGTCGAGTCGCCCGGACGCTTGCGCGCGGCAATCGCCTCGGGAAATCTCGGCGAGGTCGATTTCGTCGCCCATTCCATCAAGGGTACGGTGGCCAATCTGGAGGCTCCTCGGGTCGTCAAGCAGGCCACCTTGACCGAGCGATCCGCCAAGGCGGGGCGGGAGGCCGCCTTCGCGGAGGCGGCGGAGCTGGCGGACATGGTCGAATGTCTGGAGACCGAGCTGCGTCGGATGCTGGATCGCTGAGTTTCGGGTGACATTGATCGGGCGCTCGATCGACTACCCCTTGCAGTTCGCACCGAGTCGGGCATACTCCGGCCCTTTTTCGACAGGGCTGACCATGTTCAAGAACGCTCGATTCTTTCGTCTGGATACCTCCTTCGGCCTGGACGCCGCCGAACTGGAGGAACGTCTGGCGACCCGGCGCTTCCGCCCCTGCGGTCCAATCGAGACAGCGACGATGGGTTGGGCCGCGCCGCTTGGCGAGGAAACCTCCGCGTTGGTGCATGCGGTTGGCGGCTGTTTTCTGATGTGTGCGCGCAAGCAGGAGCGGTTGCTGCCGTCCGCAGCGGTGGCCGAGGCCCTGGACGAGCGCGTCGCCGAGCTGGAGTCCGGCGAGGCACGCGATATCGGTCGTGCCGAGCGGCGCCGTTTGCGCGAGCAGATCATCAACGAGATGCTGCCACGGGCCTTCACCCGTTCGCGCCGCACTCAGCTCTATGTGGACACCGAGGCCGGTTGGCTGGTGGTCGACGCCGCGAGCGAGAAACAGGCCGAGGACATCGTGTCATTGCTGCGCGAGACCCTGGAGTCGCTCCCCGCGAAACTTCCCGCCCCGAGCAAAACCCCGACCGCCATCATGTCGAGCTGGCTGCTGGAAGACTCTGCGCCCAACGACTTCGTCCCGGGCGATGCCTGCGAGCTGCGCGATGCGGAAGACAATGCCGGGGTGATCCGCTGCAGCAAGCAGGATCTGGCGAGTGACGAGATCCTGAACCATCTGCGCGCCGGCAAGCGGGCGACCAAGCTGGCCCTCGAATGGGATGAGCGTCTGAGCTTCACCCTGGCCGAGGATCTGTCGCTCAAGCGTCTGCGGGTCGGCGATTCGCTGCTGGAGGAGCTCGACGATGATGATATGGACCCGGCGATGCGTCTGGATGCCGAGTTCGCCATCCTGGCCCTACAGCTGCGCCAGTTGATCGCCCGCTTCGACGAACTGTTCGTCCTGTCCGCGACCAGTTTGGCTGCGGCCAGTCCGACCGAATCCAGTTCGGCCGAGCCAGGTCCGGCGCCGACCCGCCAGGATGCGCCTTTCTGAGAACGCCGTTCGGGCATGGCTTTCCGGTCGCCGGTTCCGTCGTTACCGGATTCCGCTGTCGCTTCATCCGGGCTAGGCGCGCCCTGCCGTAGCCCGGGTGGAGCGTTGCGAAACCCGAAGCATTCTCGGGTCGGAAATCGATCCGCAGACGATCAGACCTGGTAGAAGTCTCGATACCAATCGACGAACCGCGCGACGCCGACCGCGACCTGGGTGCTCGGCTGGTAGTCGACGTCGCGCACCAGATCCTGGACGTCGGCGAAGGTGTCCGGGACGTCGCCCGGCTGCAGCGGCAGCATCTCCATCTCGGCTTTGCGGCCCAGACTCTGTTCCAGCACCCGGATGTATTCCATCAGCTCGACCGGCGCGTTGTTGCCGATGTTGTAGACCCGATAGGGCGCTTGGCTGGTCGCCGGATCGGGCGCTGCGCCCGACCAGTCCGGGTTGCCCTGGGGGACTCGGTCCAGTACTCGGATGACGCCCTCGACGATGTCGTCGATATAGGTGAAGTCGCGTCGGTGCTTGCCGTAGTTGAAGACCTGGATGGGCTCGCCGGCGAGGATGGCGCGGGTGAACTTGAATAGCGCCATGTCGGGGCGGCCCCAGGGGCCGTAGACGGTGAAGAAGCGCAGTCCGGTGGTCGGCAGCCGATAGAGGTGGCTGTAGGTGTGCGCCATCAGCTCGTTGGCTTTCTTGCTCGCGGCATAGAGGCTCAAGGGGTGGTCGACGTTGTGGTGTACCGAGAAGGGCATCTCGGTGTTGGCGCCGTAGACCGAGCTGCTGGAGGCGTAGACCAGGTGCTCGACGCCGTTGTGGCGGCAGGCCTCCAGGATGTTGGCGAATCCGACCAGGTTGGTGCGGACGTAGGCCATAGGATTCTCGATCGAATAGCGCACCCCGGCCTGGGCCGCCAGGTTGACCACGCGGTCCGGTTTCTCGGCCGAGAAGAGTTCGCTCAGTGCCTGGTCGTCCTCGATGTCGAGCCGGACGTCCGTGAAATTCGGATGATCCTGGGTGCGGGCGAGCCGTGCCAGCTTGAGGTTGACGTCATAGTAGTCGTTGAGGTTGTCGACCCCGATGACCTCATCGCCCCGTTCCAGGAGACGCAGCGACAGGGCCGATCCGATGAAACCGGCGCTGCCGGTCACGAGGACTTTCATGGAGACTCCGTAGATTTGGATAACGAAGGATATGGCCGATGAACCGCAAAGGCGCAAAGGTCACGAAGGGTGAACGAAGGTATGAGCCGCTGGACCGATCCAAATGACTCTGGCTAGCTCTCGATCTCTTTGCGCTCTTGGCGCCTTCGCGGTTCGAAACGATCTGCACGAACGGTCAGAGACGCCCGTCCACCGCATCGCGCGGGAAGACCTGTTTGACGTCGTAGAGGATCGCGTCCGGTTTGCCGAGCGCGCGGATCCGCGCGACGCCCATCTCGGCGAACTGGCGGTGGGCGACCGCCAGGACGATGGCGTCGTAGCGAGCCTCCTGGGGCTCGGCGATCGGCTGGATGCCGTATTCGTGCTCGGCCTCGGCCGGGTTGGCCCAAGGGTCGTGGACGTCGCAGCGGATGCCGTAGTCCTGAAGCTCGGCGATGATGTCGACCACCCGGGTGTTGCGCAGATCCGGGCAGTTCTCCTTGAAGGTCAGTCCCAGCACCAGGATGCGGGAGTCAGGTCCGAGCCGGCCACGGCGCGTCATGAGTTTGATGACCTGTCCGGCGACATAGGCGCCCATGCCGTCGTTCAGACGTCGCCCGGCGAGAATGATCTCGGGGTTGTAGCCGATCTGCTGCGCCTTGTGGGTCAGATAGTAGGGATCGACACCGATGCAGTGTCCGCCGACCAGACCCGGGCGGAAGGGCAGGAAGTTCCACTTGGTTCCGGCCGCCTCCAGCACCTCTTGGGTGTCGATGCCCAAGCGGTTGAAGATGAGCGCCAGCTCGTTGATGAGCGCGATGTTGAGGTCTCGCTGGGTGTTCTCGATCACCTTGGCCGCCTCGGCGACGCGGATGCTGCTCGCCAGATGGGTGCCGGCGGTGATGATGGAGGCATAGAGCGCGTCGACGAAACGCGCGACCTCGGGAGTCGAGCCGGAGGTGACCTTCTTGATGGTCGGCAGACGATGCGCGCGGTCGCCAGGGTTGATGCGCTCCGGGCTGTAGCCGGCGAAGAAATCCTGGTTGTAGACCAGTCCCGAGACCGACTCGATGATGGGGACGCAGACCTCTTCGGTCGCACCTGGATAGACGGTCGATTCGAAGATCACGACATCGCCTGCGGACAGGATGCCGCCGAGCGTGCGGCTGGCCGATTCGAGCGGGGTGAGGTCGGGCTGCTTGTGCTCGTTGATGGGGGTGGGGACGGTGACGATGTAGCAGTTGCAGTCCGCCAGGTCTTGCGCATTCAGGCTGTAGCTGAGTTGAGTGGCGGCGACCAGGTCGGCCGGCTCCACCTCCAGCGATGAATCCCGCCCGGCGCGCAGCTCGTCCACGCGGGCTTGGCTGATGTCGAAGCCTGTCGTCGGATAGCCCTTGCCGAATTCGACGGCGAGCGGGAGTCCCACGTAACCCAGACCGATGACTCCGATCCGCACATGCTCCAGGTCCAGATTGAAAGAAACCGCCACGCCTTCATCTCCTGATTGACTGCTGGTCGGGCGATTCTAGGTGGGATCCGAATGGCTGACCAGTTCCGGCTTGGTCATCGAGTCGAGCGCGAGCTGTGCCGCTCCGAGTGCGGCTTCCTGCCGTTCGGCCTGGATGACCGGGATGCCCAGACGTCGTGCTCGCAGATGTGTCCAAACGGGATTCCGCGCACCGCCGCCAACGCTGAGGACACGGGTGGGCGCGGGGGCGCCCAGTTCGGCCAGACGCGCGTATCCCTCGACCTCGATCGCGGCGACGCCTTCAAGGAGCCCTTGAAGAAACCGGACGGGGTCGGCGGGACGCGGATCCAGTCGCGGGCGCAGATCGGGATCCTGGTGCGGGAAGCGCTCGCCCGGGCCGGGGAGCGGATAGAAGTCGAGACCCGAGTCCGTCGCCGGATCGATCCTCTGGCTGAGCGCGGCGATCTCGGTGTCGCTGAAGAACTGGCGCAACACCCGTCCGCCGCTGTTCGAGGCGCCGCCGACCAGCCAATGATCGCCGAAGCGGTGGCTGTAGACCCCATAGCGGCTGGCGGTCACCGGGCGCTCGGAGAGGATCTTGATCACGAGCGTGCTGCCGAGCGAGGTCACGGCGTCACCCGGGGACGCTGCTCCGGCCGCGATGACGGCCGCCGTACTGTCCGTGGTGCCGGCGAGGATCAGGGTGGTTGCCGGGAAGCCGATCTCCTTGGCGATGGCGGGATCCAGGGTGCCGATGAGGCTTCCGGGCGCCAGGACCTGGGGTAACCGGATGCCGTTCGGGATGCATGCCTTGACCCATCCAGGCCAGAGCAGACGCTCTGTTTCGTATCCCAGTTTCAGCGCATTGTTCCAGTCGCTGAGGCCATGGCGGCCGGTGAGTCGGCCGATGATCCAGTCCGCCTGATGGAGCGCGAGCGCATCCGAGGTCGGTTCGGTTCGCTCGACGAGTGCCAGGACCTTGGTGAGGCTGGATCCAATACCTCTGGCCGGCGAGTCGGCTGGCGCGAATTCGGCGATTCGCTCGGCGGCCTCGATCGCGCTACGGTCGTCGTACATGAGCGCCGGTCCGAGCGGCTGCCCGCAGCTGTTCGCGAGGAGTAGGGTGCCCGAGGTGGCGTCCAGACCGATGGCCGCTGGCCTGTGGTCCTTCATCTGGTCGGCGAGCGTTCGCAGCACCTCGCAGACGGCCCGCCACCAGCATTCGGGGTCCTGTTCGACCGCGCCAGGTCGAGGACGCTGCGGCTCCGGCATGGCAGCGCTGGCTTGGGCGATCTCGTTACCCTGGTCGTCGATCGCCACCGCCCTGCAACCGGATGTGCCGATGTCGACACCGACGCATGCACGCTTGAGGTTCATGGCGTCTGTTTACGTCTATCGCTGGGCGTCGGCGATGACCTGGGCGACGTGCCTCAAGTTGGCGAAATAGTCGGGGGCCAGGTTGTCGATCGACTCGACGCGCCCGCCGATGGCGTTGGCGACCTGCTCGGCCGCACGGCGACTGAACTGAGGCTGGACGAAGATGACCCGAGTTTCCGCGTGTCGTGCCTGGTCGATCAGTGCGGCCAGGCTTCGGGGGCCGGGCTCCTTGCCTTCATGCTCGATCGGAATTTGGGTGAGTCCATAGGCATCGGCGAAATAGCCCCAGGCAGGGTGGAAGACCATGAAGCGGCGCTGCGAAATGGGCTTCAGAATTTCGCGGATATCGCGGTCGAGCGCGTCCAGATCTGCTTCGAATGCAGCGAGATTGGCTGCGTAGTTCGCAGCATGGCTCGGATCCATCTCGCTCAGGACCGCAGCGATCTCCTGTCCCATGCGCTCGACCAGAATTGGGCTCGTCCAGATGTGCGGATCGGGCTCGGATGCTTCGTGCTCGTGCTCGTGCTCTTCGGCATGGTCATGATGGGTGTCATCGTCGTGATCGTGCGCCTCCAGGGGGCGCCGTTTGATGTTGGCGCTCAGATCCAGGATGCGGATATCGGGATTGACCCCGCGAATGCGCTCGACCCAGGCGGCTTCGAACGGCATTCCGATGCGTAGATAGAGGTCGGCATCGGCCAGTCGGGATATCTGGCTCGGCGTCGGTTCGAAGGTGTGCGGATTGTCGCCAGGTTTCACCAGCGATTCGACCTGGACATGTGCGCCGCCGATGCGCTCGACGAAGGTCTGTTCGGGCAGGACGCTGACAAACACCCGCAGCGGTTCGGCAGCGACCGCGAGCGGCAGGCCCAGAATGAAAAGCAGAATCAGCTGTTTGAGTTGACGCATCTGTTTGACCTTGGCGGAGCGCGACACTCGGATCGGCCGCGCTGAAAATGGATGATGAGGTCTTTGGGTTCGGTGAATGTTATGACATAACATTCTCGTTCACAATCAGCGGTAGCGGGGAGCGGGGAGCGGGGAGCGGGGAGCGGGGAGCGGGGAGCGGGGAGCGGGGCGTCACCGTCTGGGTGACGCCCAGCGGGAGGCGTTAGAACTCGACCGCGAGCTGCGCGACGACGCTGTTGGCTGACTCGCCAGTTCCACCGTCTTTGCCGGAGTAATCCTTGTCATGCGCCCATTCGAGTGAGAGCGCGGTGTTGTCGAAGACCTCGACCGACCAGCCGATCAGCCAGCGTTCCTTGGGCAGTTCCAGCGCGACTGCCTCGTCCGTGCCCTGATAGGCGATGGCGGCGGTCGATTCGCGGCCCATGATCGAGAAGCTGTAACCGGCCTCGACGTTCCAGGCCGAGGGCTTGGCGCCCCTGTCCTTGAAGCTCAGGCTGATGGGGTCGTACTCGTCGGTGGCGGAGAGGTATTCGCCGATGAGGTTGAAGGGGCCGAAGTTCGCCGCAGCATTGATGGTCCAGCCGGCGGTGCGTTCGGTCGGATCGACGCTGTAGTCGCTGGTGTCGATGCCGCCTTCGATGGCTTCATTCAGCGCTGAGACGCGATTGTCGTTGATGCTGTCCTGCAGGGTATCCGAATCGCCCAGGTCGTTGATGTAGCCGACGCCGAATGCCCAGGCCCGATCTGCCTCCTCATGTGCGTAGGTGAGATTTGCGCCCCAGCTGTCGATCTGGTTCTTTCCCTTGACCTTGTTGTCGCCATTAAAGGCATAGGCGCTTCCGGAGAAATCGCCGTGCGCGAAGCCGATTTGGAGCGCGCTTTCGCGCGTTTCGCCGATCTCCAGTGTGAGCGGATCCGAGACCAGGTTGGTCTCGTAGGCACCAAAGGGGACGTAGATCTGACCGGCGGTCAGGAAGAGAGGCGTCACGTCGGCATTGGCAATGGTGATGTAGCCGGTGTCGACCTCGAGGTCGGTTTCGTCCTCTTCGTAGAGAAAGGAGATGCCGGCCTCTACCCAGTCGTTGACCTGAGAGCTGATGCCGAGCTCGACGGTCGCGAGGGTGAAATCGCTCTCGTTGCTGCCCTCGTAGGGCGACAGATAGGCGCCCTCGACCTCGATCAGACCGGCGATCTCGATGTTGCGGAACCAGGTGCTCGCGCCGCTCTGGCCCTGGTCGGCTGCGAGACGCTTGTCCTCCATGTCTTCCTCGATCGCCTTTACGCGTCCAGGGGCGCCCTGCAACTGGGCCTGCTGCTCGGCGATCCGCGCCTCCTGACGCTTGAGCTGTGCCTCCAAGGCGCTGTTCTGGGTCTCCAGCCGTTCCAGCCGGGTTTCGACGCTTTCGGCATGGGCCGGGCTCTGGCTGGCGAGCGCGAGCGCAATAGCCGTTGGTAGCATCAGCATTTTCATGGTGTCGTACTCCTGCATGCGTAGGATTGGTGTCAGATGATCTCGTGATGCTTGGTGCTGTCACGAGATTGGTTTGGGATATTGTTGTATAAAAGACGCGAATAGATCGGGCAACAGCAGTCCGCGATGGACGCCGAACGGTTATAAGTGGCGATGGGTCTCATGCTGGTAGTCGAGGTTCGCCCTCTGTCAACCTAATGGATGGGGTAGGGCCGACATGATCGAACGATGCCCCTGATGCCCCGAAACCAGATGTCAAGTTTCGTAATTATTAGTAACGATAATTGTTATTGTTTATATCGGAAAGCATCTTGGCTGTAAAGCCACGACTGTCTCGCAATGACAACATCACACGCAAAGTTAATGCGTAATACTTGCGAGGTCAATCGCGCGCCGAAAGGTGCGGTTGAATCCGGGTGTCGGTAGGGGGAGCGATCGAGGGTCGGTTGCGGAGCTAAGAGTCCGTGCGTCTCGTCAACGCTGAGTCAGGGGCTTCGGCCGCTCCGCCGTTTTGTGGAAAAGGCGGGCAAAGCCATCTGGTTCTGGCGGCGGATATAGACCAACAGTTCGATCGGGTCGGGCGGGGCCCGAACTCAAGAGCTGCGCATCGCGACGATCGTGGCCGTCCGGTCGCGCAGGCGTTGCGTCCAAGACTTGCGCCAGCAGTTCCATACATCCACCAAGAGCCAGCGAACGGCCTTAAGCTTCAGTTGGCAAATTGCACAGGGTGTCGTCTTGCGCTGCGAGGCGGTACTGGTCGAGCGCCGTGCTGACTTCACGGTTGGCGGTCGCTTTGATAGACCTGAGTCGCTTCGGACCTCGGGTTGCGACGGGTTGAGCACCGGCTGCAATGCTTGTGCGAGTCGTGTGGCCGAGGGTGCGGATGCCTCATGCCGCAAGACGAGGCTCGCGCAGGCGGCGTTAGCGCGCACCTCATAGACCCCCTCCAACTCGCGCAGAGCTGCGGCGGCCCGCGTCGCCAGACTGGGATCCTGCATCACGGCAGGCACGCGCAGACGGGTTCTTCCGGAAACCTGATGACAGACAGTAAACAAGCGCGTGTCTCTGGACTGTCCTAGTAAGTACAGCATTGCCTCGCCTCTTCAGACAACTCGTTAGGGGGATCTGGACGTTAAAGATACGTGACTTTCAGTGTTGTCGCTAATGCTAATCGTTCTCTGAAAGCTTGCCCCCTCTCTCTTCGCAGGCCGATCGGTGGCGAATGATGGAAAATAAGAATTGGTTGCATTTGCTGCTCGGCGAAAAATATAATGAGAAACAGTCGCATTGTTTTTTTCGCTTCACGACCACGAGAAAATGCCATGAGCCACTCGATTCATCACGTTCCGGGACGTTTGCGTGTTCGCTCCGCTGCTTTTCGCTGTCAGCCCTCAGAGGCACGCGCGGTGCAGATGCTGTTGCTCAGTCTTGAAGGCGTCCGTCAGGTTCGGCTTAACACCCATGCCGGAAGCATTACCGTCCACTACAGCCCGGAGCAGCTCACGCACCTGGAGTTGCTGGCTGCGATGAAGGGTCTGGACTGTCCCGCTCAGGAGCGCGATGTGGTGAGTCCGGCGGTCGTCGGCAAGGCCGGCGCCATGTTTGGGAAAGCTCTCGTTGGGGCCTTCATCAATAAAGCCGTCGAGCGCTCGGCATTCAAATTGGTTGGTGCCTTCTTGTAGCGGAGAACCGCCGGACCCGAGCTAGGTGCCGGGCGCGTTCGGAGTCTGGATTCCGACATCCCCATCGTCGTTCAGCCTCCCAACAGAAGCCAAAGCCTAGGTGTCGCGGCGGCAAGCCTTGGCGCTGACCGAAGAGCGCCCCCCTCTGGATCGTCCGCATGACCGCCAATCATTCCGATTCGTGTTACGCTCGCAGTCGCAGTTTGATGGCTTGCGGCAGAAGCGCCGTGGCTGCAAAGCGATGACGGGCGGTCAAGGGCAATGGTCAAGCCAGCAAGGTCCATCGCCCAAAATGAACGCTTCAGTCACACCCACAAGAGGTCTTCCTGGAAGTCCTCTGTGTGAAAACCATCCAACAATTTGATCTGTATTGGAGATATTTGCGAATGAGTGAGCATCCAGGAAGCGAGCCAGATACCGGTTACGGACCTGCCCCTCAGGGACCGCGCGATGCCAGGTACGCGGCACCACGACACGAGGGCGAGGTTGGCGGTTACAGCGAGCGGGCCTCTTCCTCAGCTGACGGCATGGGACGCGCCTCATCCGCTGCTCAGGGTCAGGGTCATGATGATGCTCGGGGTGGTCACCCCGGCGGACTGAACGGGTACCAATCGCCCCATCCTGCTTTCGCTCAAGGGGGGGCGGCTTACGGCTATGGATACACGCCCCCCCCGCCTCCGGAATTTGGACCTTGGGCCGCTCCCTACTATGCCTCACACGCCTATCCACCGCATTTTGTGCCTGGCATGCCTCCGGGGCAGGTGCCTTATTGGGCACAGCCGCCCTCCTATCCGCCAGAGGCCTTTCAGTCCGGACCGCCGCCGGGTTATGGCGCCGGTGCAGGGGCTGCGGCGGGCCCTGGACCGGGCATGAGCGACCTCATGAGCGAGGTCGCTAACGGTGGTAACGGGCTCTCCACGCTTTCTAAAATGCTGAATTTCGAAGATCCCGATTTTTGGAAGGGGGCGTTGGTCGGTGCGGCGGCCGCGCTGGTGTTGAGCAGTGGCTCGATTCAGGGTCTGTTCGGGCGTGCGGGTACGTCGAAGGGAAGCGGGGCGGGTGATTCGGAGCCCGAGACATGAGCGATTCCTATGCAGCGCAACCTCAATTGATCCCATACCACCCCAGCTATCCGGCTCAACCGCAACAGGCCGCTGGGCCGGATTGTTCGGCCATGATGCGCTTGGCGACCATGGGGGCCGTCGTGGGTGGCAGTGCGGCTGCGGCACAGCAGTTCCGCCGATTTCAAGCGGGTGAGCAGACACCGAATGCCGCTCTGGCGGAGACCGGGAAGGCGGCCGTGACGACCGGATTGGCGACCCTGGCGGCTGGCGCCATCGCCTCCAGTGTGGCCGAGCAGGGGGCGATGCGGCTTGGACTCATGTTCCTGATTGGCTCGGTCGTGGTCTATGGCATCCATAGCCGATTTGGCGACAGCGAGGTGGATTATGAGTAGCACTACGCAGGGGCAGGCTCACCGTCACGGTGTGAAGAAAAACCTTGTCGAGGGCGCTGGCGGCTTCCTGACCGGGGCAGCGCTGGTGCTCTTCCTTCGCGGGCTTTTCGGTCGACGCGCTTCGACGGCCCCTCAAACCAAACCCACAACTCAAGCAACCACGAGAGATTCCGTATGAGCCAGAACGAGTATCAGCAGGGCCAAAGGGCAAGCCAATATCCCGGAGGTTCGGTCGGCGGCGGCTATTCCGGTCAGGCTCAGCCTGGAATGCCCTACCACACCGCCTATCCGGCCAGCCAGCCCCAGCCGTTCAATCAGCAGCCCAACCGCTCCGCGCTCGGTCTGCCCAACGATCGGTTCCTGAAGGGAATGCTGATCGGTGCTGCAGCGACCTATCTGTTGACCAACGAGCAGGTGCAGCGCACCGCTATCAAGGGGGCCGTTAAGGTTTGGTCGCTTTTGCAGGGCGGGGTCGAGGAAGTGAAGGAAAAGTTCGGTGACGCGGCTGCCGAGCTGCATCATGCGAGTCAGAAAAAAGACAGCTGAGCCGCGAGCGCGCAGCACCCCCTTTCCAGTCTGAATCGATGGTTCTGCGGGCTTCGACGTGGCGCGACCACGTCACGCCCGTCGAGCCTCGTTTCGCCGCCTTTGATTCGGCAGCCTTGGCCGCTGACCGTGGAATCGAGTATGTCGTCAATGCCTTATCGTATCCTCCACGAGTTGCCCGGGCGGATGCGGGTGCGTGTCCAGCCGACCGTTTGCGGCGGTCTAACCGAAACCCTGCGTTCCTGGCTGGAGATGTTGGACGGCGTGGAGGAGGCGCGTGTCAACGTTCGCGCGTGCACCCTCGTTATTCAGTTCGATCCGCAGCAGATTTCGCGCGAGCGGGTTTTGGATCGGCTGACCGCCTTCCGGCCTCGGAGCACCACGGAGCACGATCTCACCCCCGAGCCGGATGATCCTGCCATCACACCGCTAGTGAGAAGCGTGCTGACCCTGGTGCTGTTGCCTCTGCTGCCGAGTTCGGCTCAGCGTGTCGTCACCTTCTTGAACATTGGCGCCAAGCTTCTCAAGGGGGCCGATACCCTTATCAATCAAGGGGTCAAGATCGAAGTTCTGGATGCCCTGGCCGTCGGCCTCTCGGCGAGCCGGGGTAAGCTTTACACCGCGAACGTCACGGATTTCCTGCTCACGCTCGGCGAGTATTTTGAAGTTCGTACCCAACAGCAGTCCGATCGCTTGCTCCGGCGCTTACTGCGTCCCCAGCCCATGGCCGCCTGGGTCGAGCGTGGCGATGAACTTATCCAGGTCGCCAGCGATCAGGTCCGAACGGGCGAGATCATCGTCGTTGGCGTCGGTGAAACCATCTCGGTCGACGGCCAGGTTGTCGCCGGGGTCGCCCTGGTCAACCAGGCCGCCGTGACCGGCGAGGACGTGCCCGTTGCGTGCGAGGCGCCCAAACGTGTCGTTGCCGGCTCGGTGCTGATCGAGGGTCGTCTCCGCATCAAAGCCATCCGAGTGGGCGAGGACACTACGGCCGCACGCATTTCGCGCTTCATCCGCAGCTCGCTCGAGCAAACCTCGGAGACGCAGCGCCTTGCGGATGTCCTGGCGGACAATCGCGTCTATCTCACGCTTGGTGCCGCCGGAGCGGTCTATGCGTTGACGCGCGATCTGACGCGCGTGCAGTCGGTCTTCTTGGTCGACTATTCCTGCGCGCTCAAGCTCGGCACGCCAGTCGCGTTCAAGTCCGGTCTCTACGAGGCGGCCAGACGCGGCATCCTCATCAAGGGCGGCGAGGCGATGGAGCGTCTGGCCGAGATCGATACCCTGGTCTTCGACAAGACGGGAACCCTGACCTATAGCGCGCTTGAGGTCACCGACGTGGTGGTCCTGGACCGCAGTTGCGACTACTCCGAGGAGGCCCTGCTCGCGCTCGTCGCCTCGGTCGAGGAGCATGCCAGTCACCCGTTGTCTCAGGCTGTGGTGGAGGCTGCGCGCGAGCGCGACTTGCAGCATATCTCCCATGGCGAGGTGGACTACCTGGTCGCGCATGGTCTCTCGGCCGAGATCCAAGGCGGGCGGATCATCGTCGGCAGTCGACACTACATCGAAGAGCACGAGGGCATTCACTTCAGCGCCCATGCGTCACGCCTCGCCTCGCTCATCAACGACGGCAAGATCTTGCTCTATATCGCGAACGAGCGTGGCCCCATAGGGCTGATTGCCCTGCGCGACACCCTGCGCGCCGATGCGGCAGCCGCGCTCTCCAGGCTGCGCACGCTCGGTATCGACCGGCTGGTCATGATCTCCGGCGACCGTCGCGAAAAGGCGGAATCCCTCGGGCGAGCGCTTCGGCTTGATGACGTCCACGCCGAGGTTCGGCCCGAGGAAAAGGCTGAGCTCGTCAAGGCGCTGCAACGCGAAGGCCGGCGGGTCGGCTTCGTGGGCGATGGCATCAACGACGGCCCCGCGCTGGTTGCTGCAGACATCGGCATTGCCATGTCAGGCGGCGCGGACCTTGCCCGTGCAAGCGCCGATATCGTGCTGACTGACGACCGGCTGCTCGCGCTCGCCGATGCCCGTGAGATCGCCCTCGGAACCCTGAGCGTCATCCGCACCAACTTCAACGCCACCGTCGGCATCAATACCGCCATCATGGCCGGCGCCATGATGGGGCGGCTCTCACCCGCCGCCAGCGCGCTCCTGCACAACGGTACGACCCTGGCGGTGCTGGTGAATGCGCTCCGTGGCGCGCGTATCGTGGGTGAGAGGGAGGGCGAGGGGGACGCGACGCCGATCTCGAAGCGCACGGCGATTTCGAACACGCTCGCTTAGAGGGTGTTTACAAAATCATGTCGTTAACCGCCGAGCCAGGATTCGCGCTTCGGCGAGCCAAACCC
>NZ_JBHUHX010000002.1:0-107761 GCF_042682685.1 Thiorhodococcus fuscus
TAAGTATAGATTACTTGGTACCTGAGCCCGTGAACTGAATGATACATGGAATAAGAAAACCGCCTATATGTGTTGTGAAGGAGGTTGTGTGGCATTTTCGAGTCTGGAAAGAGACGCGCTCCTCTCGGTCAAGGGAGTCGGCCCTACCGTCGTGAAACGATTTGAGGAGATCGGCATAGATACGCTTTTCGATTTGGCGACGTATCAGGCGGATGACATCGCGGAAATGGTCGCTTCAATGCTGCGAACAACATGCTGGAAAAATAGTCCTCAAGCCAAGGCAGCCATCGAGGCTGCAATTTCTCGGGCAAAAGAAGGGGTGTAATGGATCGTTGCACCGGGGCTGGATCGGGACAGACCACGTTCTTCTGCTAGGCGTCCGCCCTGGTTCCCCTCCAGGACGGCCACGCCCCTGCACACCGAAGTCGTGCTGCGAGCTGTAGGGGCCATCGCAGTACGCAAGGATGTCGCTGTCCGCTCGCTCCTCTCCACGCACCGTCGATGTCCGTTCGACGACTCCGAAACGTCGAGCGAGATCCGCCTGATACTCGTCCAGACGCCTCCCCTTGCACTCAACAGCCACGGCGGTGCCTAAGCCGCTATCTCCGGCGATCGATCAGGGTATAAGATCGCGTCGGGCAGGGCCGTCGGTCCGGTTTCTCCGATGGATGACGACTGAGCGGGCGTCGCCTGGCATGCGGCACGATGATTCGAGGCCGTGTGCACGACACCCGCGATCACCGTGGCGTCATGCCATGCTCGACCGCCCTTCACCACTGGACATGCTGTTACCGATCATCGCTCACCGCACCGCAATGCGCGGCCATCTAAATATATGGCGTCATCGCCGAAGATCCGCAGGTTTACAACGAGGAGCTGCGCTCCGCCAATGAAGGATTGGAAACCGCGATGAGAGAGCCTCCAGTGCTCAACGAAGAGTTGATCGCCATGAACGCCCAGCTCACGGAGAAGCTCCGTGAGCTGGAAGAGATCAACGACGATCTCAACAACCTCCTGGAAAGCAGCGAGGTGCCTACGCTGTTTCTCGATCCGCGCTTGCACATCCGTCGCTGGACCCCGGCGACCGACGCTTTGCTGCGGCTCATCCCGACCGATGTCGGTCGCTCGCTGAAGGATCTCGCCTGGTGCTTCGAGGATCCGGATCTGCTCGATGACGCAGCCCTGGTGCTGGCGGGCATGTCGGTCGAATCGCGCGAGGTCCTCAGCGACCAGGGCCACTGGTATCTGCGCCGCATACTGCCCTATTGTTCCAAGACCACGCCGATCAATGGCGTCGTCGTGACCTTTGCCGAGATGACGGCGCGCAAGCACGCCGAGCTGGCGCTCGCCGACAGCGAACGCACCCTGCGTCGCGTCACCGATGCGCTGCCGGCGCTGATCTCGCGCGTCGATGCATCGCTGTGCTACCGCTTCAACAATGCCGCCTACGAGCGCTGGTTCGGTCTCGATCGGGCGGACATTCTCGGCAAGCCGGTCGTCGAGATCATCGGGGAGCAGTCCTTCGCGCGGGCTCGCCCTCGCATGGAGCGGGCTCTGGCGGGCGAGGGGTGCGTCTTCGACGCCTGGCTTCCTTTCCAGGGAGGCGGCACCCGTTACTGTCAGGTGCAGTACATCCCGGATCGACAGGTGGACGGGCGCGTCACCGGTTTCTTTGTGCTGGTCATCGACATCAGCGACCGACGCCGTAGCGAGGAGATCATCGAGCGTCTCAATGCCGAGAACCGGGTGCGGGCGGCCGAACTGCGCGCGGTCTTCGAGGCTGCTCCAGTGGGGATCTATCTCGGACGAGACAGGGATTGCCGCGATATGGAGATGAACCGAGCCGGTGCCGAGATCCTGCGCCTACCCGAGCACGTCAATCCGTCCATGTCCGGCCCCGATGCCGACGCGCTGGCGTTTCGCATTTTCCATGCGGGCGATGAGCTCGCCTCCGAGGATTTGCCCATGCAAAGGGTGGCGCGCACCGGCGAATCCGTGCACGGTTTCGAGGAGGACATCGTCTTCGCGGATGGTGAGATCAAGCACCTCATCGCCTCCGCCGCGCCCTTGCGCAACGAGTCGGGCGAGATCGGTGGCTGCGTTGGGATCCTTGCCGACGTCACGCGCGCCACGCAGGCCGAGCGGCGCTACCGCGAGGCCCTGGAGCGGCTCAAGCTGCATGTCGACCGGTCTCCGGTCGCGTCCCTGGAGTGGGCGGCGGATACCGGCATCCTGCGCTGGTCGCCTGCGGCGGAGCGGGTGTTCGGCTGGAGCGAGGCCGAGGCACTGCAAGGCTCGCTGCACAACCTGGGGCTGTTTCCGGAAGATGAGCGCGAATCGTTCGCGGACATGGTCGGTGGCCTGGTCGGCGGTCTGGTCGAGCACAACCACTGCCTGCATCTCAACCAGCGCAAGGACGGCGAGGTCGTCTGGTGCGAATGGCACAATTCGGTCCTGCGCGACGGCGATGGCCGGTTGGTCTCGGTCCTTTCGCTCGCGCTCGATGTGAGCGAGCAGCAGGCCCTGCAGAGGAGTCTGCGCGAGCAGACCGAGCAGCTCGCCGAGGCCGATCGACGCAAGAACACCTTTCTGGCGATGCTCGGTCACGAGCTGCGCAACCCCTTGGCGCCGGTGCGCAATGCGCTGGATCTACTCGCTCTGGGCAATCAGGATCGGGCCAAGCAGGACTGGGCCTATGCGGTCATCGACCGCCAGACGCATCATCTGGAGCGTCTGGTGCACGACCTGCTGGATGTCGCCCGCATCACCCGAGGCTCGATCACGTTGCGTATGGCGCGCCAGGATCTGGGGCAGCTCCTCCACCAGGCGCTGGAGGTGGTGGATCGCGAGATGCGTGCGCGCGGGCATGAGGTCGTGCTGGAGGTGCCGGCGGATCCGGTGCCGGTGCGGGGCGATGAGACGCGGCTCGTCCAGGTGTTGAGCAACGTGCTGCACAATGCCGCCAAGTACACGGATGAGTGTGGTCGCATCGGTGTCACCCTGGCGCATCACGCCGACGGTGCCAGGGTCACGGTCGAGGACAATGGTCAGGGCATCGCGGCGGAGGCGATCCCATCGCTGTTCGAGGCATTTACGCAGGGACCGCGCTCGTTGGCGCGCGCGGAGGGCGGTCTGGGTTTAGGGCTGACCCTGGTGAAGACCCTGGTCGATCTGCATGGCGGGCGTGTCGAGATCGACAGCGCAGGCGTCGGCCTCGGCAGTCGCGTCACGCTGACCTTTCCGCTCGATGCCGAGCCGGCTCCCGAAGCGCTGGAAGGTCCGGAAGTCGACACGGGCTCCAGCATTGAGGTCACGCCCCGCAAACGTGTGCTGGTCGTCGATGACAGCGCCGAGGTGGTCGAGGCGGTGAGCGAGCTGCTGAACGCACTCGGTCATGAGGTCTCGGGCGCCTCGAACGGCGCAGAGGCGCTGGACGCGGTGACCAGGATGAGTCCGGATCTGATCCTGCTCGACATCGGGCTGCCCGATATCGACGGCATCGAGGTCGCGCGTCGCCTGTTCGACCTGCCTGAACGCAAGGCGATTCGGCTGGTCGCGGTGTCCGGTTATGGCGCGAGTCACCTTGGCACAGATGCGGACCTGTTCGACGCGCACCTCCTCAAACCCGCCGGTCTTGCGGATCTCCAGAAGGTTCTGGAGTAGAGCGTCGCGCGTGGTTCTCGCCCCTGTCCGGGGACGCTGGTGGTTATGCGCCGATGATGGCTTAAATGCACCAGCGTTCCGGTGCTTCCCTTCGTCCCTCATCTCTCGTGGGGGCCGTCTGGAAACTCCGTTTCACCAGCTACCGACATCGCTTGCAGAGGATCGCAATCACGCCGGACGCTGGCGAAGCAGCGCGGCGACGACTGCGGCCCAAGGCATGACGAGGCGCACTAACCTCCCGGTCTACGGGTAGGCTCTTTTACAGAATATCCCTTGGTTCCGCAGGTTGGCGCGACGTTTGCTGTATGTCCAGCCGTCGCGGCGGCCAAATATCCCTCTTCCGATCGGTGTTGGCGTCGTGACGACAGTTCGCCGACGAGATCTCGATCCTGGTAGATGGGCCGTCCATATGTCCGAATTCCTGCACGCCTTGACACGCGCTGTCGTTCCGTTGCTGGCCTTGCTGGCGAGCATCGTGGCGGCTCTGGTTGCGCCGGATTCCAGATTCGCGCTGCTGGTCTATGCCCTCAGCGCATGCTTGGTGGCGTTCGGGCTGATCGACCTCTTCCAGCGCGGCAATGCGGTGATCCGCAATTATCCGGTCGCCGGCCATCTTCGCTTCCTGGCCTATCGTCTGCGGCCCTTTCTGCGCCAGTACATCGTCGAAGACGACCTGGAGGGAACACCGCTGAGCTTCGAGGCGCGTAACTTGGTCAAGGCGCGCGCCAGCGGGGAAACGGATACGCAGCCCTTCGGCTCCGAGCGTGCGATGGACGCGGACGGCTATGTCTGGATATCGCACTCGATCGCACCGGTCGAGGAGGCCGACACCGATCCTCGGGTACGCGTCGGCAACGATCAGTGCCAACAGCCTTATGAGGCGTCCGTGCTGAACATCTCGGCGATGAGCTTCGGGGCCTTGTCGGCCCGCGCGATCGAGGCATTGAACCTCGGCGCGGCTAAAGGCGGCTTCTACCACGACACAGGGGAGGGTGGTCTCTCCGACTATCACCTCAAGCACGGCGGGGATCTGGTCTGGGAACTCGGTTCGGGATACTTCGGCGCTCGGGACAAGCAGGGACGATTCGATCCCGAATCATTTCGCGACAAGGCCCAGCGGGATGCGGTCAGGATGACCGAGATCAAGCTCTCACAGGGCGCGAAGCCAGGACACGGCGGCCTGTTGCCCGCAGCCAAGGTCACCGAGGAGATCGCTGCGGTCCGTCAGGTCCCGGCGCACCGCGACTGTCTCTCGCCGCGTGGTCACTCGGCCTTTTCGACCCCGGTCGGGCTGCTGGAATTCGCCGCCCGCATGCGGGAACTCTCCGGCGGCAAGCCGGTGGGGATCAAGCTCTGCGTCGGCCAGCCGCACGAGGTGATGGCGCTGATGAAGGCGATGCTTAAGACGGGCATCCTGCTCGACTTCATCGTCGTCGACGGCGCCGAGGGCGGCACGGGTGCCGCGCCGCTGGAGCTTTCGGACTGGGTCGGCATGCCGCTGAACGAGGGGCTGGCGGTGGTGCGCAATGCCTTGGCGGGTAGCGGTCTGCGCCGCCATGTTCGGCTTGCAGCCAGCGGCAAGGTCTATTCCGGCATGGGCATCGCGCACAACCTGGCCATGGGAGCCGACTGGTGCAATGCGGCCCGTGCCTTCATGTTCTCGATCGGCTGTATCCAATCCAAGCGCTGCCATTTGGGAACCTGTCCGACCGGGGTCGCGACCCAGGACCGCTGGCGTCAGCGCGGCCTGGTGCCGAGCGTACAAGGCGAGCGTGCGGCCCGGTTTCATCGCAAGACGATCGAGGCGCTCGTCGACATCACGGCCGCCTGCGGCCTGATGCATCCCTCCGATCTGCAGCCGCACCACCTGGCGATCCGAACCGGGGCCGCAGAGGCCAAGCCGTTGGACGAGCTGCAGCACTTTCTGCCGGAAGGGATCCTGCTCGAGGATCCGCACAGCACGCAGTATGCCGAATTCTGGGAGGCGGCCGACCCAGACACCTTCGCGCCCCGGATCGATCTGACCGAGCGGCGCGTTTCCATCGACACGCGCAACACGGGGTTGTTCACATGAGTACGAGCGTATCCGAAGTCATCGTCGACACCTTGGTGCAGGCCGGCACGCGGCGCTGCTATGGCATCGTCGGGGACACCATCAATCATTTTACCGACGCGGTACGCCGCTCCGAGCTGGAGTGGGTGCATGTGCGTCACGAGGAGGTCGGCGGTCTGGCGGCCGGCGGTGAAGCCTATATGACGGGTGAGCTGGCCGCCTGCGCCGGCACCTGCGGTCCGGGCAGCCTGCACTTTCTCAACGGCATCTTCGAGAGCCACCGCAACGGCGCCCCCGTGGTGCTGATCGCCTCGAACGTCGATCGGCACGAGGAAGGGCTGGGCTTCCCGCAGGAGGTCGATCAGAAGAAGCTCTACGAGCAATGTTCCGTGTTCTGCGAGCGGATTGCGCACCCGGATCAGGCGCGGCGTATCACCGCGCAGGCGGCCCAGGCCGCGCTGGCCAGGCGGGGCGTCGCGGTGGTGATCGTCAACGGCGACCTGCTGCAGGAACAATGTGCCGACGGTCTGCGCTGGACGGTGAATCGTGCGACCCCGGTGACCATTCCCTCGAAGGATGAGCTGGAGGCGATCGCTGAGGCCATCGATGGCGCAGCCCGCATCACCCTGTACGTCGGCATCGGTGCGCGCGACGCGCGCGAGCGGCTGATCGCATTCGCCGACCGGATCAAGGCGCCGATCGTTCACACGACGCGCTCGAAGGAGTTCGTCGAGCCGGACAATCCGTACAACGTCGGGATGACCGGCATCCTCGGCAATCGGGCGGGGATGGAGGCGGTCGCCGATTGCGACCTGCTGCTGGCGCTGGGTACCGATTTCGCATACACACAGTTCTACCCGGAGGATGCGCGCATCGTCCAGGTCGATATCGATCCGACGCGCCTCGGTCGGCGTGCCCCGGTCGACATCGGCGTGGTCGGCGACGTGGGGGCGACGCTGGATGCACTGAGCGAGAGGGTCGCCCCGCGTGACAAGGACGAACATCTCCAAAAGGCGCTGGATCAGTGGCGGCAGGATCAGGAACAGTACCGCGCCCACGGCGAGGGAAAGGATCCTGGCCTCATCCACCCGCAGCAACTGACCCAAGCGCTCGATCGCCTCGCCGCTCGGGACGCGATCTTCACGGCCGACGGCGGGTCGCCGATGGTCTGGCTGCTGCGCCATCTGAGCGCCAATGGCCATCGCCGCTTTCTCACCAGCTTGTTGCACGGCACCATGGCCAATGCCTATCCGCAGGCCCTCGGCATTCAGAAGGCGTACCCGGACCGGCAGGTGATCGCCTTGTGCGGCGACGGCGGCATGACCATGCTGATGGGCGATCTGCTGACCTTGGTGCAGGAACGCCTGCCGGTGAAGCTGCTCGTCTTCAACAATGGCTCGCTGGGCTTCGTCGAGATGGAACAGCGCGTCGAAGGCCTGCTCGATGCCTACACCGGTCTCAAGAATCCGGACTTCGGGAAGGTGGCCGAGGCCTGCGGACTCTACGGCGCGCGCGTGGATCGGGCGGATCGTCTGGAGGCGGCGCTGGCGTCATGGCTGGCGCATGACGGGCCGGCCCTGCTCGATGTGGCGGTGAATCGCTTCGAGCTGGTCATGCCGCCCAAGGTGGAGGTCGGTCAGGTCGCCTCGACCGCGCTGTTCGGTCTCAAGGCCGTCCTCAATGGCCGCACCGACGAGGTGGTGCAGCTGTTGAAGAACAATTTCCTCAAATAGGCGATGGGGTGGTCGTGTGGCTGGTTGGTCATGGTCTACACGTCTCCGGCGGTTCCGGGTTCCGGCATCCGTCTGAGTCACGGCCGAGGCCCGAGCGAGCACCGCGCCATGGACTGTGAAACGGCGGATGGCCCGGCTTGAGACCTGCAGCGGTCGGGTGGAACACGCTGTTGTTCCACCCGACCGTCAAGGTCGGTCTCCGCCTCGATGTCCTTTCGGATCGGCCATCACATCAGTGTCAGCCTGCTGGCGGAATGTCATTCGCCCTTGGGCCAGGTGTATGCCAATCGTTGATGTCGTGCGCCGACGGTGACGGTTCTGATCTTGGGCGTGCCCTCGAAGCTCGCCTGAATCTTATAGGTTCCGTCGGGGAGATCGATCAGCAGGATCGGCCCCGAGACCAGATCAAGGACTGGAGCGCCCTGTTGGTCGGAGATCGACACCTGGACGTCTGAAACAAAGGCGCCGTCATCCCTGGCGAAGGTCATCATGAGGTCGTACTGGCTCGCGGCCGATTCCATCGCTGTGGATTCGGGTTGGCCGATACCGCCAGTGACGTAAGTGATGCCGTTTTGTGTCTGCGCCGGTGGCACGGCGCTTGGGTCTGCGGCGATGGCCGCCGTGGTCGGCGAGAGCAATGCGGCCATGAGGATTGTGGCCGCGAACCCATAGCGTTGCTTCATGAACAGGTCAGTCATCGGTGCTTCTCCCGTGCTAGTCGTGATTTCTTCTTTGTGAGCGATCGGTTTGCGACATGAGTCGCGCGATCTCCAGAGATGGTTCACCAACATCCCTTCGTCGGTCGACGAGGGCTTTGCGGAATTCGTGCCAGATGCGATTCACGGTCTGCGAGCTCGCTGCTGCGAGCGACGAATCCGCTCCACAGGCTAGCGGTAGAAGCGCCTGGCTTCCGATCGCGAATCGGGGCAGTGGTTGTATAGAGCCGCTGGTGGGCCTTTTGAGCCGATGTTATGGACGCGATTGCGTTCAGCGATTCCGGTATCCGTGACGATTTCCTTCGCATTCGAGGGTGCGGTTCCTAAACGGGCTGCCCTGCGGACGATGCCTCGCGGTGCGTCGTCGTAGCGTGCGCCAATGGCGATGACGTCACCAATCGAGGCATTGGCGCTCGCGATCGGAGAGCGCTTCTCCCGGCGGCTCGACCAGGCGCTGGCATTCGCTTTGCTCAACGCTGGTGTCAGCTTATCTCCGTCGTGCGAACACGACGCGCTATCGCAACCACATAGAAGGACACGCCCATGTTTCATCCCTTGCTTCAGCCGATTATCGCCTTGATCGCCGGAATCCTGATCCTTGCGCGTCCCGCGCTGCTCAGTTACATCGTTGCCGTCTATTTGATCCTTTTCGGGATCCTTGGATTGGCGGCCATGCTGTGAGGGACGAGTACACGACGCTCGGCGGTGGTCGGCAGGTCGTGCCCATTGCGGCATTCGCCCGCTCGTTCCGCGCGACGGTCGGCTCGCCGAGCAGGAGACCATCATGAACGCAACGCAGACCTCAACTCTTACCCTGTTGGTCATCGCGGCCGCCGTATCGGCGCCGAGTCAGGCTGCCGAATCGGCCGCCCAGCGGTTCGCGACAGAGTTCTCCGGGCCGGGTCAGGTCATCGTCGCGCCGCCCGGCAAGCTCGATGCGCAGGACCGGGCCTTTATCGAACAGGCCGCCGCCTATCATCGCGATCAGGTCCGAGCCGCCAAGCGCGTGTTCGCCCGAACCGATACGCAGGCGATTCATGACTATGCCATGCGTGTGGATCATGACCACTCCAGCGCTTACGCCAAGCTGAGCGAGGTCGCGGCCATGCATGGGATCGAATTGCCCAGGCTGGACCAAGCGTCGAACGACAGCGGCAAGACGACGGACTCCAGTGCGACGAACGATGCGTCCCTGCTGCGAGAGACCATCGAGCGTCACAGGTCCGAGCTTGCGCGCTTCGAGCGGGAGCGCAAACGGGGCAAGGCGCCCAACCTCAACGCCTATATCGACGCGACGGTGCCGGTCGTCGAGGAACATCTCAAGCTCGCGCGCCGGCTTCTCTCCGCGATGGCCTCTGCAGGCGCCGACCAAACGCAGGTCGAGCGCGGCCGTTATCTCGCGCGTGTCGGCGACTGCGAATCCTGCCACACGCGCGAGGGCGGCGCGCCCTATGCCGGCGGCCGCGCGCTGAAGACGCCCTATGGCGGGGTGATCTACAGCGCCAACATCACGCCCTCGCCCGAGGGCATCGGCGGCTTCTCCGACAAGGACTTCCTGACCGCGCTGCACGAGGGGCTGTCCCCGGACGGCGAGCCCTATTATCCGGCCTTTCCCTATCCCTCCTTCACCAAGGTGAGCGATGAGGATGCGCTCGCCATCAAGGCGTATCTCGACACCATCGAGCCATCCGACTCTGTGCCGCCGAAGCCGGATTTGCCCTGGCCGCTCGGCATCCGCGATGCACTGTATGCCTGGCAGGAACTCTTTTTCGAGCCTGGGCGGTTCGAGCCCGATTCCAGCAAATCGGATGCATGGAACCGTGGCGCCTATCTGGTCGAGGGGCTCGGTCACTGCGGCGCCTGTCATACGCCGCGTAATCTCGCTGCCGCCAAGGTCGGGTCGGAGGCGTTGACCGGCGCGATGCGCCAGGGTTGGCATGCCCCTGACTTGAGGGGATTGGGTGAGGAGGTCGCGGGATTCAGCGTCGACGATCTCGCTGAGTTCTTGCAGTCGGGTCATGCCAAGCCCGCCAAAATCGGTGCTGGGCCTCGGACGGTGGCGATGGGGCCGATGGCCGAGGTGGTGCATGACAGTCTCTCGTATCTGAGCGACGACGACCTGCACGCCATGGCCGTCTACCTGAAGGATCTCCCGCCGATTCGGGAGCAACCGGCGGCCATCGACCGGCAGCAGGCGCTCGATCCGAAGCTGTATGCGCTGGGTGAGTCGCTCTATCAGGGGTGGTGCGTTGCCTGTCACCGCGACAGCGGTCAAGGCCGGCCGCCCTATGTGCCTGGATTGCGCAACAATCCGGTCGTCAAGGATGCCAAGGCGAACAATATCGTGATGTCCCTTTTGGTCGGTTCGCTGGCGGATGTGACCCAGGCCTATTCGCCCTATGTGCGCATGCCAAGCTTTGCCGAGACCTTGGACGATACCGAGATCGCCGCAGTGGCCACGTATCTGCGCGCGCGCTGGGGCGACGCTTCCGGCGCTCAGGTGCCGGTCTCGCTGCCCGCGCGACTGCGCGCGCAGTTGGATCAAGGCGAGCCCCGGAAATAGTCGTCGTCGAAACAGGCGGCCTGTGGCCGCTGCCGCCGCGAATCGGAGACGCGGCGGCAGGTCCGATCATCCCATGCGAGGAGAACACCATGACGCACACACGAGGCCTTCTTCGCCACGGGGTCAGCGACTGGACTCTCGCGAACCGTTCGCGCCCGCGATCGGGGGGGTAGCAACCGGTTGCTCGTCACTGCCTATGGCAACAGTCTGCGCGCCCTGGTCAACCTTATCGATGGGGTCGGTTATGGGGGCGTCCAGCAACTCGAAATCCCGACCGGGGTGCCTCTGGTCTACCGGCTCGATGCGGACCTGAGACCCTTGCGCCATCAGTATTTGTAAGGGCCTTGGCTTGGCATGGCTGGCGATCCGGGCACGTCAAGAGGTGGTCGGGGGGTGAGAAATTGCGCTCAGGCTGTTAGCCTGTTAGGCCGTCCGTGATTGCGACAGGTGACAGGCTGTCGTGAGCCGAGTTCAACCACGACCACAGATCCGAATCAGGTACGAAACCATGCGCGACAACGAAACAGGCACCGCCGATGAAACCCAAGCGGGGCTTTTCAAGCTCGACGTCCACCCCTGGGTGTTCTTCAGCTCCGCCGCGATCATTGTGTTCTTCGTCGGTCTGACCATCTTTTTCGAGAGTACCGTCGACAATCTGTTCCATGTCGTGCAGGGGGCGGTATCGACCTACGCCGGCTGGTTCTTCGTCGGCACCATGAACCTGATCCTGGTCTACGTGGTTTCCTTGCTGTTCGGGCGCTTCGGCGACATCCGTCTCGGTGGCGAGGGCGCCAAGCCTGAATTCTCGACGCTCGGCTGGTTCGCGATGCTCTTCAGCGCCGGCATGGGTATCGGTCTGCTGTTCTACGGCGTCGCCGAGCCGATGTTCCATTACGTCGCCTCGCCATTGGCCGAGCCGGGCACGCCTGCGGCGGCGCGCGTCGCGATGGACTTCACCTTTCTGCACTGGGGGCTGCACCCCTGGTCGATCTATGCCCTGGTCGGGCTCGCGCTCGGGTTCTTCGCCTTCAACAAGGGGCTGCCGCTGTCGATCCGCTCGGTGTTCTATCCGCTGCTCGGCGAGCGGATCTATGGACCGATCGGCAATGTGATCGACATCATGGCTACGGTTGCGACCATGTTCGGCGTGGCGACCTCGCTGGGGCTCGGGGTGCAGCAGGTCAACGCCGGCTTGAGCCATCTGCTCGACTTCATTCCACAGAATGCCAGCGTGCAACTGGTCCTCATCGCCGGAATCACCATGATCGCGACCTGGTCGGTGGTGCGCGGACTGGATTCGGGGATCAAGTTCCTGAGCCAGATCAACATCGTGGTCGCTGCGGCGCTGATGTTTTTCGTGCTCTTGCTCGGACCGACGCTGTTCATCCTGAATGCCTTCATCGAGAATCTCGGCGTCTACGTCCAGAACTTCGCATCGCTGAGCACCTGGAACGAAACCTACAACGACACCGCTTGGCAAAACGGCTGGACCGTCTTCTACTGGGGGTGGTGGATCGCCTGGTCCCCGTTCGTGGGGATGTTCATCGCCCGCGTCTCCTACGGGCGCACCATCCGCGAGTTCATCAAGGGGGTGTTGCTGGTGCCGACCCTGGTGACCTTCCTGTGGGTCACCATCTTCGGCGATACCGCGCTGCATATCGAGATGTTCGGCGACGGCGGTCTGGCCAAGGCGGTGCAGGAGAACATCCCGGTCTCGCTGTTCGTGATGCTCGAGAGCTTGCCGTTGAGCGAGATCTCATCGGTGGTCGCCATCGTCGTGATCATCACCTTCTTCGTCACCTCGTCCGACTCCGGCTCGCTGGTGATCGACATCATCACCGCCGGCGGCAATACCGAGCCACCCGTGATTCAGCGGGTGTTCTGGGCCATCCTGGAGGGTGCCGTCGCGGCGGCGCTCCTGCTGGGCGGCGGCCTGGTGGCACTGCAGACCGCTGCGATCTCCACCGGGCTCCCGTTCGCCATCATCCTGCTCGGCATGTGCTGGTCGTTGCACCTGGGGCTCGTCCACTACAAGACGGGGCAGGGCTTCGAGCTCGGCGTGCAGGGTTACGAGGGACCTGAATTCAAGACCTATGCCACGCACAAGATGCCGACCTTCGGCCGGCGTCAATTCTGGCTGACCGAGGCGCTCCAGCGGCGCACGGGGGCGGCGATGCGTCCTCGCCCCACCCCAAGTCCCGCTTTCCAGATCGAGGGTTCCAGCGCTCGGAGCGAACCGAACGACTCCAAGGAGACGCCGACCGGAGGCAAGACATGATCGTCAAGAGTATTCGAACGCTCGGCGACACCCTGAGCCGGTGGAGACGCGCGGGCCTGTTCGCGGTCCTGATGTCGGCCGCCGCCTGCGCATCCGCCGCAGACGCACCGACGCTGCGCATCGCCTATGTGGACTGGTCCTCGTCCGTGGCGAGCGCCAATGTGGTCTGCGCGGTCCTTCGCGAACGACTCGGACATCCGTGCGAACTCATCGAAACGACCGCCGATGCCATGTGGCGGATGGTGGCCGACGGCGAGGCCGATGCGCTGCTGTCCGCCTGGTTGCCCGATACGCATGCCGAGTACTACGCCGAGTACGGAGATCGGCTCGCGGATCTCGGTCCCAATCTCGTCGGCACGCGCACCGGACTCGTCATCCCCGCCGTCGGCGTTGGGCGTCAGACCGGCGGTCGCGGCGAACGCACCCAGCCGGCGCTGGACATCGACAGCATCGCGCAATTGGCCGAGCACCGGCAGGCGCTCGGGGGGCGGATCGTCGGCATCGATCCGGCTGCCGGGATCATGTCCGCAACCGAGCGCGCGCTCGATGCCTACGGCCTCGAAGGCTTCCGGCTGATCAAGGGTTCGGAAACGGCGATGACCCAGGCGCTCGCGGATGCCATCGCGCGCAATGCCCCCATCGTCGTCACCGGCTGGGAGCCGCATTGGATGCTCGGACGCTGGTCGCTGAAATTCCTGGACGACCCCAAGAACGTCTATGGCGGGCGAGGAAGCATCCATACGCTGGTTCGCCCCGGCCTGGCACGGGATGACCCTCAGGCCCAAGGCGTCTTGGACCGCTTCGAATGGGACTCGCAGGCCATGGAGCAGTTGTTGGTCTGGATTCATCAGGACGACGGACGAGACCCTTATGCACAGGCGTTGCGATGGACGCGGGCCAATCCTCGGCGCGTGCAAGCCTGGATGGGCACCGATGGGGCCGATTGACGTCCGACTCGAATTCAGGAGTACATTGAATGCTGCAAGGCACAAGCCAGAAATTTCGCGGAGGCTGTCTCATGCTGGTCCGCGACACCGAGGGAGCCGTGGGCTTTCTCGGAACCGCGTTTCTCGTCCATGGAAGCGGTTACCTGCTGACCGCCGCTCACCTGGTGTCCAAGCCCGAGGGCCTGCTGGTCGTTGCGACCGCGAGCGGCGACGAGTATCAGCCCATGACCTTCGATCGGGTCGCGGCCATCCCGGTCTCGATCGTCCAGCAGGACATCGCGCACGATGTGGCTCTGCTCAAGATGGAACAGGAGATCTCGATCGGGGTTCCTGACGACTTTCTGGGCAGCGGCGCCAATGTGCGGCCCGGCGCCTCGCTCATGAGCCTCGGCTACTCCTTCGGGCACGAGCAGTTGCATACGGCGCTCAGCGTCGGCAGCTTCGCGTCCGCCAAGATCCGTTCCCCGAACGACACGCAGCTCATTCTGTTCGACACCATGGTGCAGGACGGCGATACCGGAGGTCCGCTGATTCACGTCAGCGACGGCCACATCGTCGGCGTCGTCAGTGGCCGTTTCGAGCCGGCCGAGGTCGTTCGCGGCAGTGCGGATTGGGAGCGCAGCCCAGCCCGCGACACCAATATCTCGTTCGCGGTCGATATCGACTACGGCATTGCTCTGATGCGCGCGGAGGGGCTGTTCGAGCACGCTTGAAACTTGCTGCACGTAGGGGAGGTGGGAGCTGGTCGAGCAGACTGCTTCGCCCACGCTTCTCATCCAGTCCAGGCTTCTGCTCCGTGTTTCCCTAAGCGCTCCACTCATGGGAACGGGCTTCTTTCCTGATCGCCGATGCGCAGGTCAAGGATGCGATCTGAACCTGTGCCGCGCCGGCGGTGATCTGGTGAACTCATCTCGCGCTCCGGTAGATTGGCGCGCGCTGTGCTTGTCTTTCGGGGCTCCATTCCGGTTCGTGCGCGATCGAGGTTCGATGTTCGTTCGGGCGGCGGATGCCATCTGAAGGGTGCGCGCGGGCAGGAGCGAAACGCTATCCCGCGCTCAAGCATGAAGGGTCAAACTATGGTGAATCGTATCTATTTGAAGGCGCCGGAGTTCGTGAAGGTTCGCCAACTCATCGACGAACTTTTGGGCGAGGGTCTTGAGCCTGCGAGCATCAGCGCGCATGCGGCACGCAAGCCGCGCGGGGATGATCTTCCGGTCGAGCTGATCGTCCATCGGACATGGGAGCGAGCGCTGATTGATGGCGGCGTTCTTGGCGCCTTGTTCGCAAGCCCGATCACCGCAGCGCTCTGGTTGATCGGCGATGGTCTGTTGGGTGTGCTTGTGCTCGTCCTCGGGGCGGGCGTCGGAGGCGCCTTCGCCGCGTTGCGCGCTCGGATTGCCAACCGTGACATTGCGCCTCAGTTCGCTGCCTTACGCCGGGGTGAACTGCTGATCGTCGCCACGGTCGATCACGCCGCCATCGGGGGGATCGAGGACCGGATCAAGGAGCGTCATCCCGAGGTTGTCGTGCTGGGCACGGATCCCGCCGGAACGCCCCCGTTTCCCTGATTCCTGCCATGAAATGCCGTGCCGCCGAGTTCCGATTCGGCGGCACGGCGCGGTGTCGAGTCTTTGGTTGGAGTCGGCCCGACGTCCCTCCCTCGAAACCCTCAATAGTCCTTATTGCTTTCAGCGGACTTCTCGATGCCGCCGCCAGCAGCCTTGAGGTCTTCGCCGACGCCGGCCATGGTGTTGCAGCCGGCCATGGAGAGCGTCAGCGGCAACAGCAGGAAGAGCAGCCAGATCATTTTGGATGGCGCATGTCTCATCTTCTCGGTCCTCTATCAGTGAATATCCGTGTGTCGTGTGGACTTGGTTGGGGGCTGCGTCTCTGCCCGAGCTCGGGCGTTGCATGTAGGGCGTGCGGCTGACGGGAGGGGCAGCGAATTTGCGAACCGCGTCCTCGAATGTTGAGCCTCGCTCCGCGCTTTTCGAGTCGGGCCGGAAGTCATACCGGACTCCGGTGACGGCGAACCGATGCAGCATAGCGGAACAGCACGAATGCAAACGCCGATCCTTTCTGTGACCGACACCAGGAATCGCTATGGGGCCGCGAACAGTCAGGAGCGCATTCCCGGCGAAGGATTGTAATCCCACGCCTGAGACCGCTCCAGTCCAGGCTTGTGTTATCGGGTGCGCCGCTTGGCGCACCTCGATGCTGGAGGGTTTATTTCTCGGAGTCGAAGGTCTTAACGGCGTCGTCCCAAGCCTCTGCCAGTGCCTGGTATGCCTGCGAGAAGCCCTCCTTCATCTCGTCCCAGGCGCTGTCGGAGCTGGTTTTCAGGCTGCCGTACCATTCGGCGACCTGAGTGCGCTGTTTGCGCAGGGCCTTCATGCTGGCTTGCGCCTTCTCGCGGGCGGCCTCGCTCATGCTGTCCCAGTTGTCGTCGAGGCGAGTCTGCAGTGCATCGATGCGCTTGTCGGCCGCATCCAGCGCTGCCTTCGTGGCTTCGACGGCCTCTTCGCGCTGATCTGCGCCGTAGGCCTTGAGCGATTTGAGTAGATCTTGGGTGTTCTGCTTGACCGCCTCAGCCGGTGGGGTCTGGACGTCGCTCGTCGTTGCATCGTCGGTCGTTGCAGCCTGACTCATCGCGGTCAGCATGAACAGCGCGAGAAAGAGCGCGAAGCTCATGTTGGGAATGGATTTCATATGGCATCCCTCCTGGTGCACGTGATCGGGAGTGGTGAGTTTTTACTCGGATGGGGACCGTCGGGATAGACGGTGGCCCTTGGGATGGTCGCGATACCACGATGCGAGCCATCCGCACGTGATTTAGCAAACTCGATGCCAATCGTTTTGCGTTCAAGCGCCCGTGCGGCTGGGAATGCGGATCGGGCCGGTACGGAATCTGGCGGTCCTCATCCTGGTGCCCATCGGGAGCCCCGCGTCTTGGTTCGGTCGGTTGATAAGCACCGATGTCGATGCGGGAGGTGGTGCGAATGCCCCGAACCGCCGATTCGCCGGTGCGTCTCGATGTCGATCGGTTCTTCTGTGTGCCGCGCGCTGATTTGCGCCCATTCGTTCGCCTTCGCGAGTCAGGCAATCCTCCTGACTGGAAGGCGCGTCAAAGGGCCGGTCGCTCCCTGTCATGGCCGGGCGCGGACCGAGCTGCCAAACCGCGTGCATGCCGATTGAGGCGAGGTGGCAGAGGCATCTGCCGCGACTTCAAGCGAGCGCGAAAGTACCCGAGCTCAATAGTTGGCATGCGAACTGTATGTCCAAGTCGTAAGGGCCATCGCTGAGTCGAGTCGACTCGATACCGTATTCATAGCCTTGGTCCTATCAAGGCGTACGGCGCCATAACTCAACGATAAGAGGTGACGCATGAATTGGGATGAAGTCAAGGGTAAGTGGACTGAAATGAAGGGGCATGTAAAGGAGCGTTGGGCCGACCTGACCGACGACGACCTCTTGGCCATCGAGGGCGAGCGAGACAAGCTCGTCGGGAAGATCCAACACCGTTACGGCGTGACCAAGGAAGAGGCGGAGCGCCAAATCGACGAATATGAAAAAAGCTGAATGCGTCGGCGGGCATTGCGGTGTCCGCCGTCACGCTCGTCGCGGACAACTAACCTCATGTGAATGTGGAGGTGCAGATGTTAAGACTCGCACTAATGTTCCTCATCGTCGCCTTGATCGCCGGCGCGCTGGGCCTGACCGGTGTCGCGGGCATGGCGTCCAACATCGCTTGGATACTCTTTGTGATCGGCCTCGTCTTTGCCGTGGTGTTCTTCGTGCTCGGGCGCAGACCGCCCTCAATCTGATCGATCGCGAACACTTAGGAATCGTTAAAGGACAGACATCCCGATGTTCGTAGGTGCGAATGCATTCGCACCTACATCATGTCCGAAATCCAGATATCGGGAAGCAATCGATGGACGCTCACTTAACCTGGGATCCGGTCGCTGAAGGCTTGATATGCGACGCCTCCCGCTGGCCTATCGCTTGGGCCGCCCGCCGGATCCCGGCCCACGTCTTTTAGCAAAACGGGAGAGATCCGATGGGTTCAGACGATCAGACCGACCGGGCGATCGGCCGCCTCGCCGATTCGCCCGGCGAGATCCCGCCAGGCGGCTGGCTCAAGATCCTGGCGCGGGCGTGGCGCAAGACCTCGGCCGACAATATCTCGCTCGCCGCCGCCGGGGTCGCGTTCTACGGCCTTCTGGCCGTGTTTCCCGCTATCGCGGCGCTTATCGCTCTGTTCGGGCTGGTCGCCGACCCTGCGCAAGTGCAGAGCCAATTTTCCTCTCTGAGCGCCTTTCTGCCGGCAGAGGTCTACCAGCTGCTGTCGCAGCAGATGCACGAGGTCGCCTCGGGCTCCGGGCAGACGCTTGGCGCCGGACTGGCCGGTGCGATTCTTCTGTCCGTCTGGAGCGCGACGCGGGGCACCCGGTCCGTGATCGCGGCCTTGAACATCGTCTATGACGAGCGCGAGGAACGCGGTTTCCTGCGGCTGAATCTGACGGCCTTCACCATGACCTTCTCCCTGGTGATCCTGGTCGTCGTCGTGCTCGCCCTGATCGTTGCGGTGCCGGTCGTGATGGGCTATGTCGGGCTGGGATCGTTCGCGCGCACGCTCGTCAATCTGGTGCGCTGGCCCGTGTTGGCCGCCTTGGCGCTGACCATGCTCGCGATCCTCTATCGTTTCGGACCGTCGCGCTGTCTTGCGCGTTGGCGTTGGGTCTCGGTCGGTTCGGTGTTTGCCGTCGTGCTTTGGTTGGCGGCGTCCGCGCTCTTCTCTTTTTATGTCTCCCAATTCGGCAACTACAACGCGACCTATGGATCGATTGGTGCCGTCATCGTGCTGCTGATGTGGCTCTATCTCTCGGCCCTGATCACCATCCTCGGCGCCGAGCTCAATGCGGAGATCGAGCGCCAGACCTCCCGCGATACCACCCGGGGCGAGGCGCGTCCGCGCGGGGAACGCGGCGCCTATGTCGCGGACCATCTGCCCGGCGAGCAGCCGTCATCGGCCTGAAGGACTCGGAGGTAAGTCTTGACCGCTATCTTGTCCCTGCTGTTGGTCGTTACCCTGTCGATTCTCGTCACCCGCATTGCCGCCATCGCGTTGCGTCATACCGGGCTCGCGCGCCAGAGCGCGCGCTTCCAGGCACGATCGGCCTTTTCCGGGGCGGGCTTTACCACCACCGAGTCGGAAAAGGTGGTCAACCATCCCGTGCGCCGCCGTATCGTTCTGACCCTCATGCTGCTCGGCAATGCGGGGATCGTCACCGCCGTGTCCTCCCTGATGCTCGCCTTCGTGGGGGGCGGGGATGCCGAAGGTATGGCCTTGTGGATCAAGGTGGTCTTGCTGGTGACCGGTCTGGTATCGCTCTGGGCCTTCGCCTCCAGTCAGTGGGTCGATCGACTGTTGTCACGCATCGTCGATCGGGCGCTGAAGCGTTTCACCCGTCTCGACGTCTCCGACTACGAAGGTCTGTTGCATTTGGCCGGCGACTACAAGATCGTCGAGCTTGCCGTCGAGGACGGTAGCTGGCTCGACGGCCAGCCGCTTCGCGCGCTGCGCCCGGCCGAGGAAGGCGTGCTGGTGCTCGGGCTCGCCAAGTTCGACGGCGAATGGCTCGGCACGCCGGGAGGCGACACCGTGGCACAGAGTGGGGATCGGCTCATCGTTTACGGTCGCACGGAGACGATGCGCGAGCTGGAGGCACGGCGTGCCGGTGACGATCGCGCGCACGCCGACGCGGTCGACGAGCAGCGCCGCATTGCCGAGGCCGAGCGCAGGAAGGCGGAACGCGATGGGACCGAAGACAGGATGAGGAGCCATACCGCTTCGAGGAATTGACAGGTTCGTCGAAGAATCAGGGCCAAAATCAGGCACAACATAAGAGATCACTATGTCAGTCATCATCTCGCGCGGTCGGCTCAAATTGCTCGGTCATCGGCTACGCGAGCGGCTGTGGGTCAAGCCGCTGGTGATTTGTCTCTTGTCGATTGCGAACGTCTTTGTCGCCAAGCTCGCGGACGACACGGATCTTGCGCAGTTCGTGCCGGCGATCTCCGCCGATTCCATCGAAAGCCTCCTCTCCATCATGGCCTCAAGCATGCTGGTGATCGCGACCTTCGCGGTCGGATCCATGGTTTCGGCGTACGCGTCGGCCAGCAGCACGGCAACGCCGCGCTCATTTCGGCTGGTCATTGCCGACGATGTCTCGCAGAACGCCCTCTCGACCTTCATCGGCGCCTTCATTTTCAGCGTCGTGGCCCTGACGGCCGCGAAGAACGACTACTTCGAGAGCGCGGGCCTCTTTACGCTCTTCATCCTGATGGCGGCGGTCTTTAGCATCGTCATCCTGACGTTTCTACGTTGGGTGGATCGCATTGCACGTCTCGGGCGGCTGGGAATGACCATCGACGTCGTGGAGAAGGCCACGGCCGACGCCCTGAAACGGCGGCGCGATGCGCCCACGCTCCAGGGCGTGGCGAAACGGCCTTACGACCCGGTTGGGAAAGCGGTGTTCGCGACCAGGGTCGGCTACGTCCAGCATGTCGATATCGCCGCGCTTCAGGCCTGCGCCGAAAAGGGGCAGGGACGTATCGTCGTCACGGCCTTGCCGGGAACCTTTGCCGCCCCCGGGCAGGCGTTGGCGTGCGTCAGCGATAGTCCCGATGGGAACACGGCGATTGACTGCGAGCAGGTGATCCAGTCGTTCTTGATCGGAGACGACCGCACGTTTCAAGAAGATCCTCGATTCGGTCTGGTGGTCCTGTCCGAGATCGCCGGCCGTGCGCTATCCCCGGCGGTCAACGATCCCGGGACTGCGATCGACGTGATCGGAACGTTCGTTCGACTGTTTGTGCTCTGGAATGATTCGGGCGCTCAGGAAGAGGGTGAGGCGCCCAAGTACGACCGGGTCGAGGTGCCGGAGCTTGCGGTGAGAGACCTGTTCGATGATGCCTTCACGGCGATTGCGCGTGACGGCGCCGGCACGGTCGAGGTTGCCGTGCGCTTGCAGAAGGCGTTGCGATCGCTGGCACTGATCGGCGATTCCGCCATGCGGGGTGCAGCCGCCTATCATGGACGACTGGCGCTGGCGCGTACCGAGCAGGCGCTGAATCTACCTGAGGACGCGGCGACCGTGCGTGCGGTCGCCGCGTTGACTCAGACGGCCGCCTTTGAGCGGACGGGCTAGCATGCGGCGCTCCTGTGGAGGGGCGGCATTCGTGCTCAATCCTGCTCTCCCGCGACACGAGATGACCTTCCGGGCTTTCTTTCAGGGAAGAGGCGTCGCGTCCGGATCCCCTTCGATCTCAATGTTGCCCTTCTCGACTTGATCGTTGATGGCATCGATGGCAGTGAATGTGCTCGCGGGCTTCCCGTCGGGCGCGACGGTGCTGCAACCCGAACTCAGACCGGCGAGGGTGACGACAGCAAGCAACATCCAATAGAACGGTGTTTTTCTCTTCACGACATGATCCTGCTTCAGCGGCTCGGGGGTGACATGAATTCCGGTCCCACGGGGTCGGTGACATGCTTCCGAATGATCCGGTCGATGGTGTCGAGCGCCTCGCGGTCGAGGCTCCAGCCGTCGATGATGTTGACCGGGTCCATCTGATCGGGTCGGCGTCCGCCCCAGAGCGCGACGCTGTGTCCGGGTTGGTCGAGCAGCCAGCGCAGTGCCAGCGCCATGACGTCCTTGCCGTAGTGCTCGCGGGCGAAACGGTCGAGCGCCGCGACCGCCGCCAGGTATTGATCGAAGCGCGGCTGCTGGAACTTCGGATCGCTCCGGCGCAGATCGTCGCCGTCGAATTGGCGCTCGCGCGTCATCTTGCCGCTGAGCAGTCCGCGACAGAGTGCGCCATAGGTCAGGGTGCCGATGCCGTGGCGCGCGCAATAGGGCAGCACCGCATCCCCTGTCTCGCGCTCGAAGAGGTTGTAGGGCGGTTGGTTCGCGTGCAGTGGGGCGACCGCGCGGAAGGCGTCCATCTGCTCGGGAGAGAAATTCGAGACGCCGATCGCGCGGATCTTGCCTGCTCGCAAGAGATCGTCCATGGCGCGTGCGGTCTCCTCCATCGGCGTTTTCGGGTCCGGCCAATGGATCTGATAGAGATCGATGCGGTCGGTGCCCAAGCGGCGCAGCGAGTCCTCGACCTCACGCTCGATACGTGCGCGCGTCGCCTCGCGCCAGACCTTGGTCGCGTCGTCGGACCAGTTCAGCGCGCATTTGGTCGCCAGCACCACCTGTTCGCGCAGTCCGTGGCGGGCGATGGCCTTGCCGAGGATCTGCTCGGAACGGCCCATGCCGTAGACCGGCGCCGTGTCGATCAAGGTCACGCCGAGTTCGACGGCATGGCGAATGGTTTCGATGGAGGTCTCCTCGTCCGTGCCGCCCCACATCCAGCCGCCGATGGCCCAGGTGCCCAGTCCGATACGGGAGACGTTCAGATCGCTGCTGCCGAGCGTAGTGTATTCCATGGTTTCTCCTGCGCTTAGGTGGATGAAGGGCGAGCGGCGGTATCATCCCCGTCGCGACGCAACGACTCGGCCTCGATGAAGATGCGCTTGATCTCCGGATGGCGTTCTCGGATGCGGCGTTCCAGCCGGTCCACCACGCCCATGATCGTCTCCGACGACAGGCTGGAGCGGAATCGGACATCCAGGTTCAGCAGGACCTCATCGGGGCCGAAATGCATGGTCAGGGGGCGGCCGGCCTCAAGCACGTCCGCGTCCTCGCGGGCGATCTGGCGAATGCTTTCGATCACCGATGGATCCGCCGCTTCGCCGATCAACAGGCTGCGGCTCTCGTAGGCGAGGAGGATCGCGACGCCGGACAGGGTCACGCCAATCAGCATGGAGGCGATGCCATCCCACATCGGATTGCCCGTGATCTCGGTGAGATAGACGCCGGCCAGGGCGAACAGCAGTCCCGCCAGCGCGGCGGAGTCCTCGAAGATTACGGTGACCGTGGTGGGGTCTTTGGCGTCGCGTAGCGCTTGCCAGAGCCGCTTGTCCTTGACCGAGGGCAGGAATTCCCGGAGCGCGATCATCCAGGAGGTGCCCTCGGCGATCAGTGCGATGGCGATGACCGCATAGTTCCACATGACATTGCCGCGCTCCTCCGGGGCATGGCCGGTGATGTGGGTCAGCCCCTCGAAGAAGGTCAGTCCACCGCCGATACCGAAGAGCGCGACGGCGACGATCAGGCTCCAGAAGTAGAGCTCCTTGCCATAGCCGAAGGGATGCGTCTGGTCCGGCTGGTGCCCGGAGCGCTTCATGCCGTAGAGGAGCAACCCCTCGTTGGCGGTATCGACCAGCGAATGGATGCACTCCGAGAACATCGCCGAGCTGCCGGTGTACAGGGCCGCGATCCCCTTGGCGACTGCGATCACGCCGTTTGCCGCCATGGCGCCGTAGACGGCGATCGGCGTTTTCTTGTTGTTCGCAACGGACGATGCGCTCATTGTCTTTCCCTCGTGGGTTGTCGGTGGGGTGCGAATCCCTCGATTTCGGAAAGCGCGGGCGAACCCGCAGGGTGATTGTTGGAGGCGCCCCGCCGAATCGCAATAAGCAAATTTCGCTCCAGAGGTTGTGCGGGGTGGACTGGTTCCTGTCTTCTCCCGACGTCTCAGAGGAAGGGTGTCAGCAGACGGGATCCACGGATTTTGATCCAGTCCAGCCCGGATTCCGGCTGTAGATCCCGAGGGCGCAATTCCTTGGAGTCTTCCAGGTCGGCGAGGAAATGCTGTTCGAGACACTGGGCAATGGTCTCGTCGCGGATGATCAGGGCAACCTCGTCATTGAGGGTCATCGAGCGATTGTCGATGTTGAAGGTGCCGACGGTCGCCCAGCAGGCGTCGGCGACGAAGGTCTTGGCGTGCATCATCCCCGGCTGGTAGGCGTAGATACGCACGCCGGCATCCATGAGCTGTCGATAGATGGCGCGTCCGGCGTGCCAGACCAGGGGTTGATTGGTGTTGCTCCCCGGCGTCAGGACACGCACGTCGACCCCTCGGTCCACCGCGTTCATCAAGAGCCAGCGCATGCCGTGGGTCGGGACGAAATAGGCGCTGGCGATGTAGATGCGCTTGCGCGCCGAGGTAATCGCCAGAAAGAAGAAGCGCTCGGCGTTGGTGCTGCCCAGCGACGGCGAGCAGGCCATGATGCCTGCGGCCTGGGGCTCGTCCACGGATGGCATGCGGTTGAAAGGGGAGATGGTGTCGCCGATCAATAGATCGCCGGTCGCCTCCGCCCAGTTGTTGGAAAAGGCGACCTGCAACTGCATCGCCGCAGGTCCGTCGATCCGCACATTGGTATCCCTCCACTGATCTTGAGCGCGTCCGTTGCCGAGCCATTGATCGGCGATCCCGAAGCCGCCGGTGAAGCCGATGCGTCCGTCGATGACGATGGCGCGCATGTGCATGCGCTGCTGGAACTTGTACGCCTCCTTGAGCCGGAGCGGTCGGTAGATGGCGACCTCTGCGCCGGCGGCGATCAGGCGTTGCCGATAGCTCCTGGGCATCTGCCCGGAGCCGATGGCATCGAGCAGCACCAGCACCTGGACGCCCGCCTGGGCTCGCTCGCTGAGGGCGCGCAGCAGCGTGTCGGCGACCTGGCCGGGATTGACCTCGTAGACGTGCACGCAGATGACGTGTTTGGCGTCCTTGATCGCGTCCCAGATGCGCGGAAAGGTCTGGTCGCCGTTGAACAGCACCTCGATCTCGTTGCCCCCGACGACCTGGACGGATGTCATCAGGCCGAGGTGGATGTTGAACTTGTCCTCGCGCGCGTCGAGGACATCCTGCTCGCCGCCGAGCGTGCGCATGCGTCGGATGGCGGTCGTGCGCGTCAGATAAGCGAGCAGCATCCCGAGCAGGGCTGCCAGGAAGACGAGACCGCCGAGTGACATCAGCATGGCGCAAGCCTCTGCATCGCGGAATCGCGGGGTCCGTCAATCAGGGTCGGCATGCGCGTTGACGGCATCGATTTGTTCGTTGAGCGTCCAGTAGTCATAGAGGTAGCCAATCAGGAAGAAGCCGCCGGTGAGCAGCCAGAGGAGTCCGGTCATCCATTTCCCGAGATAGAAGCGGTGCACGCCGAACAGACCAAGGAAGGTCAGCAGGATCCAGGTCAGGTTGTAGTCTTTGGGGCCGCTGACGAAGCGTCGGTCCGCTTGACGGTCCATGCTCGGTATCAGGAAGACGTCGAGGATCCAGCCGACGAACAGCAACCCCAAGGTCAGAAACCAGAGGGTGCCGGTCACCGGTTTGCCGTAATAGAACCGATGGGCGCCCAGAAATCCGAAGATCCACAGCAGATAGCCCATGGTCTTCGAGTGAGTGTCGTCGGCGTGCTCTAGCATCGTCTCCTCCGCAGATGGTTGTCCCGAAGCAGCACGCCTACCGTGCAGTGTTCAACGCGCTCGGTGGAGTGCCCGATTGGACGGCAGGGGCGTTGCCGATCGCTCGGCGATCCGGCGAGTGCCGTCGGGCGAGAGGATAGGTGGATATCACCCGGGCCGAACCCGATCAACCGGTGCAATTCCACCTCCGGCGGTCGGTGTGGCATGCGGTTCGAGAAATAATGCTTTTTATCATAATCTTACGCTGATTTTCTTGGTTGGCATCCTGGTTGCTCTAGCTAGTGCGGGTCCGTGAGTTTCGCGGGTTTACTGCGCTCTTCCGCAGTTCGAGCGCACGCCTTAATACACACTGCTTAGTCGTACATAAGGGAGGCCACGCTTATGAAACAGAAATTTACGATCGGTTTTGCCGTCGTTCTCGTCATTGCAATCGTTCTGCTTTGGCTCCGTTGGGGACCAGATTCCTGGGAGGTACAGATCACTGGTGTGACCGGCGATGGTCGCGATGTCCAGTACCGGATCGAGACGGTCTATGCGGATACGGCGGATACGCTGATCTTTCGTAACGAGGACGCGGGATTCATGCCGCCTTATTTCAAGTTCGATTCGGCGGACCTTCAGTCGGTCGCCAGCCGGATCACGCGAGACTGTCCTGAGGTTCCTGTGACAGTGAACGGCTATAGCCTGCGTATCCCGTGGCTGGATATGTTCCCGAACGCAACATCCATCGATGCGCCCCAGGACTGTCTCGATGCGCCTTCCGATTCCTCCTCTGCTGTGGAGGCGGGCGCCCACCAGTAAAGGAGGTGGGAATATCCAGCGCCCAGGTGCCTAGTCTCGCACCAGGGGGCTCGATGAGGGATCGTCCTCTCGGCGCCTAATCACCATACGGATGCGCGTCGGCAAGAGGACGATCCTTCGATCGAATCGACAAAAAGCCCCGGCCTTGTGCGCCTGCTGTTGCCGGGATCGAGGACAGAACATTCACGTCGGCAGGGGCTGGCTCCAGAGAGTGGAGGGCAAGCCCCCGGAAGACGCCCGCTCAATCAGGTCAGCTCGAACGGCGTCTGGCCTGCGGTCTGCCATAGTAGTCGTAAAGCACCGTCTCCTCTTCTTCGTTGATGAGGGTTTCGGGATCGTAGGCCGGTGCGTTTTCGAGTTGATCGGCTCCGACATCGAGCTTCAGCTCGCCGTCTATCCAGCCCACGTCGGAGATCCAGTCGCTGCCGATCAGCAGCTTCTTGGAAAACGGCAGGTACGAGGTGTCGAGCACGAGATAGCGAATCGCCCAGCTTTCGTCGTCGACGATGAAATCCGCCGCATGGCCGGCGTTGCGATCCTCTCGCGTGCGGATCCTGTAGCCGGAGACCTCCTCGATCGACCGGAGGTGGGTTTCCTCCTCAGCAGGCTCCTCTGCAAGTTCCTCTGGTTCCTCCCGAGGAATCAAGAGCTCCGGATATCCGTAGTTTCCCCAGAGGCCGGCGCCCATCCAGTAGTACGGCGTCGCGAAAAAGTCGTGATAGGCCCGCTCGTAGCGGCGTGAGACCGGCGCATCGGTGTCGAGTGGCGGGCACTCCTCAAGCTGTTTGCATGTCAGTTTGACCGGAATCGCCTGCGCCTCCCAGCTCGCGCGCTCGATGTGCGTCGGCGAGACCAGAACCTCGCGTCCGAGGAGCCAGGGGCCGGTCTTCGCGACCATGTAGCGCACGGCCCATTCTTCGTCGTCGAAGAGAAAATCGCTGCAGTGACCGATGTCTCCATCCGTTGCGACCAGGCGATAGCCTTTCAGCGCGGTGAGGCTTCGAAGCATTGAGACCTCCAAGGGGTCGAGTGCCCCAAGTGATGTGTGTCTCTGGAAAAACGCAGCATCCATGCCATAAAAAAGCGAACAGCTTCGTACCGGGTCGGCTCAACGCTCGTAAACGAGGCTGTTCGGGTGCACGCCCAAGCTCAGCAGATGCGCGTTGATCGACTCGACGAATCCCTGGGGTCCGCAGACATAAAAGGTCTGGTCCGGTCTGTCGATGTGCGCGGCGAGGAAGGCCGCATCGATATGACGGCCTTCTTGGCCTGTGTCGTGCTCGTGGGTGTAGGTCAGGATGCAGCGCTCGCCAAGGTAGTGTTCGAGTTCCGCGCGGCAGATCACGTCCCGCTCGGCCTTGTTGGTCAGCAAGAGCTGGTGCCCCTCCAGGGTGTCGTCGCGCGCCAACTGCCGGAGAATGGCCAGAAAGGGCGTGACGCCGGTTCCAGCCGCGATGAACGTGCCGGATCCCTGGTAGCTGATGTTGCCGAAGGGCTCGTCGAGCAGCAGCTTGGCGCCGGGTTTGAGTTCGTGCAGGGCGACGGTGACACTGTCGTGCTCCGGATAGCGTTTGACGGCAAGCTCCAGGATCAAATCGTCCGGCAACGAGGTCGGCGTGAAGGGCCGGCCCTCGTTGCGCCAGGCATCGTCGTCGATCTGGACCTTGACTCCCTGACCCTGTTTCCATGTCAAGCCGTCCGGCTTGGTCAGCAGGAGTCGCTGGACGTCGTGGGTGACGAACTCGCTCATCAGGAGTGTCGTTGGCTTGGGCATCGTGTTTTTCCTCTCGTCTGGGTCGAGTACGGCGGTGGTTGACGTTCGCTCCGCGGCACGTTGTTGCGTGGTGCCTGTTCAACCGACAGACATGACCGGGCTTGGGCATGCGCCTTCGAGGAGTGGACCATCGGTCGTTCCTTCGCACCTCTGATTCTGTACCTGGCGACTCAGCGTCTGAGCAAACCGCGTGCCTGGCGTCTGGCGGCAGGGCGTATCCGGGCGATTTGTGCTGTCGCCAGGCTCGGTCTGCTGAAGTGACGCCCAAAGCAAGGACTGCGCTCTCGGTCAGGGTTGCGTACCGCGTTGGTGTATTTGCCCCGACCGGCAGGTCAAAAGGACCGTCCGATCGCGCTTCGCGCGGATGCGGGCTTATCGCGTCCCGCTGGTCGCGGGATTCGACATCTTTGGTCCATGACTTGCTGCGGCTATGGGACCTGGCTCGCTCGTTCGGGTTGCGGCGTGCTCGATGTCCCTGTCATCAAGCCACGGAGACGCGCGCAATGCCCCCTGTCCGCGAGTGGGCAGCCACCGCCAGGAGGGACCATTCATGTTCTTCAAGCAGTTCTATTTGGAAAGCCTCGGTCATGCGTCCTATTTCGTCGGATCGGAGGAGACCGGCGAGGCCTTCGTGCTCGACGTGCGCCGCGATGTGGATACCTACTTCCAGACCGCCCGCGAGCAGGGAATGCGGATCCGCTACGCCTGCGATACCCATCAGCACAACGACTATCTGACGGGGATCTGCGAGCTTCCCGAGCGGGGGGACATCGAGCTTCTCGCAGGTGCGCGCGCGGAGCTTGGGTACAGTGTGACGCCGATGGACGACGGCCAGCGGCTGGAGATGGGCGAGGTGTCCCTCGAGTTCCTGCATACGCCGGGACACACCCCCGAGCACATCAGTCTCGTGCTCACCGACCGTTCGCGCGGCGACGAGCCGGCCATCTTCTTCTCCGGCGGTGCCCTGCTGGTCGGCGACCTGGCGCGACCGGATCTGCTCGGCGGTCCGGAGGAGGCGAAAAAGAGTGCGGAGGCCTTCTGCCAGACCCTGCAGAGCAAGGTGCTGACCCTGCCGGACTTCGTCGAGGTCTATCCGACCCACGTCGCCGGCTCGCTCTGCGGGGGCAACATCGGCAGCCGGCTCTCGACCACGGTCGGCTACGAGCGGCGCATGAACCAGCTGCTCGCGCGTCTCACCGACGTCGACGGCTTCGTCGGCCAGTGCATGGATCTGACCGATCTGCCCTCGGTTCCGCCCTATTGGCCGCGCATGCGCAAGCTCAACAGCGAGGGGCCGCCGCCGCTCGGCGTGCTGGCCGATCCGCCCCCGCTCGGCGTGGACGAGGTCGAGCGGCTGAGACGCGACGGCGTCACCCTGCTCGACTGCCGTTCGCCCGAGGCCTTCACCGCCCATATCCCGGGCGCGCTCAACGTGGGTGTCGGCACCTCGTTTGCGACCTGGGCCGGGAGCGTGGTGCCCTACGACCGGCCCATCGTCCTGGTGCTCGAACAGCCGGGCGACCTCTGGGAGGTCTGCTGGCAGCTGCTGCGGATCGGGTACGAGCTCCCGCTCGGCTGGCTCTCGGGCGGCATGCTCGCCTGGCGGACCGCTGGGATGCCGATCGACATCCTGCCGCAATGGACCGTGTGGGAGCTGAACGAGCAGATCGGGAAGCCCAACGATCTCATGGTGCTGGACGTGCGCCAGCCGGCCGAATGGAGCGCCGGACACATTCCCCAGGCCGTCCATATCACGGGTGCCGAAATCGGGCGGCGTGCCGACGAGATCCCCAAAGGCCGGCCGGTCGCGGTCGTCTGCGGCAGCGGCTTCCGGTCCTCGGTCGCCGCGAGCGTCCTCAAGCGTCAAGGTCACAAGGCGGTGTTCAACGTGCTCGGCGGAATGACCGGCTGGCAGGCGGAATCGCTGCCGGTTGTGCGCTAGGGGACAGTCGGTTTGATGAATTTTCGGCTTTGACGAGTGAGGTATCGACTATGACATTGATCCAAACCATGAGGACTGACTTCACGACATTGGATCCCGATTGCGACCTAAAGGAAGCCGCCGAGGTGATGCGCCAGTCCAGCCACTGGCTTCTGCCGGTCTGTCATGGACCACGGCTGGTCGGCAGCCTCTCGCTGCGCGATTTGGTCACTGAGTACCGTCGTGATGAAGGCGAGCGCGGCGCTCCAACGGTTGCGGAGGCCATGACTCGGAATCCTGTCAGCTGCGGGATGGAGATCCGTTTGGAGGAGGTGCGGAGTCTAATCTGCCGCACGCGGCAGCCGGCGATCTGCGTGACGAACGTGGACGGCGATTTGGTCGGCATGATCGACGTTTTCGAGGTCATCGACGCATTGACGGCGCCTCAGGCCTTTTCTGGTCCCGAGCCTGAGGGGGTACGACGGGTGCGCGGCAACGTCTAACGTTTAGAGAGGGAGACGATCGATGATCAACGTGCGCAAACTTGGGCCAATCGCCTTTGCAATCGCGGCCTTCACGCCTGTCGCGGCAAGCGCCGCCCAGGCCGAGGGCGGCAGTGGCAGTTATTACGACATGAAACCCGATTCCGATTACTTCGAATCGCGGACCCAAACCCCGCGAGTCATCAAAAGTCCGGTTCAGTCGCCGTATCCGCCCGAGACATCGAGCGAGGGCGAGTCGCGGATGGATGTGTCGCAACCGGGGATGTCGTCGAGCCCGTCGAGCGCTTCCGGCCAAGGGCGGCGAGGCGAAGACCGGTAGTGTCGGTCACGGAGCGAGCGGTGGTCGGGATGTCCAGCAGCAAGGACGCTTCCTCGGGCCAACTATTCCACGTCTTCGGGGTGTGTCATGCGGATGGGATCCAGCAGGCGTTTCAGGTCGTGCTCGGACAGATCGGTCATCTCGCGCGCCACCTCGATCACTTCACGGCCCTGCGCCTGTACCGCACGTGCGATCTCGACCGCTCGATCGTAGCCGATGCGCGGCGTCAAGGCCGTTGCCAGCATGGCATTGGAGCGGACGCGTTTGCCCAGGGACTCGGCATCGACCTCGAAGCGGGCGATGGTCTGGGTCTCCAGTGCCTCGGCCGATCCGCTCAGGAGGCGGATCTGCTCCAGCAGGTCGAGGGCGATGAGCGGGAGCATGGTCGCGAGCTGGAATCGGTTGTTTTGGCCGGCCAAGGCAATTGCGGCATCCAGTCCGATGACTTGGGTGCACGCCATGGACACGGCCTCCGGAATGACGGGATTGACCTTGCCGGGCATGATGCTGCTGCCAGGCTGCAGCTCTGGCAGTCGAATCTCCGCGAGACCCGCAACCGGACCACTGTTCATCCAGCGCAGATCCGTGGCGATCTTGAGCAGACTGATCGCGGTGACGCGCAGCTGACCGCTCAGCTCGACCGCCGTGTCCTGGGCGGAGATCACCGCGAAGGCATTGGGTGCCGGCTGGAATGCCAGCCCGGTGCGGGCTGCGAGCAGCGAGGCGAAGCGCTCGGCGAACTCGGGGTGGCTGTTGAGTCCGCTGCCGACGGCCGTGCCGCCCTGCGCGAGCCTGAGCAGGCGTCGCTCGACGTCGTTCAAGCGCTCGATGTCTGCGGCGATTTGGGCCGCCCAGCCCGATAGCTCCTGCCCGAGGGTGATGGGCACTGCGTCCATCAGATGGGTGCGACCGGTCTTGACGACCGAATCGAGCGTCCGCGCGCGGCCTTCGATCGCACGCTGGAGGGAGTCTAGGTGTCCGGTGAGCGCTCGCAGGGCCAAGGCGGCGCTGACATGGATCGCCGTCGGGATGACATCGTTGCTGCTCTGTCCGCGATTGACGTCATCGTTCGGGTGGACCGGGCGTCCGAGTCGGCGTTCGGCCAGCGTTGCGATCACCTCGTTGGCGTTCATGTTGGTGCTGGTGCCCGAGCCGGTCTGAAAGACGTCGACCGGGAATTGGTCCTGGTGGCGGCCCTCGGCAACCGCGTCCGCCGCCTCGGCGATGGCCTCGGCCATGTCCGTCGGCAGGGCCTCTAGTGCGCCGTTGACGCGTGCGGCCGTCGCCTTGATCAACCCCAGGGCGCGAATGAAGGCGCCGGGGAGCGGTCGACCGCCAATACGAAAATTTTCGACCGCAAGTCGCGTCTGTTTGCCGTAGAGCGGTTGGTCTTCGGCCTTGGCGGCGTCTGGTGTATTCATCACGTCTCGACCTCCTGGAGCGCCTGTCCGATCTGGTTCGGGCTCAAGGCGGCCGGACCGTCTTCGTCCGCGCTTGACCGTCTAATTCTCAGCGGTCTGCATGCCTTACCAGCCCGGGCGCCTCTTGCGTGACCGTCGTTGCCGAGCCGGTTTGTACGGCATCCGTGGTCGCTCCGTGGGTGTTTGCCGCGAGTCCAATCATCGCGATGCCGCCGACGATCAGGGCTCTGCTCAGAAAGGTTTTCATCTCGGTTCTCCTCTCAGTCTTGGTGTGAGTCGCGAGCGAATGCGGATAGCGGGCCGGCGGGTAACCGGGTTTGCTGGCGTTGTCTCAAGGGGGCCTGGGGTCGACTGACCCCGCTTGCCCCGATGGTCGGGGCAGGCGGTAATCGACCCCAGACCTCCAGCCCGGACCGCCGCTGGCGGCGGCTACAGATGGTCCGGGAACGCGCTGGGTCTAATGGAATTTGGACTTCGCGGACTTCAGCGCCTCGCCCAAGGCGTCTGCCGCTTTGCTGGCGCCGTCGCGGATGTCCTGCCAGGCGTCACCGCTCGAGTCGCGTAACTCCGCGAGCCGCGCCGATGCGTCGGCCTGTTTTTCCTTCAGCGTCGAGAGGTATTCCTCGTACTTCACCTTGGCATCGGCACTGGCGACCTTGGCCTTGGCCTCGAGTGCGCCGATCTCGTCGTTCCATTGGTCGAGTTTCGCTTTCATCTGGTCTACGTAGGCTTCTCGTTCGCTCATTATGAATTCCTCCGTTGTCGTTGTTGCAGGAAGCAGTGAATGCCAAGCAAAGACCAAGCCAAACATTGCCGGGCATCTTTCAAGCGGCATCTCGTGAGCGCTATGTGGCGCCAATGGCGAGCCAGCGCGTGATCTGCGCGACATGGCGTCCCTGGAAGCGCGCGATGGCCAACTCGTTGTCCGAGGGCTGGCGGCTGCCGTCGTCCTTGGCCATGGTGCTTGCCCCGTAGGGGGTTCCGCCGCTGATCTCGTCCATGTTTAGAAGCTCCTGGCAGGAGTACGGAACACCGACGACGACCATCCCCAGGTGTAGGAGATTCGAGTGGAAGGAGGTGAGCGTGGTCTCTTGTCCGCCATGCTGCGAGGCGGTCGATGTGAAGACGCTGCCCACCTTGCCGACCAAGGCGCCCTGCATCCACAGGCTTCCGGTCTGGTCGAGAAAGGTGCGCATCTGTCCGCACATGTTTCCGTAGCGCGTCGGTGTGCCGAAGATGATGCCGTCGTAGTCGGAGAGTTCCTCGGGTCGGGCGAGCGGCGCGGCCTGATCGAGCTTGGCACCGGCGGCGCGGGCCTGATCCTCGGGCATCGTTTCGGCGACCCGTTTCAGGCTGACCTCGAGACCCTCCACCTTCCGCGCACCATCGGCGACGGCCTCGGCCATCGTTTCCACATGGCCGTACATGCTGTAGTAGAGCACCAGCAGTTTGGTTGTCATTGCCTTTCCTCTCGTGGCTTGGATCAATGCGGTGGGGTTTGAACCTGAAAAGAGCTGTCAGCTTCCAGCCTCCAGCAGCCAGCTATTGAAAATCAGCAGCTTGGCTATTGGGGCGCTCTGCCAAGGCTCACCCATTCGGTGAAGCCCGCAAGAAGCGAAAACCTCGAGAAAATAGCCGCTGGAGGCTGATCGCTGGCGGCTGACTGCTTTTTCTAGGTTGAACGGTTGCCCAGAAGGCGATTCTTGAAAGTCCTTCAGCGCGTCTAATGGGCCACGCAGATTCGATGCCAGGCCGTGGGCGCGCCGGAACCGGGCGGGGGCTTCATCGTGGTGGGCCTTATGAGCCACCTCGCGGGGCATTTCAGCCGGTCGTTCGGGTCAGGCTTCCTGTGCGCTCGTCTGCGTGTCCTTTGCACGCTGCTCCTCCAGCGCTTTCGCCAGGGCGGCGCGGGGACGGGTGCGCCGCGCGAGCAGCAGATAGAGCACGGGCACCAGAAAGAGCGTCAACAGGGTCGCCGACAGCACGCCGCCGAGGATCACAAGCCCGAGGATCTTGCGTGTCTCGGCCCCCGGTCCCATCGCCAGGATCAGGGGTAGGGCGCCGAAGAAGGTGGCGATCGAGGTCATCAGAATGGGCCGCACGCGCGCCCTGGCGGCCTCCTCGACCGCCTCGCGCAGCGCACGACCGCGATCGCGCAGCTGGTTGATGAATTCCACCAGCAGGATCGCGTTTTTGGCCATGATTCCGATGGCGAGGATGAAGCCGATTTGGCTATAGAGATTGATCGAGCCGCCGCCGATCCACAGCGCCATGAGGGCACCGAAGACCGCCAGCGGCACACCGGCGAGCAGCACTAGCGGCTGGATGAAGCTCTCGAACTGGGCCGCGAGCACCAGGAAGACGATGGTGAGCGCCAGCGCGAAGGCGAGCGCAAAGGTTCGGCCAGAGCGCTGATAGTCCTGGCTGGCCCCGAGCCAGCGGATCTCGACTTCCGGTGGTAAGAGCGCGGCGGTCTTGGCCTCCAGCGCCGCGAGGGCATCGCCCAGTGCCGTGCCGCTGGTGAGCGTGGCCTTCAGCGTCACCGCCGGCAGCCTGTCGACCCGGTTCAGTTCGGCGGCGCGTCCGATGATCTCGGTTTCGATCAGCCCGCTCAGGGCGACCAGCGAGCCGTCCGCAGCACGGACATTGACCTCGCCGATGTCTTGCGGCGAGGCGCGATCGGCTTTGCGGGCGCGGACCATGACCTCGTAGGTCTTCGCGTCGATGGAGAAGTCCGTCACGTCCTCGCCGCCCATCAGGAGCTGGAGCGTGCGGCCGATGTCGCTGATCCCGATACCGAGAGCCGCCGTGCGGTCGCGATCGATGTGGATGCGCAGCTGCGGATTGGTCGGTTGATAGTCGAGCCGCGCCTGCGCCAGTTGCGGCATCGAACTGGTCTGTGCCAGCACCTGCTCGGCCAGTCGATGGAGCTGATCGAGATCCTCGCCCACCAGAGCCATCTGCACCGGCTGCCCGGCGTTGGAGCCGCCGAGACTGGGCGGATTGATCGCAAACACCTGAGCGCCGGTGATGTCGGCCAGTTTTGGCTGTAGCGAGGCGGTGATGGCGAACTGACTCCGCCGGCGTTTGCTCCAATCCTTGAGACGCAGGATCACGATGGCGGAGTTGACCGGTCCCTGACCAGCGCTGCGCGGCGCCACCAGCGAGATCACGTGCCGTGCCGGTCCCTCATCTTCGGTCAGCGGCAGCAACACGGCCTCGATCTTCGACAGGATGTCGCGCATGTCATCGAGGGTCGCGCCCTCGGGTGCGGCCACCGGGATGAAGACGACCCCGCGATCCTCGCGCGGCGACAGTTCGCGCGGCAGCTCCCGATACAGCCAGACCGTCGCGCCGAGCAGCGCCAGAGACAGGAGGACGACCACCCAGCGCCATTCGAGCACGCCGCGCAGCAGGCGCAGGTAGCCGTTGCTGGTGTGTTCGAAGCCTCGCGAGATCGCGCCATAAAGCGCGCCGTTCTGGATGCGCTCGGCGGCGATCAGCTTCGAGGCCAGGGTGACCCCGAGGGTCAAGGCGACCAGGCTCGACAGCGCCAGCGCGCCGCCGAGACTGGCCGCGAATTCGCTGAACAGACGTCCCGCATCGCCGGTCAGGAAACCGAGCGGGGCGATGACGGCCAAGAGGACCGTGGTGGTCGCCAGGACCGCGAAGGCCACCTCGCCGGCGCCCAGGTCGGCGGCCAACAGGCGTGGCTTGCCCCGCTCGGAGAAACGAAAGACGTTTTCGCTGACGACGATGGCGTCATCGACGAGCATGCCGATGGCCAGGATCAGTGCCAGTAGGGTCAAGACATTGATCGAGAAGCCCAGCGCGTAGAGCAGGATGAAGGCGCCGACGACCGAGGCCGGGATCGTTGCCGCAGGCACCAGGGTCGCGCGCCAGGAGCCCAGCGAGAAGAAGACCACGGCCACCACCAGCACGACCGTGATCGCCAGGGTCACCAGGATCTGATGGATGGATGCCTCGACGAAGGTTGCCGAGTCGTAGGCGATGGTCAGCTCGACATCGTCTGGAATGCGGTTGGAGAGCTGTTCGATACGTTCGCGCACGCCCGACGAGACCGCGACCAGATTGGAGCCGGACTGCCGGACGATGCCGAGCCCGATCGCATCCTTGCCGTCCAGGCGCACGGCGGTGCGATCGTTCTCCGGGCCGTAGTCGATCTGGGCGAGATCGCCGAGGCGCACCTGCGCGCCGTCGCGGTTGGCGACAATGAGTTCGCGAAAGGCCTCCGGTCTCTCCAGCTCGGTCATGGTGCGCAGGGTCAGCTCGCGGGTGTCCGATACCAGACGTCCGGCCGGGAGTTCCAGATTGCGCGCGCGCAGGGCCTGTTCAACGTCGAGTACGGTCAGTGAGTGCGCGGCCAGTTTGGCCGGATCCAGATCGATGCGCATGGCATAGCGGCGCTCGCCGCCGAACAGCACCGTCGCCACGCCGGAGACCGTCGACAGGGGATCGACGAGGACGCGATCGGCGAGATCCGACAGCTCCAAGCGGTCCATGGTGTCGCTGGTCAGCAGCAACCACATCACCACCTGAGCCTGGAGCGAACGCTGTGCGATCTCGGGCGCCTCGGCCTGCTCGGGCAGCTCGTTGCGCACCGTGGAAATGCGGTCGCGCACGTCGGCGGCGGCTAGATCCAGGTTGCGATCCAGGGAGAATTCCACCTCGACGCGGCTGCGCCCGTCGCGCGAACTGGAGCGGATCTGGCGCACGCCGTCGATGCCGCTGAGCGCCTCTTCGATGGGTTCGGTCACCTCGCGCTCGACCACTTCGGCCGAGGCGCCGGGATAGATGACCGTGGCGGTTACGGTCGGCTCGTCGACATCCGGGTACTCACGCACCGGTAGCGTCAGCACGGCGAAGATGCCCAGTACCAGCAACAGCAGCGACAGCACGGTGGCCGCGACCGGGCGGGTGACGGCGAGGGTCGTCGGTTTCATCGCCGCACCTCCGTCGTCGATTCGGCGGGGGGCGCTCCGGTATCGGGCGGCTTGGCTGCGGAGGTCGGGCGCACGGCGAGACCGTCCCGCAGTCCCTGAAGCCCGGCGACGACGACGCGCTCGCCTGCCGCGACGCCGTTGTGAATCTCGACCCAACCGTCGCGACGCGTACCGGTCTCGACCTGTCTGCGCTCGACCCTGGCCTCGCTGTTCTTCTCATCCTCCGCCGGTGACCTCAAGGCATAGACCAAGGTGTTCGGCCCCTCGGTGATCACGGCGGCCTCGGGGATGCGTAGCGTTTCGCGCTGGCCGACGATCAAGGCCACCTGCATGAACATCCCCGGTTTGAGCAGTCCATCCGGGTTGTCGAAGGTCGCCTCCAGCGGCAGGGTGCGGGTACCCGGATCGACCTCGGTGCCGATCAGGGTCAGGGCGCCGTCGAAGCGCTGCGACGGATAGGCCGGTGTCGTTGCCTCGACCCTTTGATAGGGCGCAATGCGTCCGATCTCGACGCCGGGAACCATGAACAACAGATCCAGCGGTTGGGTGCGGCTGAGACGTGCGATCGGATCGCCGGGCTTCAGCAGGGTCCCGATACTGATCAGGCGGCGACCGATGACGCCGGCGAAGGGGGCCTCGATGCTCCGGTCGTCGAGATCCTCCCTGGCGATGCGCAGTTGTGCCTTGGCTTCCCGGGCGGCGGCCTCGGCGCTGTCCATTTCCGCAGCGGAGACGAAATCCCTCGCCATCAGTTCCTCGCGTCTCGCCTCGGCGCTGGAGCGTTGCTCCAGACGTGCGGCGGCGCGCTCGACCGCCGCCTCGGAGCGATCGCGTTCCAGCTCGACCAGGAGCGTGCCCTTGGCGACGCGCTGGCCCTCCTCGAAGTGCATCTTCTCGACACGTCCGGCCGTGCGTGCGGTGATGGTCACCGCCTCCGGCGCTTGCAGCGTGCCGGTCGCGCGGATCCTGTCGGCGATGGTCGCGCGCTCCACCCGTGCTGTCTCGACCGTCGGTGGCGGTCGTTCCTGCGCTGCGTCTTCCTTTCCGCCGTTTGCGAACAAGGTCTCGCGGAAAAGCCAGGCGGAGAGGGCTGTTCCGACGGTGAGCGTCAGCAACAACAGCAGCAGGATTCGTCGTGTGTGAGTCGTCATCGCATTCCTGAGCAGCCGAAGGCAGGCCGCTTCTTTATCGGGGTGGCATCGGTGACAGGCGTAAAAGCAACGGCTGTACCGGTTTTGCTCGCACCCCGTGCGACAGAGGTGTCACGACCGCCTGGATGTGGCGTTCGGCCGTACCGGCCTCATTGGCCTGGACCTGTGGTCGAGCGCGGTTCCTCTACGAACTTTTACCGTTCCTTTTGAGATGCCTTCGATGGAGGGGGATTTGCCCCGGCGAAACCGCCGAAGCGGGTGAAATGCACCCCGATGGTCTGGCCACGGCGGCCATTGGCGCGACGCGGGTGACGATCACGGTTGGCATCTCGTTTGCTTTTTTGATCCGTCATACGTTCAACCGCGCCCTCCGCCATGCGCAACGCAGGGGAAACCCGAAGAGAAAAGGCTCGACCACCGGTGGCGGAGCGCAACACACGAACTGCGTCGAGGAGGACCTAAGGAACTTATGAGCGAAGCGAAAGAGGCGGCGGCGATCCGCGATCATTGGCCTGAGCCTCTCTTCGGCACGCTGAGCTGAGTCGGATTGATGTCCTCTCCCGAACACTGGTCCTTGGGCCTGACGCTCCTCGTCTTTGTCGCGAGCGCAGCGACCATTGCCTTTGTCGGAATCCGCATGGCGCGCTTGGCGGACCGGCTGGCCGATCTGACCGGGCTTGGCGAAGCGGTTTTCGGTGCGGTCCTGCTCGGGGCCAGCACCTCACTGTCCGGCATCGTCGTGTCCATGACCGCCGCCTCCGCTGGCAAGGCGGAACTGGCCGTCAGCAACGCCGTGGGCGGTATCGCGGTGCAGACCGTCTTTCTCGTCGTCGCCGACCTCTTCTACCGGCGCGCCAATCTCGAACACGCCGCCGCCTCGCTGCCGAATCTCATCAACGGGGCCATGCTGTGCGCCTTGCTCGCGGTGCCGCTGATGGCGGCGACGGCACCGCCGGTGACGCTGTTTGGCGTACATCCGGCGTCGCTCTTCCTGTTGGCCTTCTATGGGTTCGGTTTGCGCTTGGCGTCCCTGGCCCGGGATGATCCGGCCTGGCATCCGGTACGAACCGGTGAGACCTTCGAAGATGTTCCGGCCGAGATCGTCGCCGATGGGGCGGGGCAGGGCCGGCTTTGGATGGAGTTCGCGGTGGCCGTGGTTCTGGTGGGAGCCGCCGGTTATCTCGTAGGCCTCTCAGGAATATCGCTGGTGCGTGTGACGGGCCTGTCCGAGACCCTGGTCGGCGCCTTGTTGACCTCGGCGGTGACCTCTCTCCCGGAGCTCGTCACCGCCGTCGCGGCCGTCCGCCAGGGCGCCTTGACGCTTGCTGTGGGCGGCATCATCGGCGGCAACACCTTCGACGTGCTGTTTCTGGCGCTCTCCGATGTCGCCTATCGGCCGGGGTCGATCTACCACGCCATCGGCGAGCAGCCGCTGTTCATCATCAGTCTGACGATCCTCTTGACCGCCACGCTGCTGCTTGGACTGATCCGACGCGAGCGCAGCGGGATCGGAAATATCGGCTTCGAGAGCGGGTTGGTGCTGATGTTTTACGGTGTCGGTTTCAGCGTCATCGCCTTTGGCTGAGCAGCGATCGGCCCGATCGGCCATAAGTGGTGCTATGCGATCGCTGAAATCCGGGAGGCGACCACGGGGCAGCGCCTCCGTGGGCATCAAGGGGCCAGGGTATGCGCGCGCTCGCGCTGCAGGATCCGCGCGTTCGTGAACGTCAGGACCATCTGCGACACCTGATTTTCCAATGCCGATCAAGGCGCTGTCGCCGGCAGTCCTTGGTCGCTTGATCTTGGCCTCTTGTCTGGCGTCACTGGACTTCCTTCCCCGATGACGCGGATACTCCCTGGCCATAGGCTCCTGTTTTTAGGATCGACATGGCCCGAATGGTGGACGTGAACGAGCGTCGGCGGTTTGAATCTGCTTACATCTCTGCCCCGAACCGCAGGTGCTTCTGTGAGACGGCCATTCGTCATGCCGCCGAGATATTGGGGCTCGACCCTGTCCTCGTCGCCCGTCTGATTCTGGACCAGCAGCCTGTCGCGACCCTGGCCGTATGGCAGGACGGACAGTCGATCTCCATCTGGTCCGACGATCCCGCCTTCCCTCTCTGTGCTCAGGTCTTGAGCACGGGGTATTGCGCCATCGAATCCGAGCTCGATTTCACGTACCTCCGGGATGAGTATTTGGAGTGGTTCACTGCCAAGGGCGACGTCGGCGAGCTGAGTCTCGATTCGGCGGTCGAGACGCGCGCCATTCGCGCCGGGATCCCTCGCGCGCCACTGATCGACATCGGCCCGATCCGGGTGAACCGAGGCATCCTGGCTACGCGTGCGGGCGCCGAATTCGGGCAGTGCGAGGCGATGGCAAGGCTACGTCAGGAGCACGACACGGTCCGCAACATCCTGCAGACGGTCGAGGCCATCATCGTCGCCCTGGATCTCGATGGCCGTATCACACTGGTCAACCGCAAGGGCTGTCAGTTGCTGGGCTATCAGGAAGCGGAATTGATCGGCCGGGACTGGTTCTCGACCTGTCTCCCTCACGACATCGATGTAGCGGAAATCCGCGCCATCCATCGCAAAATCTTGAACGGGGACCTGCAGGGCTCGGAATGCGTCGATAACCCGGTCCGTACCCGCTCGGGCGCGGAACGCTTGATCGCGTGGCACAACAACAGTATCCGAGATGCCGAGGGACGGGTGATCGGCAGCCTCAGCGCCGGCGAGGATATCACCGAGCGTCGACGGGCCGAACGCAAACTGGCCGACAGCGAAACGCGCTATCGCCTAGCCTTTCAGACCAGCCCCGACTCGATCAATATCAATCGGCTCGCCGACGGGCGCTACCTGGATGTCAACGGAGGGTTCGAGCGCTTGACCGGCTGGAGCCGTGACGAGGTGATCGGCAAGCGATCGCGGGACATTGGAATTTGGCGCGACCTGGGCGTTCGTCGGCAGCTCGTGAATGCGCTTGCACGCGATGGCTATTGCGAAAATCTAGAGGCCCGCTTCGTCAGAAAAAACGGCGAGATCGCCACCGCCCTCATGTCGGCCCACCTGATCATCCTTGAGGGCGAAACCTGCATCCTTTCGATCACGCGCGACATTACCGATAAGAAGCGGGCGGAAGAGGCCTTGCGGGACAGCGAGGCGCGTGCCAATAGCATCCTGCGCGCCGCGCCCGTGGGCATCGGCGTGGTGGTCAGGCGTCTCTTCATGGAGGTCAACGATACGCTGTTGCGCATGACCGGTTACCGTCAGGACGAGTTGATCGGTCAGTCGGCACGCCTGCTCTATCCGTCCGACGCGGAATTCGAGCTCGTCGGGCACGAGAAATATGACCAGATTCGGGCGCAGGGCATCGGCACCGTGGAAACCCGCTGGCGATGCAAGGATGGATCCCTGCTCAATATCATTCTGTCATCGTCGCCGATCGACCCGGACGATCTCGACAAGGGCGTGACCTTCACCGCTCAGGACATTACCGCGCGCAAGGCGCACGAAGAGCAGATTCGCAACCTTGCCTATTTCGACCCCCTCACTGGACTTCCCAACCGCCGCTTGCTGGTCGATCGGCTGGAGCACGCGCTGATCGCCAGTCATCGCAGCCGCCAATACGGCGCCCTGATGATGCTCGACCTGGATCAATTCAAGGCCATCAACGATACCCTGGGGCATGATGTCGGCGACCGCTTGCTGGTCGAGGCCGCCCGGCGCATGACGACCAACGTCCGCGAGGGCGACACGGTCAGTCGCTTGGGGGGGGATGAATATGTCGTGATTCTGGAAGGTTTGGGAACCGATGAACAAGCGGCGGCCAACGCAACCGAGATGACTGCGGAGAAGGTGCGTTTCGCCCTCAGCGCACCCTATGCGCTCACGTGCGCCGAGCCGGCCCATTACTGCACGTCCAGTATCGGCCTGACCCTCTTTCGCGGTTACGACACCTCCATCGAGGTGTTGCTCAAGCAGGCGGACGTGGCGCTCTATCAGGCCAAAGACGCGGGACGCAACGCGGCCCGCTTTTTCAACCCGGCCATGCAGAAGACCATCGAGTCGCGCCTGGCGCTGGAGACCGCGCTGCGTCAGGCGCTGTTCAAAGGGGAGCTGGAGCTCTTCTATCAGCCTCAGATCGACCAGAATGGCCGCTGTTTCGGCGCCGAGGCCTTGTTGCGCTGGCGCCGACCGGGTCATGGTTTGGTCGCGCCGCTGGAGTTCATCCCGCTGGCGGAGGAGACCGGACTCATCCTGCCGATCGGTCAATGGGTGATGGATACGGCCTGCGCTCAGATCAAAGCGTGGGAGGCGAGTGAACGGACCCGCTTCCTACGCATGGCGGTCAATGTCAGTGCGCGGCAATTCCATCAGCCCGACTTCGTCGCGCAGGTCCAGGCCAGTCTGGAGCGATACGGGGCCAATCCGCAACGGCTCAAGCTGGAACTGACCGAAAGCGTGGTGCTGGAGAACGCCGAACAGGTCGTTAGCCGAATGAACCAGCTCAAGGCGCTGGGGGTGGGCTTTTCGATGGACGACTTCGGCACCGGCTACTCCTCGCTGTCCTATCTCAAACGACTGCCGCTGGATCAGTTGAAGATCGACAAGTCGTTTATCCGCGACATCGCCACGGATCCAAGCGATGCAGCCATCGTCCGGGCCATTCTTGCCATGAGTCAGTCACTCGGACTGGAGGTCGTCGCCGAAGGCATAGAGAGCGAGGCGCAGCGGCGCTTTCTGTGCGAGAACGGCTGCCACCGCTTCCAGGGCTATTTGCTCGGGAGACCCAAGCCGATTGAGGAATGGGAAACGCAACCCGATCTTGGAGCGGATGCGGACCGGGCGACATCGCCAGCCTCTGAGTGAATGGACGCGCCCTGATGGGCGATCCGTGATGCCGCTGTTTTCGCGTCTGTTTCGGCCGATCAGAGAGTCGATCGAATCCAAGATGCTGTGCGGATCGCAGCAAAACGTCTCGGAAATTCGGTATGCAAGATAGGACGCAAACCATTCGCTCATCTCCACCTGAGTCTGTACGCGCAGGGAACGCCGGCATTCGAAGCCTCATTCCCTGGATCGTGCTGCTGGCCACCTTGCTGCCGGTCTTGCTGGCGTGGAACGGCTTGAGCGAACAGCGGCGGTTGCTCGCGAATCGACAGTTCGAGCTGCTCAGCCGCGAGATCCGCGAGGCGATCGCCCAGCGTCTGCTCGACCACAAACAGATCCTGCTCGGCGGTGCCGCCCTGTTCGACGCCAGCAAGGAGGTGTCCCGCGAGGAGTGGCATACCTATGTCGAGCGGCTGAGCTTGGCGAAGAACTACCCCGGCATCCTGGGCGTCGGCTACAGCCAAGTCATCCAGCCCGATCAGCTGGCGGCCCACATCGCCGCAGTGCGCGCACAGGGCTTCCCCGACTATCAGGTCAAGCCGCCCGGCGAGCGTCCGCTCTATACCGCCATCGTCTATCTGGAGCCCTTCTCCGGGCGCAACCTCGCTGCTTTCGGCTACGACATGTTCTCGCAGGAGACCCGACGCGCGGCCATGCAGTCGGCCGTCGACACGGACGCCACGACCATCTCCGGCAAGGTCAGATTGGTGCAGGAGACTCACGGTAAGGAGCAGGCCGGGTTCTTGATGTATGTCCCCATCTATCGGCCCGGTCTGCCTCTGGACACGGCGCAGGCGCGTTGGAAGGCGCTCAGGGGCTTCGTCTACAGTCCCTATCGCGTCGATGACCTGATGGACGGGATCCTCGGCGAGCGCAGCAGCCGGTCGATCGACTTTAGAATCTACGATAGCGATCACGCCGAGCCGAGTTCCCTCATGTTCGATTCCGCCGAGCATCACGCCCCCGGATCGAATCCGCACCCCAGTCATCGCAGTCAGCAGCAGATCCATGCCTATGGCCGTACCTGGACGCTGAACCTATACAGCCGACCGGGCTTCGGTGCCGAGGCCGATTCGGTGACCAATTGGCTGGTGCTCGGACTGGGCATCGGCATCAGCCTGGCGCTTTTCGCCCTCACGCGCCTGCTGCTCGATCGTCGCGCGCAGGCGCTGGCGCTGGCTGCGGAGATGACCGCTCGGCGCCAGGAGTCCGAAGAGCGTTTCCGCTCGGTCTTTCTGCATCTGGGACAGGGCGTGGTCATCCACGACGCCGACGCGCGCATCCTCGATGCCAATCCCGCCGCGCAGCGCATCCTTGGAACGACCATTGAACAGATGCGGGAACTGACCTCGGTCGACTCGTTATGGCAGGTCGTCCACGAGGATGGGAGCAGCTTTTCCGCCACCGATTATCCGGTGATGATCGCCTTACGGCGCGGCACGCCCGTCACGGATGTCGTGATGGGGGTCCGCCACGCTCGTGCCGTGCCATGGCGTTGGATCCTGGTCGATGCCTACCCCAGACAGGAGGCGACCACCGGCCGTGTGCACCGGGTCTATGCAGTCTTCACCGACATCACCGCACGCAAGCAGGCGGAGCTTGCCCTCAAGGACCAGTCCCGGCACACGCAGGCCATCCTGGACAATGTGATCGACGCCATTATCACGGCGGGTGCCGGCGGCATCATTGCCTCCTTCAATCTGGCCGCCGAGCGTATCTTCGGCTATGCGGCTGCCGAGGTGGTCGGAAAGAACCTCAGCATGCTGATGCCCGAGCCCTACCACACCGCTCACGATCGCTATATGAGCCACCACCTGCGTACCGGCGAGCGCAAGGTCATCGGTTCCGCGCGCGAACTCACCGGGCGGCGCAAGGACGGCGACACCTTTCCCATGGAGCTGGCGGTCTCCCGCATCGAGCGCGACGGCCAGCCCTTCTTCATCGGCATGGTTCGCGACATCACCGAGCGCAAGCAGTTGGAACGCATGAAGAGCGAACTCATCTCGACCGTCAGTCACGAGCTGCGTACCCCGGTCACCTCCATCCGTGGTGCACTCGGCCTGGTGATCGGTCGCTATGCCGAAGCCCTGCCCGAGAAGGGGCGCAATCTGCTCCAGATGGCCGAACGCAACAGTGCCCGCCTGACCTTGCTCATCAACGATATTCTCGACCTGGAGAAGCTCACCTCCGGGCGCATGAACTTCGATCTCCATTCCAGCGATCTCGTCTCGATCGCGCGCCAGGCATTGGAGGCCAATGAGGGCTATGCCCGTCAGCACCAGATGACGCTTTCGGGGAGCTTCGAGCTGACGCGCGCACCGGTGTTGGCCGACGACAATCGCTTGCTACAGGTCTTCGCCAATCTCATCTCGAATGCCGTCAAATACTCACCGCCGGGAGGCGAGGTCAAGATCGGGCTGCGGCGCCAAGGGGATGGATTCCGCGTCAGCGTTCAGGATCAGGGACCGGGCATTCCCGAGGACTTCAAGGGCCGCATCTTCGAGCGCTTCGCCCAGGCCGACAGCTCCGACACCCGCGAGAAGGGCGGTACCGGACTGGGGCTGTCCATCACCAAGGTGATCATTGAGCGGCACAATGGACGCGTCGACTATGCCTCTCCAACAGGGGGCGGCACGATCTTCTACTTCGATCTGCCCGAATGGACCGCGCGCAGCCCGGATGTCACGGTCGCCGATCCGCCGCCAGATACGCCGACGAGCGAGAAGGATTAGCCTCTTAGGAGCACGCCATGACACTGCATATCCTGCATATCGAAGACGAGCCGGACATCCGGGAGATCGTCGATTTCGCGCTGGAAGAGGGCGATTTTCGGCTGACCCAGTGCGCTTCCGGAGAAGAGGCGCTGACTTGTGCCTCGGAACTCTCACCCGACCTCATCCTGCTTGACGTGATGATGCCGGGGATGGACGGTCCGACCACGTTGCAACAGTTGCGGGCGCTAGAGAATCTGGCTCGGACCCCGGTTATTTTTATGACCGCCAAGGTTCAGCCGAAGGAGTGCGAGTATCTCAAGACGCTCGGGGCGCTTGGGGTGATCTCCAAGCCTTTCGATCCCATGCGGCTCGGCGAGGAGATCCGCGCCCTTCTGCAGCCTCTCTAGTCTGAACCCCTCTTATCCCCAAGCCCTATGGAGAGCCGCTTATGTCTTCATCTCAGCCGAGTCGTCGCGGGAGACTGCGCCAGATGGAGGCGCAATTCCTCAAAGCGCTACCGACTCTGCTCCATGAGTTGGAGGTGGCCTGGTCGCAGACCCTGGAGCCGGCAAGTCCGCCAAGCGCCCTGGATGGCTTTATTCATCTGGCGCACAGCCTCGCGGGCACTGCCGGAACCCTCGGGCAGCCGGCGCTCGGTCGCCATACCAAGGAGATCGAGTGTCTGGCCGAGCGGCTCCGCCAGACGGAAGGCCCCGTCCGCTCCGAGTTGGCCGATCGCATCAGCGCACGTATCCGGGCGCTGAAACCGCAATCGGCACAGGTTGCGGAGGGCCAGGAAACCGCCGAAGAGGACGGCGCCTCGCTCTCCGGCTGCAGCAGCTGGACGGAGACGACGGATGAGCGAGCGCCCTGTCTGCTGCTGATCGAGAACGATCCGCGAGTCGCCGCAGAACTGTCGGAGCAGCTTGGCCACTTCGGCTGGGATGTCGTCCGATGCGCGCGCACGCAGGTCGACAGGATGCGCGACACCTGTCGGCCCGTGGCGATCATCTCGGATGAGATCCTTACGGAAGGACCATCGTCAGATTTTAGGCTCGGCCCCCCCGCGCAGCGACCCGCCACCCACATGCCCGTCATCATCGTCTCCGAGCGTTGGGACTGGGACAGCCGGCTGGCCGCAGTGCGCACCGGGGCCGACGCCTATCTCGCCAAGCCGCTCGATATCCACCGCTTGGCCGACCTGCTCGACAAGCTGACTGGCGAGCAGTCCCAAGATCCCTATCGCGTGCTGATCCTCGACGACGAGGTGCGCTCCGGAGACTATTACGCCGAGTTGCTCAGGGGCGCCGGCATGCATGCCGTCGCCATTAGCGAGCCGCGCAGATTGCTCGACAGCCTCAATGAGGTCGATCCGGAACTGATCCTGATGGATCTGCACATGCCAGACTGCAACGGCATCGAGGCCGCGCGCATCGTCCGTCAGGACGAGCGCTATACCAGCGTGCCCATCGTCTTCCTGTCCGGCGAATCCGATCGTCAGCGGCAATTGTCCGCGATGGGAACCGGGGCCGACGATTTCCTCTCCAAGTCCATCGGCGATACCTACCTGGTGAGCGCGGTCGAGCTGCGGATCGCCCGCTTTCGCTCGCTCACCGCCCTCATCCGCCAGGACAGTCTGACGGGGCTGCTCAACCGGATCGCCTTCGACCTTCAGGTCGAGGCCGAGACGTCGCGTGCGAGCCGGAGCGGTTCCCCCTTGGCGCTCGCCATGCTGGACATCGACCATTTCAAGCGGATCAACGACACCTATGGCCATCCCGTGGGCGATCGGGTCATCAAGAGCCTGGCGCAGCTGCTGCGCAAGCGGCTGCGTCGCTATGACATCATCGGACGCTATGGCGGAGAGGAATTCACGATCCTCATGCCGGATACCCCGCTCGCGGCCGCCGAAAAGGTCTTGAACGAGCTGCGCGAGCAATTCGCCCTGCTGCTCCTGTCCAGCGCGGGCGATCATTTCCATTGCACCTTCAGCGCCGGACTCGCCGCTCTGGACGACCACCCCGGCCAGGAATTGACGGCCGTTGCCGACGCGGCGCTCTATGAGGCCAAGCGGCTCGGGCGCAATCGGGTCGTGCGCGCCGGCAAGGACATCGCGTGAATATCAGGGCGCCAATCGCGTCGATCTCGCTCTCGACGATGCGCTTGGACGCTTGAATCCGCGATTTCAGGCAGATCAAGCGCACAAAAAAACCGGGCGAAGCCCGGTTGATGTGTCTATTGGGTTGATTTCTGGTGCGCGAGGGGGGACTCGAACCCCCACAGGTTTCCCCACTGGAACCTAAATCCAGCGCGTCTACCAATTCCGCCACTCGCGCGAATCCGCGCATTCTACAGTGGATTGGATCAAAGGCGTAGTGCTGGAACGATGCTTCCCCCGCCGACCGGGGTACCGGTCGGCGGGGGAAGCGTTTCGAACGCTGTTTCGAGGGTCAGGGTTGGACCGTGGTCAGGCCGACGCTCACCCAGTCCTGCATGCCTCCGCGATACCACTTGAGTTTGTACGTCGGGTAGCCGATGCCGACCAGGGTCTTGAGGTTGGCGGTCGATTGGGGACACCAGATGCCGTTGCAGAAAAGCACCAGCGTTTTGGCCTCGCTGAAGTCCCAGGTGCCGGTTTCGGCGTTGCGATCGGCTCCGAATTCGTCTTCCAGGATGTGATCGAAGGTGTCTGCTTCCGAGGGGGTCTCGAAGGTGCCGGCCGAGTCGCGGCTGATCTTGTTCCAGGGGACGTTGACCGAGCCTGGGATGGTGCCGCGCATGACCCAGTCGGGTGTGCGCGAGTCGACGACCATGATGTTCGACTCGCCCTGGGCGATGCGTTTGAGGTATCCGAGCACCTCCAGTTCGCCGATGGTTTCGACGCCCTCGATGGCGACGATCGGCTGGACGCAGAAGGGCGGGCAGCCCCGGTCGGTTTTCTGGAAGATTTCGGGCAGGGTGGCGTCGCGGTCGTGACCGCGATAGATGGTGATGGGCTTGCCTTGGTAGACCGCCTCGACGCTCTTGAGCGTCGGCGTGATCATGTTGTCTCCAGCGAACGCTGAGATGGATAGCGTCAAGCAGGCGAGCAGCACCAGCGCGGTCAGATGCAGTGTTCTACGCATGATGGAATTCTCCCCAACGAGGTAATACGGCGTGTGTGGTCGAGATGGCCTTCTGATGTGTCGTAGCGGCATTCCTATTGCCGTCTGCGCATATAGGAGGGGAAGTCCGCGTCTTTCTCGGCCATGGCCTGTTCGTATCCGAGCGTGCCTTGATGTTGGGCCTTGACGGCGAGTTCGGTTGCCTCCTCAAAACGGCCTGATTGTTCGAGGTCCTTTGCATCTTGGATCATCTGGGCGGTATCCCGCCATTCTCCACCGACCGAGGCGGCCTGCTTGCGTGCCTTCTCGGCGGCGTCGATCGCCTGTTTGGCCTTGCGGTCGGCGGCCACGTCGGTGGTGACGGCGCCGCTTGCCTTTTCGTAGGCGAAGGTGTCCTGCATCTTTGCCTTATTGGCGATCTCGACGGCCTTGGTGAACTGGCGCGAGGGCATGAGCTTCTCGGCCTGCTCGATCAGGGTTTGGGTTTGCAGCGAGGCGACATCGGCCTCGGCGGCCTTGGCGTGGGCCGTCTTGGCTTCCGCGATGGCCTGCTCCGCCTCGGTGCGATGTGTGGCCCAGGCGCTGGTCATGGGGGCGATGCCCAGCGATAGCACGGCGATGATGGCCGCGATGGAACGGTGACGGTTCTTCATCTGGTTTGGTCTCCTCGTCTTTCGTATTCGGTCGGCCGGGGCATTGGATCCCCGGCGCCGGGCATCACTTGCGCGCGCCCGGTCCATTCAGTTCGAGGCCGTTGTTCATGTAGGTGAGAAAGAACTCGAGATCGCGATATTCCTCGCCCTGAAGCTTGAAGGGTTTGGCGCGAACCTGTTTGTTGCAGCCGGAAAAGCGGCGGTGCAGGGTGCCCATTTCACCCCATTTGGAGCGGTACACGGGAAAGTGCGTCGTATGTCCGAAGGCCGGGCTGAGGATTTCGGTGCGCAGCGTGGTGCCCGAGTTGCCCATGTGACACTGGGCGCATGAGAAGTTGAGCTGGCCACGTCGGGCGAAATAGAAATGCTTGCCCTTTTCGTAGGCCTCCAGGGCGCGCGGATCGTCGCTTGGGATCACGACGTTGGTGATCTGTCCGCGTGATTGGAAGGCGATGTAGGACAGCAGGTCGGCGATCGGCCCCTTGCCGTATTTGAGCGGCTTTTCCTCGTTCTCGACGCGGCATTCGTTGATGGCGAGTGGGAGCGTGACGACCATGCCTCGATCGCGGTCCCAATAGGGATATTTGGACTCGATTGCCGGGCCGTCGGGGAAACAGTCTTTGTAGGTCTTGCCGTTGGCGAAGGCGGTGTTCCACATGATCTCGCCGTTGCTGATCGCGTTTTCGTAGGGCGGGAATTCCTCGATGGCCTCCCAGTTCTCGCGCCCGACGGGATCGATCGCATAGGCGCCGTTCTTGAATTCGTCGATCGGAACGCTGGGGAAACGATGCTTGAAATACTCCTGGAAGGTGGCTTGATCTTCCGCAGGCGTCGCGGCGGTTGCGGCTGGAACGGCCAACAGGCAGGCGAGGGCGGTTGCGAGCAGGTGGGTCTGTGTAGGGTTCATCGGCTGTTGCCTCCCGTGACGGTGGATCAGAGCGACCAGATGTACTCGACGACGTCGACGAATTCCTTCTGGGTCAGGATCTCGTGCTTGCCGAAGGGCGGCATCACCGCCTCGGGGTTCTTCACCGTCGGATCCCAGATCTGCCGGGCCAGCGCCTTTTTGCTGGCGAAACGAGTCTGCATGGTGATCAGGACCGGGCCGATCGCGCCCGGTCCCTCTGAGCCGGCCATCATGTGGCAGGCGACGCAATTGCCTTTGGCGCGGTCGTTGGCGATTGCCTTGCCGGCGGCGGCGTCTCCGTTGAGATCCCAGTCGGGCATGTCGACGAATGCGGCGCTCGCCGTCAGGGCCGCCAGACCCAGTGGGACGGCAAGCAAGGTCTGGCGCGATGGGCGAAAGGACAACATGAGCGAAACCTCCTCGGCTTATTGGTGTGTCTATGTCATTGGATCCGGTCGCCGTTCGCTAGAAACGGCCGACTGGATTGTGCAATGTCATGGCGGTCGCGTTCCGTAGGTGATACCGGCTGCCGCGCTCCGAATCCTAGCATGGACACGGCTTTCGACCGTTAGTGGAAAAATCGGCCTCTGCCGGTTTGGGGTCAGATGGGGGGCAAACCGGATTCCGAAAGGGCCGAACGGCTGGTATTCCAGAGGCTTGGCCAAATATAGAGTCATCCGATGGGCCTCGGCCCCGGTCTGTGCGGCACACACGAAAGGGACGCTTTGCGTCTCTCCACTACCGAGGAGGAAGTTCAGCCAATGTCGCTATCACGACGGGATTTCATGCGTCTCTTGGGCCTGGCCGGCGCGGCCGGGATGCTGCCCGGTGGCGCCTTCGCCGCTAAACGTCTTCCCACCGATCTCTACGAGACGCCCAAGTTCGGAAACCTGCGCCTGCTTCACATCACGGATACGCACGCCCAGCTGAATCCGATCTATTTCCGCGAGCCCAACGTCAACATCGGGATCGGCGACGCGCTTGGCAAGGCGCCTCATCTGGTCGGACGGGCGCTGTTGGAGCACTTCGGTATTGCGCCGGGCGGGATCGAGGCGCATGCGCTGACCTATTTGGATTTCGCCAAGGGTGCGGAGCAATTCGGCGCCGTTGGTGGATTCGCGCATCTCAAGACGCTGATCGAGCGTTTGCGCGCCGAGGCTGGGGACGGCAACAGTCTGCTGCTCGATGGCGGCGATACCTGGCAGGGATCGGCGACGGCCTATTGGACGCGCGGCATGGACATGGTCGGCGCCTGCAATCTGCTCGGCGTCGACGTCATGACCGGGCATTGGGAGTTCACCTATCGCGATGTCGAGGTCATCCGCAATATCGGCGCCTTCAAGGGCGATTTCGTCGCCCAGAACGTCAAGGTTCGCGAGGAGGCCCTGTTCGACTACAAGTTCGAGGACTTCGCCGGTTTCGACGAAGACATGGGCTTGGCCTTCCGGCCCTACAGCATCAAGGAGATCGGCGGCGTGAAGGTGGCCGTGGTGGGGCAGGCGTTTCCCTATACCCCGATCGCCAATCCGCAGCGCTTCATCCCCGACTGGACCTTCGGGATCCAGGACGGGCGGATGCAGGAGATCGTCGACCAGGTGCGTGAGGAGGAGAAACCGGCCCTGGTAGTCGTCCTATCGCACAACGGCATGGACGTCGATCTCAAGATGGCCTCGCGGGTGACCGGGATCGACGTCATCTTTGGCGGACACACGCACGATGGCGTGCCGACGCCGACCATCGTCGCCAATGCCAGCGGCAAGACCCTGGTCACCAACGCCGGCTCCAACGGCAAGTTCGTCGGGGTCATGGATCTCGACGTCAAGGACGGTAGGCTGCACGATTACCGCTATCGTCTGCTGCCGGTGTTTTCGAATCTCCTCAAGCCCGATCCGGCCATGGCGGATTACATCGCCGGGGTGCGCGCGCCCTACAAGGCGAAGCTAGAAGAGAAATTGGCCGTGGCCGAGAAGACCCTCTACCGGCGCGGCAATTTCAACGGCACCTTCGATCAGGTGATCTGCGATGCCCTGCGCAAGGTCCATGACGCCCAGATCAGTCTCTCTCCCGGATTCCGCTGGGGCACCACGGTGCTTCCGGGGCAGGCGATCACCATGGACAACGTCATGGATCAGACCTGCATCACCTATCCCGAGACCTATCGGCGCGAGATGACGGGGGCGGACCTGAAGGCGATCCTCGAAGACGTCTGCGACAACCTCTTCAATCCCGACCCCTATGTTCAGCAGGGTGGCGACATGGTGCGGGTGGGGGGAATGAACTATGTCTGCGATCCGACCGAGGCCATCGGTCAGCGCATCCAGGATATGAGTCTCGACGATGGGACCCGGATCGAGCCGGACAAGACCTATGTGGTCGCGGGTTGGGCGACGGTCGGCAGCCAGTCTCCGGGTGAGCCGATCTGGGAGACGGTCGCGACCTATCTACGCGATATCAAAACGGTCAAGATCGAGCGTCTGAATACGCCCAAGCTCAAGAACGTCGCTGGGAATCCCGGTCTGGCCGATTACCCTGCGCTCGTTTGAGTGGCGAAAAAACGGGGCCAATGGCCCCGTGCGTCTAGCATGCCGCCCGAGGAACATCCCTGTTCCTGCGCGACGGCTGTCATGCAATACCTCAGTGGCTGGCGGCGCCCTCCGCGCCGATGCCGGTTTCGCAGCGGATCTTCTGGGCGTCGAAGGCGCCCCGATCCAGCTTGGCTCGCTCCGAGTTGTCCAAGAGCGAGACCAGCCAGATGAAGAAGAAGGCCAGCGGCATGGAGATGATCGCCGGGTTGTTCAGGCCGATCAGGCCAACCGCGATCTCCTTGCCGTCGACCATGGCCGTGTGCCCCAGTACGTCGCCCCAGACCGCCTTCGACAGGATGGTCAGCACCACGGCGCTGATCAGACCCACGAGTCCGCCGACGACCGCTCCGCGAGTGGTCATCTTGCCCCAGAAGATCGAGGTGATGAGGACCGGGAAGTTGGCGCTTGCCGCGATGGCGAAGGCCAGACCTACCATGAAGGCCACGTTCTGGGTCTCGAAGGCGATACCCAGGCCGATGGCCACCAGACCCAGTGCGAAGGTGGCGAACTTGGAGACGCGGATCTCGGTGGCCTCGTTGCTGCGTCCGCGTGCGATGACGCTGGCGTAGAGGTCGTGCGAGATGGCGGAGGCGCCCGCCAGGGTCAGACCGGAGACCACCGCGAGGATGGTGGCGAAGGCGACGGCCGAGATGAAGCCGAGGAAGAGGTTGCCGCCGACGGCCTCGGCCAAGCGGATAGCGACCATGTTGGTGCCGCCGCTGACGCCCTTGACGTCGACGATCGAGCCATCGACCAGCGCGCCTGGCTTGAAGAACTCGGGGTGCTGGGTCAGCAGCACGATGGCCGCGAAGCCGATGATGAAGGTCAGGATGTAGAAATAGCCGATGAAGCCGGTGGCATAGAAGACCGATTTACGCGCCTCCTTGGCATCCGGCACGGTGAAGAACCGCATCAGGATGTGCGGCAGACCGGCGGTACCGAACATGAGCGCAAGCCCCAATGAGATGGCGTTGAGCGGGTCCGTGACCAGGGTGCCTGGACCCATGATGGCATCCCCCTTGGGATGGACGGCGACGGCCTGACGGAACATCTCTTCGGGCGAGAATCCGAAATAGGCCAGGGAGGCGATGGCCATGAAGGTCGCGCCTGCCAGCAGCAGCAGCGCCTTGATGATCTGCACCCAAGTGGTGGCGGTCATGCCGCCGAAGATGACATAGACCATCATGAGCACGCCGACTGCGACCACGGCGATCCAATACTCCAGACCGAACAGCAGCTGAATCAGCTTGCCGGCACCGACCATTTGGGCGATCAGGTAGAAGGCGACCACGACCAACGAGGAGATGGCCGCCATGCTGCGGATCGGGGTCTGTCCGAAGCGGTAGGAGCTGACGTCGGCGAAGGTGAACTTGCCCAGATTGCGGATCTGTTCGGCGATCAGGAACATGATCACCGGCCAGCCGACCAGGAAGCCGATGGAGTAGATGAGACCGTCGTAGCCGGACGCGAACACCAGGCCGGAGATGCCCAGGAAGGAGGCGGCGGACATGAAGTCGCCCGCGATGGCGAGACCGTTCTGGAAACCGGTGATGCCGCCGCCGGCGGTGTAGAAGTCCTTGGCGGAACGGGTGCGCTTGGCCGCCCAGTAGGTGATGCCGAGCGTGCCGGCGACGAATACCAGGAACATGCCGATGGCGGTGTAGTTAGTCGCCTGTCGCTCGACCTCGCCGGTCATGGCCGGCGCGGCCACGAGCACGAAGGGCGTCAGCAGCGCCAGCAGCGCGCCCCAGAGTGCGAAACGTTTCATTGCATGTCCTCCCGGATCTCTTTGGTCAGGGCATCGAAGCGGCCGTTGGCCCGGGCCACGTAGATTCCGGTGAGGGCGAAGGCGGAGAGGATGATGATGATGCCGACGGGGATTCCGATCGTGGTCGTCGCCCCTGCCGCGATCGGCGTGCCCAGCCAGGAGGGCACGAAGGCGATGACCAAGATGAAGCCGTAGTAGATGGCCAGGATGATGAACGTCAGGTTCCAGGCGAAACACTTGCGTGAGCACACCAGTTCCTGATAGCGCGGATGCGCCTTGATGGCGTCGACCGATTCTTGTTGCATGGGCTTCCTACTTTTGCGTTGGAATTGTTATGTGAGAGTCGGGCAGCACGGATCGGCCTCTAGAGTGCGGAGGCTGGTACGGGATTTCCCGTTGGTCGGAACGCGCGCAAAATGCTACCCGCCTGCTCGTTGGGCGAGCGCGGTGCCTCTCGTTATTGCTTTAGTGATGTGTGCGCGCGAGTTGGGGCGCGCCGATTCTGTTGGTCTGGGATGACAATCGTCAATCAAAGGATGATTGAATATATCAATCCCTTGGATTGGCGAGGTCCTGAGGCGGGGGGCGCGGACTGCTCTCCGCGCCCCTTCGGTGGGATGAGGGTGTCAGACTCGAACGCCGGCCGCCGGGCTGTAGCTGTCGAGTACGTTGAGATAATTGGCGCGTTCGAACTCCGCTGGATTGGGGACCGAGAGCGCGCTCACGCGTCCACGGAAATCCTCGACCGACTCGAATCCCTGCTCTTGCATCCAGTCCGAGATGTCGGCAAGCAGCAGTGCGACATAGCTCGGACCCTTGTCGAGCAGGGCGCTGCAGACGTGTACGACGTCGGCTCCGGCGAGCAGCAGCTTGATGGCATCCTCGGCGGTATGGATGCCGCCCGTGGCACCCAACGAAAGGCCCTCGATGCGGCCGTGGAGGAGGGCGATCCAGCGCATGGCGAGCAGCGATTCGGCCGAGGTCGAGGGCGTGAGTCTGGCCTGTAGTCTGAGGCGGCCGATGTCGATGTCGGGTTGGTAGAAGCGGTTGAAGAGTGAGACGCCATTGGCGCCTGCGGCTGCGAGTCGCGTGACGAAATTGCCGACCGCGCTGAAGGCCGGTGAGAGCTTCATGTTGATCGGGATGGAGATCTGGCCCCGCAGTTCGCGCAGCAGCTTGAGATAGAGCTCCTCGACCTCCGTCCCGGTCCGATCCAATTGGGCCGCGACGTAGTAGACGTTGAGTTCGAGCGCGTCGGCTCCGGCCTGCTCCAGCTCGATCGCATGCTTGATCCACCCGCTGTCGGTGACCCCGTTGAGACTGGCGATGACAGGGATGTCGAGCGTCTCTTTGAGCATGCGGATCTGATTCAGATAGCGTTCGAGCCCGTTCTCGAAATCCTGATGGTCGGGCAGGAACCCCGTCGTGCTCTCGGCGAATCCCGTGTCCTGTTGGTGCAGGAAACGCACCATCGATTCGGACTCGGCCGTGATGGCTTCCTCGAACAGTGAATACATGATGATGGCGGCCGCGCCGCTGTCTTCGAGTTCGCGCGCGATGTCGAGACTCTTGGTCAGCGGGGAGGCCGAGGGAACCAGCGGGTTCTTGAGTTCCAGTCCGAGGTAGTGGGTCGTGAGGTTCATGGTCGGAAACGCCTCGTTTACGAAACGGTGGGGGCAATGACGGATCCCTGGCGCGGGATCCGTCTTCGGTCGTCGGGCCTACTCGCTCGACGGTGCCTTCTGGACCGCCAGATGGGCCAGCTGTTCGTAGAGATCGAACCGCGTTTTCACATGCGTCTGAGCGAGCTGCAGGAAGCGTTCCGCAGCCTCAGGGTGGGTGCGGTTCAGCAGGCTGAAACGGGTCTCGGAGTTCATGAAGTCCCGATAGGGGATGCTCGGCGGCTTGGAGTCGATCAGGAGCGGATTCTCTCCTCGGGCGGCTCGGCGCGGGTCGTAGCGGAACAGCGCCCAGTGGCCCGCATTGACGGCCATGTCCTGCTGGCGCAGGTTGTTGGACAGATCGACGCCATGCGCGATACAGGGCGAGTAGCAGATGATGACCGAGGGGCCGTCGTAGGATTCGGCCTCCATGAAGGCGCGCACGGTCTGTACGTCCTTTGCGCCGAAGGCGACCTGGGCGACGTAGACGTTCTCGTAGGCCATGGCCATCATCGCCAGGTCCTTCTTGAAGGTCGGCTTGCCGCCGGCCGCGAACTTGGCGACCGCGCCCATCGGCGTCGCCTTGGAGTTCTGTCCGCCGGTGTTGGAATAGACCTCGGTGTCCAGGATCAGCAGATTGACGTTGCGTCCGCTGGCCAGGACATGGTCGACGCCGCCGTAGCCGATGTCGTAGGCCCAGCCGTCACCGCCGATGATCCAGACGCTGCGTCGGACCAGCTGGTCGCAGATGCTCTCCAGCGTGCGTGCCTCCGGGCTCTCGATTCCCGCCAGACATTCGCGTAGCGCGATAACCCGTTCACGCTGCTCGTGGAGACCCGTTTCGCTCGATTGGTCGGCGCTCAGCAGGGCCTCGGTCAACTCCGTCCCGATCCGGTCTGCCAAGCGGGCGACCAGTTCGCGGGCTTGGGTGCTCTGCTTGTCGACCGCGAGGCGCAGTCCCAGGCCGAATTCGGCGTTGTCCTCGAACAGCGAGTTGTTCCAGCTCGGTCCGCGACCCTCTGCGTTGGTGGTGTAGGGCGTGGTCGGCAGGTTGCCGCCATAGATGGACGAGCAGCCGGTGGCGTTGGCGACCAGCATGCGGTCGCCGAACAGCTGGGTGGCGAGCTTGATGTAGGGTGTCTCGCCGCAGCCGACGCAGGCGCCGGAGAACTCGAACAGCGGCTGCATCATCATGGCGTGCTTGATCTTGGAGGCATCCAGCCGGGTGCGGTCGTACTCGGGCAGGCCGAGGAAGAAGTCCCAGTTGGCCTTTTCCTGAGCGTGGACGAGTTCGGCATCGACCATGTCGAGCGCCTTGTGCTCGGGATTTTTGCGGTCGCGGATCGGGCAGACCTCCACGCAAAGTCCGCATCCGGTGCAGTCCTCGGGCGCGATCTGATAGGTGACCTGATAGCCCTCGGGGAAGTCCTTGCCCTTGATGGTGGCGTGCAGGAATCCCTCGGGAGCCTGGTCGACGCGTTCGCCCGGATAGACCTTGGCGCGGATCGCGGCGTGCGGACAGACAAGCGGACATTTGCCGCATTGGGTGCAGAGATCCTGGTCCCACTTGGGCAGCTTCAGCGCCAGGTTGCGTTTCTCGAAGCGGGTCGTTCCGGTCGGCCAGGTGCCGTCGGCCGGCATGAGGCTGACCGGAAGCTGGTTGCCGTTCCCGGCGAGCAGCGGGGCCGTCACCTGGCGCACGAAGTCCGGCGCGTCGTCCGGGACCACGGGCGGGCGATCGAAGGTACTCGATACCTCGGCGGGAATCTCGACCTGGTGCAGGCCGGCCAGCGTCGCGTCGATGGCCAGGTAGTTGCGGTCCAGCAGGCGCTGGCCCTTTTTGCCGTAGGTCTTCTTGACCGCCTCCTTGATGTGGGCGATCGCCTCGTCCTTGGGCAGGATCCCGGAGATGGCAAAGAAGCAGGTCTGCATGATGGTGTTGATGCGTCGCCCCATCCCAGTCTCGGCGGCGATGCCGTAGGCGTCGATGACATAGAAGGTCAGTGCCTTGTCGAGCATGATCTGCTGCATTCTGCGCGGCAGATCGTTCCAGACCTGATCGGGAGGGGTGTGCGAGTTGAGCAGGAAGACGCCACCCTTGCGCGCCTTGTCGAGCATCTCGTAGCGGGTCAGGAAGGTGGGCTGATGACAGGCCACGAAGCTCGCCTCGTCGTCACCGATCAGGTAGGTGCTATTGATGGGGTGCGGGCCGAAGCGCAGATGGCTGATCGTGACGGCTCCGGCCTTCTTGGAGTCGTACTCGAAATAGCCTTGGCCGAAATTGGGGGTCTCCTCGGCGATGATCTTGATCGAGTTCTTGTTGGCCGAGACGGTTCCATCGGACCCGAGACCATAGAAGACGCAGGCGGTGACGTTCTGGATGGCGCTCGACTTGAAGTGCGGATCCCACTCCAGGCTGCTGTGGCCGACGTCGTCGATGATACCGACGGTGAAATGGTTCTTCGGGGCCGGCTTGGCGAGCTCGTCGAAGACGCCCTTGACCATGGCCGGGGTGAACTCCTTGGAGGACAGACCATAGCGACCGCCGAGAACGCGTGGCATGCGGTCGATCCGTCCCTCGCCGTGGGCCTGGGCCAGAGCGGTCAGGATGTCCTTGTAGAGCGGTTCGCCATCGGCGCCGGGCTCCTTGGTGCGGTCGAGCACGGCAATGCGCTTGGCCGTGTCGGGCAGGACGGCGATCAATCGGGTTGGGTCGAATGGGCGGAATAGACGGACCTTGATGAGTCCGACCTTCTCGCCCTGCGCGACCAGATGGTCCACCGTTTCCTCGGCAGCGCCGATCCCTGAGCCCATGAGCGCGACCACCCGTTCGGCATCGGGCGCACCTACGTATTCGAAGAGCCCGTACTGGCGTCCGGTGAGGGCGGCGAAGCGGTCCATGACGCCCTGCACGATGTCCGGCGTCGCTGCGTAATAGGGGTTGACCGTCTCGCGGCCCTGGAAATAGACGTCTGGATTCTGCGAGGTCCCGCGCAGCTTGGGACGATCCGGATTCAGCGCCCGCTCGCGGCAGGCTGCGACCAGATCTTCGTCGATCATGGCGCGAATGGTTTCGACCGGCAGCTTCTCGATCTTGGCGACCTCATGCGAGGTGCGGAAGCCGTCGAAGAAATGCAGGAAGGGGACCCGGCTTTCCAGCGTCGACGCCTGGGAGATGAGGGCGAAGTCCATGACCTCCTGCACCGAGGCGGACGAGAGCATGGCGTATCCGGTCGCTCGGCAGGCCATGACGTCCGAGTGATCGCCGAAGATCGACAGGGCCTGAGCTGCAAGGGAGCGCGCCGACACGTGGAAGACCGTCGGCGAGAGTTCGCCCGCGATCTTGTACATGTTCGGGATCATCAGCAGCAGACCTTGCGAGGCCGTGAAGGTGGTGGCCAGCGATCCTCCCTGCAGGGCGCCGTGGATGGCGCCGGCGGCACCGGCCTCGCTCTGCATCTCGACGACATCGGGGATCGTGCCCCATAGATTCGTGATTCCCTGGGCGGACCAGTCGTCCGCCCACTCGCCCATGTTCGAGGAGGGCGTGATGGGGTAGATGGCGATGACCTCGTTGGTCATATGGGCGACGTAGGCGGCGGCTTCGTTACCGTCGAGTGTGACCATGCTCTTGTGCGACATCGAACTATCCGAAAGGTGTGTGGAAAGGGGATGACCGCGACGCGGCATTTGCAGCATTGGACTCCGAATCCGTCGAATCGGGTCGGTTGGGTGGGCTGTCGGCATCTCGATGCCGTTCAGCCGTTTCAAGTGTTCCGGATTCCAATAATGGGGAACTATAGCCCGAAAGCCTAGGCCATTGTCGGCGTTCCGAGAGTCCCTTTTCGATCAAACGGCCGTGACATGATCCCCGTCATCTGCCTATAGTGCGGCGCCTTGCGTCCCGAGATCGGCGTTCGGACGCGGGATGAGCAGCTTTGGTGGAGAATGCCATGTTGACCTTCAGACCCATGTGCGACGATGACCTTGGCCAGGTTCTCGGGGTGGAGCGCGCGTCCTACGAATTCCCCTGGACCATCGAAACATTTCGGGATTGTCTGCGGGTCGAGTATTCCTGCTGGGTTGGCGAGGTCGGCTCCGAGATCGTGGCGCATGGGATCATGTCGGTTGCGGTCGGCGAATGTCACGTCTTCAATCTGTGCGTCCATCCGCAGCATCAGCAGCGCGGCTACGGTCGAGAGATGCTGAACCATCTCATGGGGCTGGCGGTCGGTCAGGGCGCCGAAACCGCGTTTTTGGAGGTGAGGGCATCCAACGTCGGCGCCAAGGCGCTTTACGCCTCCGAGGGATTCTGCGAGATCGGTCTGCGCCGTCGTTACTATCCGGCGCGCCAGGGGCGCGAGGATGCGACCGTGCTCGCGCGTCAGTTGATTGGGCTGGATAGCGGGCAGCAGGTCGCCTGAGGTTCGGTGAGCATGCGTGCGGGCCGTGCCTGAGTCGCGGGGATTGGATATAATCCGACGATTTACCAGCGTAATCGTATCTCCATCCCTGTCCTATGAGCGAGCTCCAAGAGCAACTCCGCAAGCGCCGTACCTTTGCCATCATCTCGCACCCCGACGCGGGTAAGACCACTCTGACCGAGAAGCTGTTGCTGTTCGGCGGCGCCATTCAGCTCGCCGGAACGGTCAAGGGCCGCAAGGCGGCCAGACACGCCACCTCTGACTGGATGGAGCTGGAGAAGGAGCGCGGCATCTCCGTGACCTCGTCGGTCATGCAGTTCCCCTATGGCGACGCCATCGTCAATCTGCTCGACACCCCCGGCCACGAAGACTTCTCCGAGGACACCTATCGGACCCTGACGGCGGTCGATTCGGCGCTGATGGTGATCGACGTCGCCAAGGGCGTCGAGGAACGGACCATCAAACTGATGGACGTCTGCCGGCTGCGCGACACCCCGATTCTGACCTTCGTCAACAAGCTCGACCGCGAGGGACGGGATGCCATCGAGATCCTCGACGAGGTCGAGGAGGTGCTCAAGATCCAATGCACGCCGCTGACCTGGCCGATCGGCATGGGTAAGCGGTTCAAGGGGGTCTACGATCTGCGTTCGGGCAAGACGCATCTCTTCAGCGCCCAGCATGGCGGCAAGATCGCCGAGGGCGAGATCATCGAGGGAATCGATAATCCGCGTATGGACGAGGTGCTGGGCGATCAGGCCCAGGAGTTGCGCGAAGAGATGGAACTGGTCCAGGGCGCCAGCCATGAGTTGGACATGGATGCCTATTTGGCCGGCAAGCAGACCCCGGTTTTCTTCGGTTCGGCGATCAACAATTTCGGCGTGCGCGAACTGTTGGATGCCTTCGTGCAATATGCTCCGCCGCCACGTCCGCGCTCGACCCAGCAGCGCGCGGTTTCGCCCGGCGAGGAGGCATTCACCGGTTTCGTGTTCAAGATCCAGGCGAACATGGATCCGGCGCATCGCGACCGGGTCGCCTTCATGCGGGTCTGCTCGGGGAGCTATAAGAAGGGCATGAAGATGCGCCACGTGCGTACCGGAAAGGCCATTCAGGTCGCCAACGCCATCACCTTTCAGGCCGACGAGCGCCGTCATGTCGAGGAGGCATGGCCGGGCGACATTATCGGTTTGCACAACCACGGCACCATTCAGATCGGCGATACCTTCAGCGAAGGCGAGGCGCTCAAATATGAGGGCATTCCCTATTTCGCGCCCGAACTGTTCCGCCGTGTCGTGCTCAAGGATCCGCTACGGATGAAGGCGTTGCAGAAAGGGGTGTTGCAGCTCTCCGAGGAGGGGGCGACTCAATCCTTCCGTCCGCTCAAGAATAACGAGCTCATCCTGGGCGCGGTGGGCGTACTACAGTTCGATGTGGCGGCCTATCGCCTCAAAGACGAGTATGGTGTTGATGCCATCGTCGAGGCGGTCAGCGTCAAGACCGCCCGCTGGATCGAGTGCGACGATTCCAAGATGCTCGAACGCTTCAGGGAGAAGAATTACGAACATCTCGCCCTGGATGGCGACGATCAGCTGGTGTATCTGGCCCCGACCATGGTCAACCTCAACCTGGCTCAGGAGCGCTGGCCGGACGTTCGTTTCCTGGCCACGCGAGAGCTCTGATTTCAGGCGGGCTCCTCGACCCGCAAAGCGCACAAAAACGCCAATGATCCAAGGGGTTTGCGTGCGCCTCTGCGGTTCCGATTGCTGGATTCGGGTTAACTCACCAACGGAGCAAGAGAATGGAAACCGAAGCAGTGGCAGATCTCATTCGCGCCGGCATCCCGGGCGCCGACGTGCGTGTGAGCGGTGACGACGGCGGTCATTTCGAAGCCATCATCGTCAGCGAGATCTTCGAAGGTATGGCCCCGATCAAGCGCGAGCGCTTGGTGATGGAGGCTGTGCGCGAACAGGTCGCGAGCGGCGAGCTGCATGCGTTGTCCGTCAAGGCGCGCACTCCGGCTCAGCAGGCCGCGATTGGGGGCTGAGCTGTCGGCGCATGATTCATGCGGTGTGCCTTTTGATTCGGTGCGCCAGGTCCGAATCGGCAAATAAAAAAGCCCCCGCGATGGCGGGGGCTTTATTTTTTACTGAGTTGATGTCTCCGATGAGCGCGGGCGCTCGTCAGACACCGCCGATGGCGACTGGCGGCTGCTTGGTGCTGCCTGCGCCCTTTTCCGTGCCGCCCCCTGCTGTGGGGGTGCTCGGGCGACCAGGGTCATCCTCGGGCTCGCGCATCGGGCGGCCTTCCATGATGTCGTCGATCTGATCCTTGCTGATGGTCTCGTATTTCAGCAGGGCGCCCGCCATGGTGTGCAGCTTTTCCAGGTTCTCTTCGAGCAACTGTCTGGATCGCTTGTAGTTGCGGTCGATGATGGCGCGCACCTCCTTGTCGATCGCCTGAGCGGTTTCGGGCGAGATCTGGCGCTGCTGCGTGACGGATCGGCCGAGGAAGACCTCGCCTTCGTCTTCGGCATAGGCCAAGGGGCCGAGTTCGTCGGACAGTCCGAATCGGGTGACCATGTTGCGCGAGATGTCGGTCGCGCGTTCGATATCGTTCGAGGCGCCGGTCGTGACCTGCTCGGGTCCGAAGATCATCTCCTCTGCGATGCGGCCGCCGAACAGGCTGGAGATCTGACTCTCCAGCTGGCGCTTGCTCATGCTGTAGCGATCCCGTTCCGGAAGGAAGAGGGTGACGCCCAGCGCCCGTCCGCGCGGAATGATGCTGACCTTGTGGACCGGGTCGTGCTCGGGCACCAGCCTTCCGACGATAGCGTGTCCGGCCTCGTGATAGGCGGTGAGCTTCTTCTCGTTCTCGGACATGACGATGCTGCGGCGCTCGGCGCCCATCATGATCTTGTCCTTGGCCTTCTCGAACATGTCCATCGAGACCTCGGTGTTTCCGGCGCGCGCGGCGAAGAGCGCGGCCTCGTTCACCAGGTTGGCGAGATCGGCGCCGGAGAATCCGGGCGTTCCGCGTGCGATGGTGCGTGCGTCGACGTCGTCGGCGATCGGCACCTTGCGCATGTGGACCTCTAGAATAGCGGCGCGTCCGGCCAGATCGGGCAGGCCGACGACGACCTGGCGGTCGAAGCGTCCAGGACGCAGCAGGGCGGGGTCGAGCACGTCGGCGCGGTTGGTCGCCGCGATCACGATGATGCCTTCGTTGCCCGCGAAGCCGTCCATCTCGACCAGCAACTGGTTGAGGGTCTGCTCGCGCTCGTCGTGTCCGCCGCCGAGGCCAGCCCCGCGCTTGCGGCCGACCGCGTCGATCTCGTCGATGAAGATGATGCAGGGCGCGCTCTTCTTGGCCTGCTCGAACAGATCGCGCACGCGAGAGGCGCCGACGCCGACGAACATCTCGACGAAGTCAGAACCGGAGATGCTGAAGAACGGCACCTTGGCTTCGCCGGCGATGGCGCGTGCGAGCAGTGTCTTACCCGTTCCGGGCGGCCCCACCATGAGCACGCCGCGCGGGATGCGTCCGCCGAGGTTGGAAAATTTCTGTGGGTTCTTGAGGAAGTCGACCAATTCGCCGACCTCTTCCTTGGCCTCTTCGACACCGGCGACGTCGCGCAGCGTGACCTTCACTTCGCCTTCGGCATGCTGGCGCGCGCGGCTCTTGCCGAAATTGAAGATACCCCCGGAGCCTCCTCCGCCCGAGTTGCGGCGCATGAACCAGATCCAGACGCCGGCCAGTACCAGGAAGGGCAGCCAGGCGGAGAGCAGCTGTACGAAGATGCTCGGCTTTTCCGGTGGTTGAGCGCGAATGGTTACAGCGTTCTTCAGCAGATCGCCGACCAGGCCCGGATCGCCCGGATCATAGGTTTCGAAGCGCGATCCGTCGTTGCGAACACCCTTGACCTGTTGGTCCTGGATGGTCACTTCCCTGATCGAGCCGTCGGAGAGCTCTTGTAGGAACTGGCTGTAGCTCAGGTTGTGCGCCTCGATGTGATCGCTCGAGGTCAGGCTGTTGAGCGACATCACCAGCCAGAAGGTGACGGCGATCCAAAGCAGGATATTCAGGTTCTTCGCATTCATTCTTAGGGCTATCCTCGTTGACCTGATGCGCAATAGGGTGGTATTGGACGATTCCATACCGCTCTAGTGGGTATATCAGGGCGGGGTATCGAAATCCAACAGGGCCAGGCGCTCGGCCCTGAGTTGATCGGAGCTTATCAGGTTTGCGGACGGATTGGACTCTAGGTTTGGCTGCCTTGTTCCTGGTTTTTTGGGTTCTTTTGGCGATCTGTGCGCCGCTGCTCGGTCTGGACCCGGATCGGGTGGATTTGACTGCCATCCTGGCGCCTCCTGGCACCTTCTCTCTGTTGGGTAACGACGACCTGGGTCGACCGGTGCTCGATCGTCTGCTGGCCGGGGCTCGGACCTCGCTGTTGGTAGGGTTCGGCGTGGTCGCGGTAAGTGCCTCTTTGGGAACTCTGGTCGGTGCCTTTTCGGGATTCGTCGGTGGTTGGCTGGATCTCGTCGTGGCCCGAATCCTGGATCTCTTCATGGCCTTTCCCGGCATCCTGCTCGCGATCGCGCTGGCCGGGGTCATGGGGCCGGGGATCGACAACGTCATCTTCGCCCTGGTCGTCGTTGGCTGGGTCGGTTACGCGCGCTTGGCAAGGGCTCAGGTGCTCGCCCTGGTTCATCGCGATCATGTGACGGCGGCGCGTGCGCTCGGTCGGTCGAGCTGGGCGATCCTGCTGCGGCACCTGATTCCACTGACGATCGCGCCGCTCATGGTGGAGGCGACCTTCGCCATCTCCGGCGTCGTCATCGCCGAGGCGAGCCTGTCTTTTCTCGGGCTTGGGGTGCAGCCCCCGGACGCATCCTGGGGAAATATGGTGCGCGACGGCGTCTCCTATCTGCTCGTCGCGCCGCATCTGGTGGTTGCCCCGGGTTTGGCGATCCTGTTCGTTGTCCTTTCGGTGAACCTTTTCGGGGATGCGCTGCGAGATCGGCTGGACGTGCGCTCGCGACATGTCTGACCCTGTGGTAAAAGTGGGTCGTATGAATCGTCGGTCTATCTGTGTCTTCATGTTGCTAGTTTCGGTGTCTGTTTCGCCCTTTCCGTCCGCTTCATTCCCTTTAACCGGGAGGCTTTGAGATGTCGCTCGGTCCCATCATGGTCGATCTGGCCGGAACTCGACTGTCCGAGGAGGACCGCGAGCTCCTGCGGCATACCTCGGTTGGCGGTGTCATCCTCTTCTCGCGCAACTACGAATCGCCCGCTCAGCTCGCCGAGCTGACTGCGGCCATTCATGCGCTTCGTGACCCTCGATTGCTGATCGGCGTCGATCAGGAAGGCGGGCGCGTGCAGCGGTTTCGCGAGGGCTTCACGCGCCTGCCGCCTGCGGGGCGTTTCGGGCGGTTCTATGCGACCGATCCCGCGAAGGCTCGCAGGGCCTGCGAAGCGATTGGCTGGTTGATGGCTGCCGAGCTGCGTTCGCTCGGGGTGGATTTCAGCTTTGCCCCGGTGCTGGACCTGGATCGTCAGATCAGCCAAGTCATTGGCGATCGCGGTTTCGGGGCGCATGAGCAGCAGGTGTCGGAATTGACGGCGGCCTGGGTCGAGGGCGTCCGGCAGGCGGGGATGGCGGCGGTCGGCAAGCATTTTCCTGGGCACGGCGGCGTGATCGCGGATTCCCACCTGGAGCTGCCAACGGACGAGCGGACCTTCGCCGACCTTGAGATGGAGGATCTGGTGCCCTTCCAGCGTCTGATCGACCGGGGGCTGGAGGCGATCATGCCGGCGCATGTGGTCTATCCGCGAATCGCGCCAGAGCCCGCCGGTTTTTCGGCGCGCTGGCTGAAGGATATCCTGCGCGAGCGAATGGGGTTCCAAGGCGTCATCTTCAGCGATGACCTCAACATGGCCGCAGCGGGTGCGGGCGGCGATTATCCTGAGCGAGCACAGGCTGCAGCCGAGGCGGGTTGCGATATGCTGCTCATCTGCAACAATCGCCCGGCCGCGCAGGATATCGTCGAGTCTTTTGGGGATCGACGGGATCCGGCCTCGCATCTGCGTCTGCTGCGCATGCATGGACGTGGTCGGTTGGATGCGGCGCAATTACACGAACAGCCCGAATGGCAGCGCGCGCTGCGCCATGTCGCCGAATTGGAGGAGCTCGAGACGCTCCCGCTCGGGTTGACTGACCCTACAGATCCGGAGAACGCTGGATGAAGCTCGATTCGAAAGACTATGACGCCGTTGCCGGCCGCGCCGAATGCCTGGTGAGCGCGCAGGAGATGGATGCGGCGCTCGATCGCATGGCCGAGGAACTCGCTGAGCGTTTGGCGGGAAAGGATCCGCTGGTGCTCTGCGTCATGACCGGGGCGGTGATCGTGGCGGGACTTTTGCTGCCACGGCTCAACTTTCAGCTTCGCCTCGATTACATCCACGCCAGCCGCTATCAGGGCGCCACCAGTGGCGGGGAGCTCGCCTGGCGTTATCGTCCGTCAGAGGCGATTCGCGGCGAGCACGTGCTGGTACTCGACGACATTCTCGACGAGGGGATCACCGTCGATCAGGTCATTCGTGCCTGTCATGAGGATGGCGCGGCTAGCGTGCATTCGGCGGTTTTGGTCGAGAAGATCCGGCCGCACCGGTGTAGCGTGGATGTTGTCGGGGTTCGGGTTCCCGATCGTTATCTTTATGGGTATGGTCTCGATTACAAGAATTATTTCCGCAATGCCTCGGGCATCTATGCGGTCGCCGATCAGGATGTGTGAGGTCATTCGGTCTGTCTGGGTGTTCTGTAAAATTCCAATATAATTAATGGCTTTTTGACTATCTGGTGCAATTGAGCTACATCCTCCGGGGAGGGCTGCTGAGCCGACGGTTGGCCTAGCGCCCCGTCCGATCTGTCGCCGACGCTTGAGTCCGTCGGTGGCGGGCGTGCGGTCCCTTAGATAATTATTGTTCCGCTTTTGGAGGAGGACGCCCGATGACGACACTGGATGCCTATCGCAATACACATATTGAGCTGCGTCAGATGATCGAGGATCTCAATGCGATCATGACGCCTGAGATGTTGAGGATCCGCCCGAACGCCAAGACGGCCTATGAACTCCTGTGCGATCTCGGAACGAAGGTTAGCGCGCATCTTTCTGACGAGGATCGTACTCTCTACCCTCGGTTGCTGATCCACGAGGATGCGAGGGTCAAGTCTATCGCCTGGGGTTTCATCAGCGGCGAAAAACCCCTGCGCAAGGTGTTCGACGATTATCACAAGCGCTGGCTGAGGAATTGCGATTTCAATTTCTCCGAGGATTTCCTGGCCGAAACGCGAGAGATCTTCGAGATGGTCGCCAGGCGGATCGAGCGAGAGGAGTCGGTGTTGTTGCCGAAATTAGTCGAGATCGGGCTGTTTCAGGACTCCGGGCGGGCTAGGTCGCTCGGTCGTTGATCGGGGGCATTCGGCTCTAATCGTCTCCCGGCGCCGTTCGCGGCGCGGGTTTGGCATCCCATGCGCTCTCCGGTAGACTGCGTCGTCTTTATCGGTTGTGGTGGGTGCATGTCTCTTCTGGCTATCATCGGCGGCTCCGGATTCTCCGGGCTGTCTTCTCTGGCGGTTCTGGATGCTCAATCGGTGGAGACGCCGTTTGGCGAGACCTCCGCTCCCGTAACGCGCGGTCGCCTTGGGGATTCGGCGGTTCTGTTTTTGCCCCGGCATGGGGCTGCCCACCACCTTCCGCCGCATCGGATCAACTATCGCGCGAATCTCTGGGCGCTACGCGAGTGTGGAGCCGAGCGCGTGGTGGCCTTGGCCGCCGTTGGCGGGATCACCGAGCGATTCGGTCCGGCGGCGTTGGCCGTCCCGGATCAGATCATCGACTATACCTACGGTCGTGAGCATACGCTCTACGACGGGATGGCCGATGGCGTCGAGCATATCGACGTGACGGAGCCATACTGTGAGGCGCTGCGACAGTCGCTGATCGATGCATGCGGTCGCGTCGGTTGCGGTATCGTTCCGGGTGGCACTTATGGTGCGACTCAGGGGCCGCGGCTGGAAACGGCCGCCGAAATAAGACGTTATGAGCGCGATGGCTGCGACATGGTCGGTATGACCGGCATGCCGGAGGCAACCCTGGCGCGTGAGTTGGGGTTGTGCTATGCAAGCTTCGCCTTCGTCGTCAACTGGGCCGCCGGTAAGAGCGGCACCGTCATTACCATGAAGGAGATCGAGGATAACGTGGCCCTGTGTTCCGAGCGGATCCTAGAGGTCTTGCTGGCGCTGACGGCTGGTCGTTGACCGGCTGGGTGGGGTCCAGGCTCGATGGGCCGCCGATGCGGTTGAGTTCATTCTTTAAGCAAGGTCTTGCGGGAGAGTATTCATCATGGCTAATGCGGACAACGCGGCCCCACGCTCATCGCTGGGATGGCTGCCGAAGCTGGTGCTCTGGGGGGTCGTCATTGCGTTCGGCTACCTCTATTTGAGTTCGATCGATCGCGAGGAGGGCAAGCCTACTGCGGCGGCTTTCATGGACTCGCTCGCGAAGTTGAGTCCGGTTCCGATCAAAGTTCTGCCTAACGATCACGAGGGCAAGGCGTCGGAGGCTGCAGAGGAGCCGAAGGTTGTCGCGACCACGGTCGTCGAGGAGCATAAGCCGGTTCGCGAAGCCGAGTCGTCGGTCTTCGCGAACTCGCTGATCAAGCAGCAGGCCCCCGCGCCGGCTGTCGCCGAGCAGCCGGCCGAACCGCCGGCGGCTCCTGCTCCCGGCTTCATGCCGCAGCCCATGCCGGTGACGCCTGCGTTTGCTGCGCCGGCTCAGGCTCAGGCTCAGGTGCCGGCTCAGGTGCCGGCTCAAGAGGCTCCGGCGGTTGCGGATGATGCGCGTCAGCAGATGCCGTCGCCGGTTCCGGCTGGCTCCTACGGCTGGGAGGCTGCCAACAAGCGGCGCGCCGAGATGATGGCGCGGTACGAGGCGATGCGTCGCGAGGCGGATGCGCGGATGCGTCAGCAATGGGAGCAGATGCGCGCCTATGCGCCTCCGGTCCCTTACGGGTATGGATACCCGGGGTATGGTCCCGCCGCCTATCCGCCAGGAGTCTACGCGCCCGCGCAATGATTCCTCGTCCGAACGGCGGAGCGCTGCGGCGCTTCGTCGCTCGGAGGTCTCGAGTCGTGTCCCCGTTTCCTGTTGCGAGCGGCTGAATGGCCGTTCGGCGGGCTTTGTTTGCGTGTTCGTGTGTTGCAGCCTGTTCTGGTGTCGGATATACTCCTCACGCTTAAGGAGGAGGCAGAGCAAGCGCTATCACACTCGCCGTCCATAAGGCCCCGTTACGGGGTTTTTTTGTCGCTCGCGAAACGCAGCCGTGGGCTCGATAAGGTCCGGGCACGGTTCAGGGGTTGGGCCGATGGCCCAATTTTTGTTTCTACGGGGCGGATCAATGCAGCCTGCAGACAGTCATCTCACCACGCTGGCGCGTGGAGTCGCCGAATCCATGGGGTTCGAGCTTGTCGGAGTGGAGTTCTTTCAGCGCGGAACTGGTGGCGCGACGCTCAGGGTCTATATTGATCACGAGCGCGGAATCACGCTCGATGATTGCACTGCGGTGAGTCATCAGTTGAGCGGCGTCCTGGATGTCGAGGACCCCCTGCCGGGGCAGTACGATCTCGAAATCTCTTCGCCAGGCCTAGACAGACCTCTGGTATTCCCGGAGCACTTCGAGCGTTTCGCTGGCTCTCGGGTGAGGGTTCGGTTGGCAGAGAAGATTGACGGACGCCGAAAACTGGATGGCCTCCTTCAAGGCTATGAAAGTGGCTTGGTCGTACTCGAGGTCGAAGACCGTCGTTGGGAGGTTCCGCTCGGGGTGATCGAATCCGCTCGTCTGGTGCCCGAATCCTGAAGCCGACGAGACTTTCTCGGGCGCTTCCGGGTCGCATGTTCTTAAGAGTTGGATAAAGGTGGAATGAGTAAAGAGATCTTACTGGTCGTTGAGGCCGTTTCCAACGAGAAGGACGTCCCCGAATCCGTGATCTTCGAGGCGATCGAGGCCGCTTTGGCTTCAGCTACGCGCAAGAAGCACGGTGGCGAGATCGAGGCTCGCGTGGTCATCGACCGCAAGACCGGGGATTATCGTACATACCGCCGTTGGGAAATCGTTCCGGACCCCGAAGAGGGGGTGCTGGAGGCGCCCTCGCGTCAAATCACTCAATCCGCCGCAGCCATCCTCGAACCGACCTTGGGGGTTGGTGATTTCGTCGAGGAGGAAATCGAATCCGAGCTGTTTGGCCGTATCGCGGCTCAGACGGCCAAGCAGGTCATCGTGCAGAAGGTGCGCGATGCCGAGCGGGCCAAGATCGTCTCTGCCTTCGCCGAGCGCAAGGGGCAGCTCGTCACGGGTATCGTCAAGAAGGCCGAGCGCGGGACTATTCTGCTCGATCTCGGTAACAATGCCGAAGCATTGGTTCCTCGCGACCATGTCATCCCTCGCGAATCCGTTCGCCCGGGCGACCGCCTGCGCGGCTATCTCTATGATGTGCGCTCGGAGTCCAAGGGTCCCCAGCTCTTCGTGAGCAGAACCGCCGCCGAACTGCTGATCGAACTGTTCAAACTCGAGGTTCCCGAGGTCGGCGAGGGTTTGATCCAAATTCTCGGTGCGGCGCGCGACCCGGGGTCGCGCGCCAAAATCGCCGTGCGGACCTCCGATCCGCGTATCGATCCGGTCGGTGCCTGTGTCGGTATGCGTGGATCGCGTGTCCAGGCGGTGTCAAACGAGCTCAACGGCGAGCGCGTCGACATCATCCTTTGGGACGAGAATCCGGCTCAGTTCGTTATCAATGCCATGTCGCCGGCCGACGTTGTCTCCATCGTGATCGACGAAGAGGCGCGCAGCATGGATGTGGCGGTAAAGGAAGAGAATCTCGCCCAGGCCATCGGGCGCTTCGGTCAGAACGTTCGGCTCGCGACTCAATTGAGTGGCTGGGAGCTCAACGTCATGAACGAGAAGGATGCTGCCGCCAAGAGCGAGCAAGAGGCCCACCGGTCCGTGCAATCCTTTATGGATCAGCTCAACATCGACGAGAATCTGGCGACCGTGCTGGTCGAGGAAGGATTCACAAGCGTCGATGAGGTGGCCTATGTACCGCTCGCAGAGATGCAGGCGATCGAAGAATTCGATGACGAGACGATCGAAACGTTGCGCGAGCGCGCAAGTGACGTCCTATTGACTCGCGCCATTGCCTCGGAGGAGGACGCCCCGCAAGCGCCGGGTGATCTTCTGTCGATGGAAGGAATGGATGCGGATCTTGTCGACGCGTTGGCAGCCCGAGGTGTCGCCACCCTGGATGACCTCGCCGAGCAGTCGGTCGATGAACTCATGGAAATTGAGGGTATGGACGAAGAGCGGGCGGCGCGCTTGATCATGAAGGCACGCGAACCCTGGTTCGTGGATGCCCCAGAGGAATAGAGGTTTAAATCAGTCCATGAGTGAAGTCACGGTCAAGCAACTCGCATCCACGGTTGGTATCCCTGTCGAGCGGCTCCTTACCCAGTTGAACGAGGCGGGCATCAGCGCGAGTGGCGCGGATGCGACGCTGACTGAGCAGGAGAAGGTCCAGCTCCTCGGCTATCTACGCCGCAGTCATGGAAAGGACGAAGAAGGTGCGGCTTCGGCTCCGAACGAGGTCACCCTGAAGCGCAAATCGGTCAGCGAGTTGCGTCAGCCAACCCCAACGCCACGCAGCGGCACGACTGGTGCCAGACCGGCGCCAACGCCGCGCAGCAGCAAGACGGTGAGCGTCGAAGTGCGGCGCAAGCGGACCTATGTCAAGCGTGGGGATTCGGCGCCTCAGTCCTCGAACGCTTCGGGTGCGCGTCGGCAATCTAACGACCGTTCACGGCCTCAGCGCGAGCGTGCCACGTCGGTGAGTTCGGTGTTCGACGAGTCGCGTCGGCGCACCGAACTGGAGGCGATGCGTGCGGAACAGGAAGCGCGCCGCCTCGCGGAACAGGAAGAGCAGGAGCGCATCGCTCGCGAAGAGGAGTTGCGTCGACGCGAAGCCGAGGAGATTCGTCGCCAAGAGGAAGAGGCGCGTCGCGTCGCCGAGGAAGCGGCTCGGCTGAAGGCCGAGCTTGAGGCTGCCGAGCGCAAGGCCGCCGAGCCTCCTGAGCCTGAACCGGTAGAAAGCACCGACGAAGAGCCGAAACCCAAGAAAAGCGGATCGGCGGCCAGTCCGGCCAGCCCGCGTCGTGCGGCAGAGCCTGCGCGGCCCAAAAAGGGCGTCAAGAAGGCTGCCGAGCCTGTCGAGAAGGAGCGTGTGGCCAAGAAGTCTGCCCGCAAGGACTCGGCGCGCGTTCGCGATGTCAACATTTCTTCTCGCTCCGATTACGAAGAAGTCGATGGAGCTGGTGGTTCCGGACGCGGACTGCGCCGTAAGCGGAAGGGGTCGAAGCCTCAGCTTCAGGACAAGCATGCCTTTCAGCGGCCGACCGCGCCTGTGGTGCGCGAGGTCGAGGTTCCCGAGTCCATCTCGGTGGCCGAGCTGTCCAATCGTATGTCGGTCAAGGCGTCCCAGGTCATCCGAGAGCTCTTCAAGCAGGGGATGATGGTCACCATCAACCAGGTCTTGGACCGGGATACCGCGACGATCGTGGTCGAGGAAATGGGGCATACCGTCGTTGTCGCCGATGAGCGCGATGCGGAAGGTTCGCTGCTCGACGATTTGCATGAGCAGGAGGGGCAGTTCGAGTCCTATACGCGTCCACCGGTCGTGACCATTATGGGGCACGTCGATCACGGCAAGACCTCGCTGCTCGACTATATTCGTCGCACCCGCGTCGCCTCCGGCGAGGCTGGCGGCATTACCCAGCATATCGGTGCCTACCACGTCGAGACCGAGAAGGGGACCGTCTCTTTCTTGGATACCCCCGGTCACGCGGCCTTCTCGGCCATGCGTGCACGCGGTGCTCAGGTAACGGATATCGTCATCCTGGTCGTAGCGGCCGACGACGGCGTCATGCCCCAGACCATCGAGGCCATCCACCACGCCCGCGCGGCCGGCGTTCCGCTGATCGTCGCCATCAATAAGATGGATAAGCCGGATGCCAATCCGGATAAGGTCATGCAGGAACTCACTCAGCACGATGTGCTGACCGAGGAGTGGGGCGGCGACACCATGATGGTCAAGGTGTCCGCCAAGGCCGGCATGGGTATCGACGAGCTGCTCGATGCCATTCTGCTGCAAGCGGAGGTCCTTGAGCTCAAGGCGCCGATCGAGGGCCCGGCCCTTGGGGCCATCGTCGAGTCGAGCCTGGACAAGGGTCGCGGCCCGGTTGCGACCGTGCTGGTGCAGTCCGGTACCCTGCACCGTGGCGATGTCATCGTCAGCGGTGGCGAGTACGGCCGCGTTCGCGCCATGTTCGACGAGGCGGGTGCACCCATCGAGACCGCCGGCCCATCGATCCCGGTCCAGGTACTGGGTTTGTCCGGTACGCCGAATGCAGGTGACGACGTCATCGTGGTGGCCGACGAGCGTCGGGCGCGCGAGGTTGCGGAGTTCCGCTCCGAACGTTCGCGCCAGAACCGTTTCGACGAGCAGCGCGGAGTCAGCCTCGACCAGCTCTTCTCTCAGCTCAAGGAAGGTGATCAGAAGTCGGTCAACCTCATCGTCAAGGCCGACGTGCAAGGTAGTCTGGAGGCGCTTAAGGACAGTCTGCTCAAGCTCACCAACGATGAGGTCAAGGTCTCCATCGTTTCCTCGGGCGTCGGCGGTCTTACGGAATCGGACGCCAATCTCGCCGTCACCTCCAATGCGATCATGCTCGGCTTCAACGTCCGAGCCGACGCCTCGGCGCGTCGCGTTGTGGAGGAGAAGGGGCTCGACTTACGTTACTACAGCATCATCTACGAGCTGATCGATGACGTGAAGAAGGCCATCTCGGGTCTGCTTAGCCCGATCGTCACGGAGGAGATCATCGGTTTGGCAGAGGTGCGCGATGTGTTCCGCTCGTCCAAATTCGGTGCGGTCGCTGGCTGCATGGTCGTCGAGGGCTCGATCCGTCGCAATAGTCCGATCCGCGTGTTGCGCGATAACGTCGTTGTCTACGAGGGCTCGCTGGAATCGTTGCGCCGTTTCAAGGACGACGTGAGCGAGGTGAAGTCCGGAACCGAGTGCGGTATCGGCGTCAAGAACTACAACGATGTTCAGCCGGGCGACCAGATCGAGGTCTTCGAGCGCACCGAGCGGGCCCGTGTGCTGTGAGCGAGCGTGAATTCGATCGTACCGAGCGGATCGGGGCCGAGCTACAACGCTCCCTTTCGCTCTTGGTTCGCGACCAGGTCAAGGATCCTCGGCTCGCCAATATCACGGTCCACGAGGTTCGTGTCACCCGCGATCTGGCGCATGCCAAGGTGTTCTTCACCTGTTTTCCCGACGATCAGGAGGCGGAGGCACAGGAGCGTCTGCTCAATGGGCGCCTCGCGGGTTTCCTGCGTCATGCATTGACTAAAGAGGTGCGCCTGAGGGCGATTCCTCAGTTGCACTTCGTCTACGATCAGTCGATCGGTTATGGTGAGCGTCTTTCGTCGCTGATCGATAAAGCCGTTGGCGATTCCCACTTGACTCATCCCCAAGGGGCGGATGGGGAGGATTGATTCGATGGGACGCCGTCGTAACACTGGACGCAATGTCACCGGTATTCTTTTGCTGGACAAGCCGCTTGGCTTGACCTCCAACGATGCCCTGCAGCGCATCAAGCGGCTGTATCGTGCCGCTAAGGCGGGGCATACGGGGAGTCTGGATCCCTTGGCAACGGGGCTTTTGCCGTGTTGTCTTGGCGATTCGACCAAATTTTCGGCCTTTCTGCTCGACGCCGATAAGCGCTATCGCGTTCGCGTCAAACTCGGCGTCACCACTACGACGGCGGATGCCGAGGGCGACATCGTCGAGACGCGTTCGCTGGACGGGGTCGACGAGGCGCGCGTACGCGAGGTTCTGCGCGGCTTTCTCGGCACAATCGATCAGCTTCCCCCCATGTTCTCGGCGGTCAAGCATCAGGGGCAGCGTCTTTACAAGCTGGCCCGTGAGGGTGTCGAGGTCGAGCGTCAGCCACGTCAGATCGAGATCCGAGCGCTGGAATTGCTGTCCTTCGATCTGCCCGAGATCGAACTCGATGTCCATTGCTCGAAGGGCACCTATGTGCGAACTCTCGCGGAGGACATCGGCCGCGAACTCGGTTGTGGCGCCTATGTGACTCAATTGAGGCGCACTGGAGTCGGGCCCTATTCGGAATCGGTAGCGCCCTTCGCGACCATGGAACAGGTGGCCGAATTTGCCGAGGATGAGACGCCGGAGCGTATCGACGCGCTTTTGCTGCCGTTGGATTCTGCGCTCGGGCACTGGTCGTCGGTTCGGCTTTCGGCCGATGCAGCCTTCTATCTGCGTCAAGGGCAAGCGGTATTGGTGCCTCAGGCGCCGACCGAAGGGTTGGTCAGGCTCTATGATCCGTCCAATCTCTTCATCGGGGTGGGCGTCATCATGGAGGATGGCAAGGTTCAGCCCAAGCGATTGATTTGAGATGAGCCCGGCCGGGATCGGTTGGGCGCCTTTCGGCGATCCTGTTTTTCAATTCGGCCCGATATCCCTGAAGTCATTGTCGGGGTGAGATTTCGACGTTGGTGCGTCGGATCCGGGTCTTTCGTGTGTGACCTAATAGATATAGATCGAGGAATCAACCAATGACAATGACTGCAGCGGACAAGAAGAAGGTCGTCGAGGAATATGCGCGCGGCGAGAAGGACACTGGATCCCCCGAGGTTCAGGTCGCCCTGTTGACGGCGCGTATCCTACAGTTGACCGATCACTTCAAGGAGCACAAGCACGACCATCACTCGCGTCGTGGACTGGTGCGCATGGTCAACTCTCGCCGTAAGTTGCTCGACTACCTCAAGCGCAAGGATTTGGATCGTTACCGTGAGCTGATTGCGCGTCTGGGTCTGCGCCGCTAAGGTTCGTTCGGCTCTGGCGATCGGGCGACCCGCTGATCCCCGTTCGTCATACTGCCCGTGGCCCGTTCGCCACGGGCGGTTCAGACAGCAAGCACCGCTACTCATCTCTCGCTTCTCTCTCGCTCAAACCTTAAAGTTGCCGCGCACCAGGTTCGACGCTTTGACGGCCCAAACATCCCGAGGATTTATCTGTGATACCCACCCCAATCGTTAAACAGTTCCAGTTCGGAAACCAGACAGTCAAGCTGGAAACTGGCGAGATCGCTCGCCAGGCCGATGGTGCTGTCATGGTCAACATGGACGACACCGTGGTCTTGGTCACAGTGGTCGTCAATAAGAGCCCTGGCGTGGAGAGAGACTTCTTCCCTCTGACGGTCGACTATCAGGAGAAGACCTACGCTGCAGGTCGAATCCCGGGCGGCTTCTTCCGTCGCGAGGGGCGTCCGAGCGAGAGCGAGATTCTGACCGCGCGTCTCATCGATCGTCCGATTCGCCCGCTGTTTGCCGACGGTTTTACCAACGAGGTTCAGATCATCGCGACGGTCAAGTCGTTGAACCCGGCGGTCAATCCTGAGGTTCCGGCCCTGATCGGCGCCTCTGCGGCCCTCGCCATCGCGGGTGTGCCATTCAATGGCCCCATCGGTGCCGCGCGCGTCGGCTACAAGGACGGCGAGTATCTGTTGAATCCGCCCGTCATCGGACTCAATCCCGATTCGGACCTTGATCTGGTCGTCGCCGGTACCGACAAGGCGGTGCTCATGGTCGAGTCCGAGGCGCGGGGGCTGTCCGAAGAGGTGATGCTGGGGGCCGTGCTGTTCGGTCACGAGCAGATGCAGGTGGTCATCGAGGCCATCCGCGAGCTGGCAGCCGAGGTTGGCAAGCCGCAGATCGACTGGACGCCGTCCCTGGTTTCGCCGGAATTGGCGGATGCGGTTGCCAATGCCTGCGGCGAGCAGATTGCGGCGGCCTACCGCATCAAGGAGAAGCAGGAGCGCTACAACGCGCTTACCGCAGTGCGCACCGCCGCTAAGGAGCAGCTCTGCGGCGAGGAATCGTCCTGGAGCGAGATGGCGGTCAAGGGTGCGATCGAGGCGTTGGAAAGCAAGATCGTGCGAGGTTCCATCCTCGCCGGCAATCCGCGTATCGACGGACGCGACAACAAGACCGTGCGTCCCATCACCATCCGCGCCGGCGTGCTGCCGCGTACCCACGGTTCGTCGCTTTTCACGCGTGGCGAGACTCAGGCGATGGTCATCACCACCCTGGGGACCGAGCGTGACTCGCAGATCATCGACGCGCTCGATGGCGAGCGGCGCGAGCATTTCATGCTGCACTACAACTTCCCGCCCTTCTGCGTTGGTGAGTTGGGTCGGGTCGGTAGCCCCAAGCGTCGCGAGATCGGCCACGGTCGTTTGGCGAAGCGCGGCGTTCTGGCCGTGATGCCGAGCATCGAGGAATTCCCCTATTCTGTGCGTGTGGTCTCCGAGATCACCGAGTCGAACGGTTCCAGCTCGATGGCCAGCGTCTGCGGCACCAGTCTGGCGCTGATGGATGCCGGCGTGCCCATCAAGGCACCGGTCGCGGGCGTCGCCATGGGCTTGATCAAGGAAGACGAGGAGTTCGCCGTCCTGACCGACATCATGGGCGACGAGGATCATCTCGGCGACATGGACTTCAAGGTCGCGGGTACCGCCGAGGGCATCAATGCCCTGCAGATGGATATCAAGATCGAGGGGATCACCAAGGAGATCATGGAGATCGCTCTGGCTCAGGCCAAGGAAGGGCGTCTGCACATCCTCGGCGAGATGAGCAAGGTGATGTCCTCGCATCGCTCCGAGATGTCCGAGCATGCGCCGCGCATCATCGAGTTCAAGATCCATCCCGAGAAGATCCGCGACGTCATCGGCAAGGGTGGCTCGGTCATTCGCGCCATCACCGAGGAGACCGGCGCTACCATCGACATCAACGACGATGGTGTGATCAAGATCTTCTCGGTCGAGAAGGCCGCGGGCGAAGAGGCCAAGAAGCGCATTCGTCTCATCACCGCAGACGTCGAGGTCGGCAAGGTCTACGAGGGTAAGGTCGCGCGCCTGATGGATTTCGGCGCTTTCGTCACCATCCTGCCCGGTCGCGACGGTCTGGTTCACATTTCCCAGATCTGCGAGGAGCGCGTTCAGTCCGTCAGCGATAAGCTGAGCGAAGGCGATGCCGTTCGCGTCAAGGTTCTGGAAGTCGACAAGCAGGGCCGCATCCGTCTCAGCATGAAGGCGGTCGAGCCTGGCGAGTGACACCATCCGGCGACATCGCTAAGCACTGAAAAAGGGGCCGGAAGGCCCCTTTTTCATGTCTGCGTTTGATGGGACGTCTGTCTACGAAGGGAGTGCGGTGAGGCGGGTTGTCTGGGCGCGATGTTTCATCGGTGTTTGTGCGCAAGGCGTTGCAGCTTCGCTTTCGACAAGCCGGCAATAGGGGACGTCGGTTTTTCTCAAAGGTGGCGTCTCTGGCCCAGCCGGGCTGCGGATGGATCGTTCCGTTCGTATCCGCTGTGGGGTCTCAGGTTGCGGTTCTTTTCCGGTCAAGGTCAGCAGACACTTAAGTAGCGCGTCTTCCACGGACCGATCTCCCTGATGCGGAAACGTTTCCATCAGGTCGGCGCCGATGACGCGGCAATTGTCGTTCAGCCATCGACAGCAGATGTGTAGTGCCTCAAGGGACAGCCCTCCCGGTTCGGGGCAAGCGACGTTGGGGGCAAATGCGGGGTCTAGGACGTCGGCGTCGAGGCTCACATAGATCGTCTCTCCCTTGAGTGGGGCAAGGCACTGTGTGAGCAATGAGGTGGACGTGTAGGCGGGGATGCTGGCGAAACGTGGCGTCTCCGGATAGTTCAACTGAGTCGCTATGCTGCGTCCGCCGACGTTGACGGCGCATCTGGCCCATTTGCGTTTGAGTATTTCGCCGACAAAACCGCCGTTATGCAGTCGATCGTCTTCGGTGCAATTGCGTCCGAGATCGAAGTGGGCGTCGAAATAGACATAAACGGGGCGTTCGGTTTCGTCGCGGGCGCTGCCGAGTAGTCCGGCAAGGCTTGCTGTGTGATCGCATCCAATGATGATGGGCAGTCCGCCGCTGTTCACGACCGTCGCTGCCGTGTCGGCGATTTCGATCATGGCCTCCGACGGATCGGTCGAGGTCACGGAGCCAAGGTCGTAGAGCCCTTGATACGCGCCTGCCGCTCCCGTTTTCTCGCGCAGTAAGCTGGCCGCCCCCGGGTTGGGACGGCCGTATCGACGATCGATCTCCAGGTCGCATCCCAAGAAGGCGACATCGCCATTCAGCGCGACCTGTGAAAATAACTGTGTGTCGACAGCCATCGCCCCAGCGAAGCCTGGGTCTGAACTGGTTTTTGTCTTCGGTCGTGGTTCGTCAGTCTTGTGCTGAAAAAAATCCGTCCGAGCACTCACTATGCTGACCATTACATTCACTTCCTCTGCTGCCGGGAATCGGTTGCCGTGCTCCATGCCTCGCGCATTGATGGGCAAGGGCCTGAAACTTTACGGCATGAATCCGCGAGATTCGCGGTTCTTTTTGCAAGATGAAGGCCAATAGCCGGGCTGTCGGTCTTTTCGTTTCCCGTTCAGGTCGATAGCCGAGCTTGGGCGTCGTCTGCGGCTCTCGGGGGGGTGCCAATTATTTGGCGTCCTGTTGCCCGGAGTCTGAGGGTAAAGGGGCGGTTCGCCAACGAATCGACGTCTTTTCCTTTTGTGCGGGGTGGTGGTGAGGGGGGGCGGTCCAGCCAGTGGTGTTGGCCGTTTTGCCGTGGTGAGATGTCAGCCGAGGCCGAGCGGAGATAGGCGCGAATGTCTTCGCGCCGAGACCTGTCGTTACGCAGGAATCATCAAGAGTCCGTTACGGGATAATCCTGCGTCTCAGCGCACGGCCATGATGAGCGCGACGACCAGCAACACGACGGCTCCGAGCGGCAGGATGGCGGCGGGCCAGTCTCCGCGCTGGGCCTTGGGGCCATGTTCCTGCCAGTGTTTGTAGACCGGCCAGAGATAGAACAGCATGAGGCCCAGCACGATGGCTGCGCTGATCTTGAGAAAGAGTTCCATGAGACCTCCAGCTCCGGTGAGGGGCGCTTCATAGAAAACCCCGGCATGCGCCGGGGCTCTCCGCAGTCAGGATGACGAGACGGTGTCTCAGTCGTCGCTCATAATGCCGAGAATCTGCAACAGGCTGATGAAGATGTTGAAGATACTCAGGTAGATGCCATAGGTCGCGAGGATGTAGTTGGTTTCCTCGCCGCGTGCAATGCGGCTGGTATCGAAGAGGATGAAGCCGCTCATCAGCAGGATGATCGCCGAGGAGATGGCCAGGGCGAGCGCAGGCATCTGCAGGAAGATGTTGGCGATGACCGCGATCATGACGACCATCATGCCGGCGAAGATGAAGCCGCCCATGAAGCTGAAGTCACGCTTGCTGGTCAGTGCGTAACCCGAAAGCCCCAGGAAGATGGTCGCGGTGCCGGCGAAGGCGAGGCCGACGATCTGCGGGCCGTTGGGGAGCGCCAGATAGATGCTGAGAATGGCGCCCAGTCCGAAGCCCAGCAGGCCGGTGATGAGGAAGATGACACCGATGCCGGCGGCCGAATTGGCCGTTCTCGGAAGGACGAAGATGCCGAGCACCATCGAGATGATGACGGATGCCATGTAGGTCCAGGGCGGAACCGCGAGGAAGAGCGACAGCATGGCGGTCAGGGCACTGAAGCCGAGCGTAGCCGCCAGCAGCATGTAGGTGTTTTTAAGTACCTTGTTGGTCGAGACCGCAGACTCTGAAGTCTTGACGACTGAAATACCCGGATTGGCCATATCGAAGTTTCACTCCTGTTTTCTATCGGTATTGTGAATTGCGTTGGTGCTTTCGGCCATTATGACCTGGTCCAGCAACCCGAGTTCCGAAGGATACCCGACGTTTCCAGTCCATGGAAATGATGTCGGGCTTTGGTAAAGTCGGCGCTTGATGTATCCTTGTCCGCCCGCAGATTAGGGCAGCGCCAAATGTGTTGCTTTAGCGGGATCCATCCAAAACCGGAGAGGTGGCTGAGCGGTCGAAAGCGGCGGTCTTGAAAACCGTTGACTCGCAAGGGTCCGGGGGTTCGAATCCCTCCCTCTCCGCCAAGCATATCGGCGCCGTGCAGGCCTTTCCCCAGGCTGTTCGCTGAACGCGTGACCCGAGTTGGACATGGCGCGCGCTCGGTTCCGGGTCCGTCTCGCTTCCATGTTGGGGCGTTTTCGCCTTCTCGGTCCATGTCTTTCTCTGTATTCACTTCCGCCCTGTTTTCGTCGCTTCTCAGACTGGCAGTCGAAGATCTGTCTTGGGTGCGGCTCGATCGTCCTTCATGGGCGTCGGACGGCTGATGGACTCCGACCCGAAGGCATTTCTCAAGCGATTGCCGACCGCTCCAGGCGTCTATCGGATGCTCGACGCGAGCGGAACGGTGCTCTATGTCGGCAAGGCGAAGAACCTAAAGCGACGAGTCAGCAGCTATTTCGGGCGTTCACTGAGCACGCGCATCCAGTTGATGGTGAGCCAGATCGCCGATATCGAGGTGACTGTGACGCGCACCGAGGGTGAGGCGCTGCTGCTCGAAAGCAATCTCATCAAGTCGCTGCTGCCGCGTTTCAATGTCCTGCTGCGTGACGACAAGAGCTATCCCTACATCCTCTTGACGGTACAGGACGACTTCCCGCGTTTGACCTTCTACCGTGGGCCGCGCAAGGGTGCGGGGCGCTTCTTCGGTCCCTATCCGAGTTCCTGGGCGGTACGCGAGACGCTGCAGTTGATGCAGAAGCTGTTTCCGGTCCGTCAGTGCGAGGATGGCTTCTTCCGCAATCGCTCACGTCCCTGCCTGCAGTATCAGATCAAGCGGTGCAGCGGCCCCTGTGTCGGTTTGGTCACGCCCGAGGAGTATGCGCAGGACGTGGCGCGCACCATCAAGTTTCTGGATGGGCGGACCAGTGAGGTGCTGGAGGAGTTGGCCGGCGCGATGGATGCGGCGGCGGAGCGCTTGGAGTTCGAGCGCGCAGCGGTATTGCGCGACCAGATCGCGACCCTGAATCGGATTCGCGAGCGTCAGTATGTGAACGGGGAGGGCGGCGATCTGGATATCGTGGCGTGTGCCCAGGAGGCGGGGCTGAACTGCGTTCAGGTCTTCTTCATTCGCGGCGGGCGCAATCTGGGCAACAAGGCATTCTTTCCTCTGGCCCCGGAGGGCACCGAGGCCGCCGGCCTTCTTGCGGGCTTTCTCGCCCAGTTCTATGCCGAGAAGGCGATTCCCTCGGAACTCATCCTGAGTGTCGAGCCGGAGGATGCCGGGCTGCTGGAAGATGCCTTTTCGGAGCGTGCCGGGCGACGGGTGCATTTTCGCACCAATGTGCGTGGCGAGCGGGCGCGCTGGCTCGAAATGGCCCTCGGCAATGCCCTGGTCGCGCTCAAGTCGCGGTTGGGCAGTCAGGCGGGCTACGCACGACGCCTGGAGGCGTTGATGGATGCGCTCGACCTGGACGAGCTGCCCGAACGCATGGAATGCTTCGATATCAGTCACACTCAGGGCGAGCGAACGGTGGCCTCCTGTGTGGTCTTCAATGGGGAGGGGCCGCTCAAGTCCGATTACCGTCGGTTCAATATCGAGGGCATCGTGCCGGGAGACGATTACGCAGCGATGCATCAGGCGCTGACGCGCCGATACACCCGTGTCAGGCAGGGCGAGTATCCGTTGCCGGATGTCGTCTTTATCGACGGCGGACGTGGCCAACTCCATGCCGCAGAGGCCGCGATCGCCGAGGTGGGCGTCTCGAATTTGCGGCTCGTTGGTGTTTCCAAGGGGCCCGACAGACGTCCGGGAACCGAGCAGCTTTGGTTGTTGGGGCAGGACTTGCCCGTTATACTGCCGGGCGATTCGCCGGCCATGCATTTGATCGAGCAGATCCGCGACGAAGCCCATCGTTTCGCGATTACTGGTCATCGCCAGCGTCGCGCTCAAGCCCGGAAGACCTCAGTGCTGGAAGAGATTCCTGGTGTCGGCCCCAAGCGCCGTCAGCAGTTGCTGAAGTATTTCGGTGGTTTGCGTGGCCTGACTCGGGCCGGTGTCGAGGAGATCGCCGGTGTCGACGGGATCAGTCGACAGCTGGCCCAGCAGATCTACGATGCCTTTCACCACGATTCAGCAGGGTCCTGAGCAATGTGGAATCTTCCGAATATTCTGACGATGCTCCGGATCGTTCTGATTCCGATCTTCGTGGCCGTTTTCTACATTGAGGAGCCCTGGGCTCCCTATGCGGCGGCGGCGGTGTTTGGGGCGGCGGCCCTCACGGATTGGCTCGACGGCTATCTGGCACGGCGCTGGGAGCAGACCTCGCCGCTGGGGGCCTTCCTCGACCCGGTCGCGGACAAGCTGATGGTCGCCGTGTCTCTCGTGGTGGTCTTGCAGGCCGATCCGCGAATCCTGCTCGCCTTGCCTGTGATCGTCATCATCGGTCGCGAGATCACGGTTTCGGCCTTGCGCGAATGGATGGCCGAGATCGGCGCCCGTGCGGCGGTGGCTGTCTCGACTCTAGGTAAGGTGAAGACGACGGCCCAGATGGTTTCGATCGTGCTGTTGATTCTGCGAGATTCGATCTTCGGGCCCTGGGTCTATGATCTTGGCATTCTGCTGGTCTATATCGCGGCGATTCTGACGCTCTGGTCGATGGTGGTCTATCTCATGGCGGCTTGGCCCAGCCTGTCCGGCAAGGTGCCTATAAAGGGTGGCGAAAAAAAATCTGCGTGAGGCTTGACGAGAGTCGAAAATCATATAAAATGCGCAGCTCTCAAGCGGGAATAGCTCAGTTGGTAGAGCACAACCTTGCCAAGGTTGGGGTCGCGAGTTCGAGTCTCGTTTCCCGCTCCAATTTCGTTGGGATGTCAGTTTGGCTGGCTTTCTGGCTATAGTAGTAAGTTAAGTCCCTGCGGGAATAGCTCAGTTGGTAGAGCACAACCTTGCCAAGGTTGGGGTCGCGAGTTCGAGTCTCGTTTCCCGCTCCAAATCCTAAAAAAGGCGACCTCAAGGTCGCCTTTTTTGTGTCTGTGATTTGTTCATCTGTGGTTCCTCCGGTTTGGTCATGGTCGCGCGACGTCCCTCTCGACGCCCTCTGGCATGCTGTTTGGGAGCGGATCTGCACCCGTCGAGGCCGTCTTGTATGCTTTCGTCGGGCTTAACCAACTGTCATACTGGGTTCTTACCGGGGGTCTTTCGACTCACTCAGCATTTCAGTAGATCCAGATTGGTTATGACTTCCTCTCTCTCCGTTGCCTCGACCTCCTTGGCTTCGCTCGATGTCGCTGCGATTCGTGCTCAGTTTCCGATTCTCGGGACATCGGTCAATGGCCGGCCGTTGACGTATCTCGATAGCGCCGCGAGTACGCAGCAGCCCGAGTCGGTGATCGCGGCGGTCAGTGACTATCATCGACTGCATCACGCCAACATCCATCGCGGCGTTTATCAGCTCTCGCAGACCTCTACCCGGATGTACGAGGAGGCGAGGGTGGTGGTGGCTGACTTCCTGAACGCGGCCGAGCCCGCCGAGTGTCTCTTCACGCGGGGGGCGACCGAGTCGATCAATCTGGTCGCATCCAGTTGGGGTGGAGGTTTCCTCAATCCCGGGGATGAGATTCTGATCTCGAACCTGGAGCATCATTCCAACATCGTCCCTTGGCAGATGGTTGCCCAGTCGCGCGGCGCGGTCATCAAGGTGATTCCGATCGACGATGCCGGAGATATCGATCTCGATGCCTATCGGCGTCTCCTGTCGCCTCGGACGCGGATGGTGGCGGTCAATCAGGTCTCCAACGCCTTGGGTACGATCAATCCGGTCGGGGAGATGATTCGGGAGGCGCATGCGGTCGGCGCCCTCGTGCTGGTCGATGGCGCGCAATGGGTGGCGCATGGGGCGACCGACGTTCAGGCGCTGGATGCCGATTTCTACGTCTTTTCAGGTCATAAAATCTATGGTCCGACCGGGATCGGCGTTCTTTACGGAAAGCGCGCCCTGTTGGATGCCATGCCGCCCTATCAGGGGGGCGGGGATATGATCGAGCGGGTTACCTTCGCCGAGACGACCTATGCGCCCCTGCCCAACAAGTTCGAGGCGGGAACGCCGTACATTTCGGGCGCCGTGGGCCTGGCGGCTGCGATCGGGTGGGTTCGATCGGTGGGTCTCGATCGCATCGGCGCGCACGAACAGCGCCTGCTGTGCCATGCGACCGAGCGCTTACAGGCCATTCCAGGACTGGAGATCAAGGGGACGGCGCGTCGCAAGAGCGGTGCGCTGTCCTGGGTGATGGTCGATCCCCCAATTGCGACGCTCGATGTCGGTGCGGGTTTGGATCTGCGTGGCATCTGCGTTCGGACTGGACACCATTGTTGCCAGCCCCTGATGGATCGGTTGGGCGTTTCCTCGACCGCGCGCGCCTCCGTGGGTGTCTACAACAGCCTGGAGGATGTGGATCGTCTGGCGGATACCTTGATTGAAATGGTCGAGGAAGAGCGCGTCAAGGCGGCCCGATCGGGGCGGGGCGGGGCGGGCTTGGCGGCGGCTGCCGAGTCGTCGGCTCCGGCCGATCTCGTCTATCCAGCGGCGGCGGCCGAGTCGCCGCAGGCTGCAGCGGAGGAAATCGCCGAGGTCTTCGCCTTTCTGCCGGACTGGCCGATGCGTCATCAGCACGTCATCGATCTCGGCGACCAATTGCCGGCGATGCCCGAGTCCCTCAAAACCGCAGAGAACGCGGTTCACGGCTGTCAGAGCACGGTGCATATTGCAGCACGCCTCAAGCCGGGCACCGAGGATGTCATCGAGTTCCTGGCGGATAGCGATGCCAATATCGTGCGCGGACTGATCGCCTTGCTGCAGCAGCTCTATTCGGGGCAGCGTGCGCGGGATCTGCTCGACTTCGATGCGGAGGCGTTTTTCGCCAGCGTGGGGCTCGATCAGCATCTGAGTATGTCGCGGCGCAACGGTCTCGCTGCCATGGTGCAGCGTTTGCGTCAGATCGCGCGGCGACACGCGGACTGACTGTCCGCAGACGCATCGAAAAAGGCCGGCGAGACGCCGGCCTTTTTGCGAGGTTTCAGTAACCGCCCTTGCGCATGACGGCGGGCAGTCCGGCGACCTTCGTGCCCTGCTTGGTGGGCGCGAGCGGGAAGAGTTGGTAAAGGTCCTTGCTGGTTGGCTTGCTGCCCCAGATTTTCCCCATATCCTTGAGAACGGCGCGCTCCATCGGCTGGTTCTGACTGTTGTTCAGGTACTGGTCGCGCAGATAGTTGATCAGATCCCAGTGCTTGTCGGTCAGTTCGATGCCCTCAATCTCCGCCAGCTTGCGGGCGACATCTTCGTCCCAATCCATGTGGTTTTCCAAATAGCCGTTTTCGGTGGTCGGGATGGTTTTGCCATTTACCTCGATCGCCATCGTTCGCTCCTCATATCTTCATCGCTATGGCGCGGCCGCGCAGCGGCTGGACGCCTCATTGGTGTATCAGAGGACGTGAATCTTATGATTTTGTGATGGAAACGTCATCATCCTCGATGCGACCGCTCTCTCGGGGTGGCGAGGCAAAGGCTCAGTGCGTCTTCTTGATCGAGTCGATTCCCTTGTGGGGGATGAAGATTCCGCACCCCATCAAGGGATGTTGCCCCAGTCCCCGCGCCTGAAGCCGAAGCGATTCCTCACGGGTCAGTCCGGCGAGCATGAGGCTGCGGGTGTGGATGGCGCCGCGCTCGGTGGCAAGGCTGAGGGTCTTGCCGCACAGCGCCTTACGGATGTGGATGTCGATCCGCTCCAGTTCGCGGGCGGCCGTCTCCAGAAACCTCTCTTCATCGATGGGGGCGGAATCGTCGTTGAAGGTGACGTGGCGTGAGAACAGCGTGGTTTCTCGACTCAGCGGTTTGATCTTTCCGGTCTCGATCGTGAGCGGGTGTCCTGCCAGATCCATTCGCGCGCCCTGAAGTTGCTCCATCAGATCCTTGACGCGGCGACCGGGGGCGCGGATCGTCAGTTTGGTGCGGCGCGAGAGCATGAGTAGTGTGTCGCGTCCATGTTCGGGGCGCTCCCAGCCGTTTTGCGAGCCGGCGACATGGATGCTGTGGATCGCCATTCCGGGTTCCTCGGCGATCCAGGGTACGAGGTCGCGCACGGCCTGTTCGAGCAGGTAGGCGTGATCGACGGGGATGGATTTGCAGTCGATCGAGAACAGGATGTCCAGGGTATCGTCCGTCGTGGCGTCCGGTTCGGGGCTTTCGTCTTCGTTCCAGAACATTTTCCGTCATGCGCTCCGTTGCGGGGCTCTACTGGTTGAACGGCAGGCGCGCCTGCAGCGCTTCGCGGTCGAACCACCAATCGTCCTGAACGAGTACGTCGACGACGTTGCGCAGCCGGACCAGGAATTTCTCCGGTTCCTTGAGCTCCAGGCGATCCATCCAAAGGTCGAGCTGCTCGGGTGAATCGATTCCGCTATGGCGTCGCGCGACAGTGCCGAGCAGCTGGGTCGTGAAAAACATGAGGTCCTCGCGCTGACGGCCGTGCGCGCGTACGTCCGACAGGAAGAGCGCCGTCGCAGCCGCCACGGCGGCGCCATCCGCATCGTCGGGCGTTTCATCGATCACATGATTGAGAAGCTCGATGGTGAGTTCTGGGTCGATGGGGCAGGTAACCGCGATCCAGATGCCTTGGCCGAGTGCGCCGATGGATTCAGGTCGGTTGGCGCGAAAGAGCACGTCGCAGGCGTCCGCCGCCAGTTCGAACTGATCGGATGCGATGAAGTGCTCGAAGGCGGCGCGCCCGATCGGCCAGGCCTCCTCTCCGCGCTCGAGTTCGACCAGCGTTCGTGCGATCTGGAGGCGGAGATCCGCCAGTCGATGCGGCGAGCATCCGCAGCGCTCCAGGTCGCGCATGTGGTCGAGCAGAACCTGTAGGTGCGATTCCAGCGCAGCCGCTTCGCCCCCGAAGTTCATGACGGAGTCGGCCGCTGTGTCTGGAAGGCTGTGGGCGAGAAGATCGAATTGCTTCATAGGATTGTGACCGCAGCCGTGTGTTATCGCAAAAGCCCGCTGAAGGCCGCTTCGAGGCGGTCTTCCCAATTGTCCGGTGTATCTGGATATGGGGGCTTCACGTCCATTCGAAAGAACCGCTCGCCGGAGCGGGCCACGTTCTGAATCAATGGAAGGAGCTGGTCGAAGGATTCGATATCTTGATTGGCGACCAGGATGTCGCTGAGTTTAAGCATGTTTTTTCCCTCTGGCCCCGTCGGTCGTTGTCCCGCTAAATCAGGCGTATTCTCGCTTTACGATCTGGGTCAGCCTAGGCCGGTTTCGACCGCTCGGCGCATTGGTGTCGTTCTAAAAACCGTTTCGATGACCAGGATCAAGCCGCGATGATGCCCTATTGCGATGAGCTGCCTCAACGGGGTGCTGTCCTCGCTATCTCATTTTTATCGCATTCGCTCGGCAGCCAGGGGTGACGTGTGCCGGTCTGGCCTCTGCGTATTGCGCTCGGAAATCAATGTGCTGACAGGGCCGGTCGAAAACAACGCAGCGTTCGGTGGTTCGCTCGTGCTCGGAGAGGGTGGGGCGTTCGTCCGAGCCGGATGATTGATCTCTAAATACTTTATTAATTAGAATATGATTATATTATAAGAAATTGACTTGTCCGTCGGCGACTTGTAGCATCCCGGTCAAGCAAGCTTCGCGAGACATGGCGGTGCGTGCGCATTTTCAATGCGATCTGTGGATTCGCGTCACGTTGTCCGCTGGCAGACTGTCGGGCGAACACGAAAAAGGCATATCCCGAAAGAGATAGCTCGAAGGTGGGCGGCTCCCCCAACCGTGGAATGGTCACGATGGTGTTTAAATCGGTAAATTAACAACTGCCGATGGGGTTGCCGGTACAGGCAGAGACGACGCATAGGGTCGGTACCACTACCTCCAATCCAGACGTGACGTGCGCATCCATCTGCTGCCCGGTTCGCCCGCCGTGGTATGAGCGATCATGCGCATATCCCACTCGCTTTCCTGGTTAATTGATAGGAGAGACCGCTCAATGGCTATCGATAAGCACACGACCCCGATGCTCGACCAGCTCGAGACCGGCCCCTGGCCGAGCTTCATCTCCGGTATCAAGCGGCTGCGCGATCAGCATCCGGATGCGCGCATCAACGAGATGACCAACGACCTCTTGGGTCAGCTCGAACACTCCTACGAGACCCGCAAGGGCTACTGGAAAGGCGGCACGGTTTCCGTCTTCGGTTATGGCGGCGGCATCATTCCGCGCTTCTCGGAGGTCGGTAAGGTTTTCCCGAAGTCCAAGGAATTCCATACGTTGCGCGTTCAGCCGCCAGCGGGCAATCACTACACCACCGCCATGCTGCGCCAATTGGCCGACAGTTGGGAGAAGTACGGCTCCGGTCTGATTACCTTCCACGGTCAGACCGGGAACATCATGTTCATCGGCACCAATACCCAGAATACCCAGCATTTCTTCGATGAAGTCAACGAATACGGTTGGGACTTGGGCGGCGCCGGCCCCTGTGTGCGCACCGCCATGTCTTGTGTGGGGTCGGCGCGCTGCGAGATGTCCTGCACCAACGAGCTGAAGGCTCACCGGATGCTGGTCAATAACTTCGTCGATGATGTGCATCGGCCCGCGTTGCCCTACAAGTTCAAATTCAAGGTCTCGGGCTGTCCGAACGACTGTCAGAACGCGATCGAGCGCTCCGACTTCGCCGTCCTGGGCACCTGGCGCGACGACATGAAGGTCGACCAGACCGAAGTCAAGAATTACGTCGCCGACAAGGGGCGCCAGTACTACATCGACAACGTCATCACGCGCTGTCCGACCAAGGCGCTGTCGCTCAACGACGACGATACACTTGAGGTCAACAACCGCGATTGCGTGCGCTGCATGCACTGCCTGAACGTCATGCCCAAGGCGTTGCACCCCGGCGACGACAAGGGCGTCACCATCCTCATCGGCGGTAAGCGCACACTCAAGATCGGCGACCTAATGGGCACTGTCGTGGTCCCCTTCAAGAAGCTGGAAACCGAGGAAGACTACGAATCCCTGGTCGAGATGGCCGAAACCATCATCGATTTCTGGGCCGAGAACGGCCTGGAGCACGAGCGTTGCGGCGAGATGATCGAGCGTATCGGGCTGGCCAACTTCCTTGAGGGCATCGGTATCGAGCCGGACCCCAACATGCTGAGCCACCCGCGCCAGAGTTCCTATGTCCGCATGGATGGCTGGGACGAGGCCGCCGAGGAATGGTTCGCGCGACAAGCCGAGGGCGGTAGCTGAGCCGCGCCCGACCGACCATCATACTCATTACCTGAACTGAACCATTCGAACCGAGCCGTTCGAAACGAATAATTCGGAGGATTAGGCAATGGCGGAAATGCGCGAGCCAATCGAGTCGGGCTGCCCGGATCCCTGGCAGTACATGCATCCGGTGATGCGTAAGAATTTCGGTCAGTGGAAGTATCACGACCATCCGCGTCCGGGCGTGCTGCTGCACGTCGCCTACAGCGGCGATCAGATCTGGACCGTCAAGGCCGGCACTCAGCGCATCCTGGATGTCTTCTCGCTGCGCAAGCTGTGCGATATCGGCGATCAGTTCGCCGACGGCCATGTCCACTTCACCTTGCGCTCCAACATCGAGTACATGGTGAGCGATGAGGCCAAGGTTCAGCCGCTGATCGACGCACTGGAAGAGGCGGGCTTCGTCGTTGGCGGAACCCAGAACTCGGTGGCGATGATTTCGCACACCCAGGGCTGGCTGCACTGCGACATTCCGGGCACCGATGCCTCGGGCGTTGTGAAGTCCATGATGGACGAACTCATCGACGAGTTCCGCAACACCAACATGCCCAACCGGGTGCATATCACCACCTCCTGTTGCCAGATCAACTGTGGCGGGCAGGGCGATATCGCCATCAACATCCAGCACACCAAGCCACCCAAGATCAACCACGATCTGGTCGCCAACGTCTGCGAGCGCCCCTCGGTCGTCGCACGCTGCCCCGTGGCCGCCATCCGTCCGGCCATGGTCAACGGCAAGCCGTCGCTGGAAGTCGACGAGCGCAAGTGCATCTGCTGCGGCGCCTGTTTCCCGCCCTGTCCGCCCATGCAGATCAACGATGCCGAACATTCCAAGCTGGCGATCTGGGTCGGCGGCAACCACTCCAACGCGCGCGGCAAGCCGACCTTCCAGAAGCTGGTCGCGGCCGGCATCCCCAACAACCCGCCGCGCTGGCCGGAGGCGACCGCCATCGTCAAGCGCATCCTCAAGGCCTATAAGGAAGGTGCGAAGGACTGGGAGCGGATCAACGAGTGGATCGAGCGCATCGGCTGGCCGCGCTTCTTCGAAGAGGTCGAGTTGCCGTTCACCAAATACCACATCGACACCTGGCGCGGCGCGCGCGCGAGCTTCAATAGCTCGTCCTACATCCGCTTCTGAGCAGCGGTTTGGGGACAGGTTGAATCACCACACCTATTCGAGGTCGACATGAAGTTCGCTCTTCAGATCAACGAGGGACCTTACCAGCACCAGGCATCGGACTCGGCCTATCAGTTCGCCAAGGCCGCGCTGGAGAAGGGGCACGAAATTTTCCGTGTCTTCTTCTATCACGACGGTGTCAACAATTCGACGCGTCTGACCACCCCGCCTCAGGACGATCGCCATATCGTCAATCGCTGGGCGGAGCTGGCTGAACAGCACAACCTCGATATGGTCGTCTGCGTGGCTGCGGCCCAGCGGCGCGGCATCGTCGACGAGGGGGAGGCCACCCGCAACGGCAAGGACGCCACCAACATCCATCCCAAGTTCCGCATCTCGGGGCTCGGGCAGCTGGTCGAGGCGGCGATCCAGTCGGATCGTCTCGTCGTCTTCGGCGATTGAAGGGGCGCAGCTATGTCTGAAATCGTGAAGAAATTTATGTATCTGAATCGCAAGGCCCCGTACGGCACCATCTACGCCTGGGAGGCGTTGGAAGTGGTGCTCATCGGCGCGGCCTTCGATCAGGACGTCTGTGTGATGTTCATGGACGACGGTGTCTACCAGCTGACCAAGGGACAGGATCCCAAGGGCATCGGGATGAAAAACTTCTCCCCGACCTTCCGCACTCTGGGCGACTACGAGGTCAAGCGCATCTTCGTCGATCGCGCCTCGCTGGAGGCCCGCGGTCTGACCCAGGATGATCTGGTCGAGATCGCCTTCGAGGATTTCGAGACCGAGGAAGAGATCGACAATATCGTCGAGGTCGTGGATTCGGAGCGCGTCAGCGAGCTGATGAACGATTCGGACGTGGTCTTCAGCTTCTAGGTCTTCAGTCTTCGGGGAGTGATCCGAATGAGTATCCTGCACACCGTCAATAAATCACCGTTCGAACGGAATTCGCTAGAATCCTGCCTGAAGTTTGCCACCGACGACGCGGCCGTCCTGCTGTTCGAGGACGGCATCTACGCCGCGCTGGCGGGGACGAGCGTCGAGTCCGAGATTGCGGGCGCGCTTGGCAAGCTTAAGATCTACGTGCTCGGCCCCGACCTCAAGGCGCGGGGTTTTTCCGAAGAGCGCGTCATCGAGGGGATCAGCGTCGTAGACTACGCGGGCTTCGTGGATCTAGCTGCGGAGCACGACAAGGTCCAGGCCTGGTTGTAATTTTTTATCGCACCGATAGGAGCACCGATATGGCAGACACGATCGACGTCGAAGGTAAGCAGTTAGCCGTGGATGAAGAAGGCTATCTTGCCGACCTCAACGATTGGGTCCCTGAAGTCGCCACCGTTATGTCCAAGCAGGACAACCTGGAGCTGACTCCTGAGCACTGGGACATCATCAACTTCCTCCGCGAGTACTACGAGGAATACCAGATCGCTCCAGCCGTGCGCGTCCTGACCAAGGCCGTTGGCAAGAAGCTCGGCAAGGAGAAGGGCAACAGCAAGTATCTGTATAGCCTCTTCCCCTACGGGCCGGCCAAGCAGGCTTGCCGATTCGCCGGCCTTCCAAAGCCGACTGGCTGCGTCTAAGTAGCCGATTCTCCGGCGAATCCCATCCGCTTGCGAGCGGTGTGGTTCGCCGGTCCACGACACAGATCCACTGAGGTAGCGGAAACATGGCGTTTCTGACGAATTTCTACGCCTTCCTGTTTTACTTCGCGGCCTTCGTCATCGTCTCCGGTTTGGTCTTCAAGATTGTCCAGTACTCACGTACCCCGGCGCCGTTGAAGATTCCGACGACTCCGGCTCCGACGACACGCAGCGGTGTGGTCTTCAGGATGATGCGAGAGGTCGTCCTCTTCGAGAGCCTGTTTCGCGGCAACAAATGGACCTGGATCTTCGGTTGGATGTTCCACTTCGGCCTGTTCCTGGTCACGTTGCGTCACCTGCGTTATTTCATGGAGCCGGTGCCTTTCCTCATCCAGCTGGTACAGCCCTATGGGATCTATGGCGGTCTCGCCATGATCGTGGGTCTGGCCGGTCTATGGGTACGGCGTTTCTTCGTCGACCGCGTCAAATACATCACGTCGCTTTCGGACCATCTCATCCTGGGGTTGCTCATCCTCATCGGATGCACCGGGCTACTGATGAAGTTCGTCTTCCATGTCGACGTGGTCGAGATCAAGACCTTCTTCCAGGGTCTCTACAGTTTCGATATCAAGCCGCTGCCGGCGGACCCGCTGTTGTTGCTGCATCTCCTGCTGGTGGCGTCGCTCATGATCATCTTTCCCTACAGCAAGCTCTTGCATGCGCCCGGACTCTTCTTCAGTCCGACCCGCAATCAGGTCGACAACCCGCGTGAGCAACGGCATATCGCGCCCTGGGCAAAAAAGCTGGAACAGCACTAGACGTGTCGCGATCGGGCTCGATCGAGTTCCGAGTCGCCGTCTACCGCATTCATGAGGTTGATCCATGGCCAAGGCAACGTTTGAAGTTCCAGAGCTGACCCAGTACACCGAGGTGCCCGCCATTCAGCCGGGTGCGATGGCGCACAGCGCCACCTTCAAGGCGAAGGAGGATTTTCAGAAGGATCTGGGCTTCCCCGGCGAGCTGGTCGACGACTGGCAGACGAAGGCCATCGACAAGATGGGCGAGCTGCTGGGGAAATATCGCTCGCTGCGCGTCTATATGGACGCTTGCGTCAAGTGCGGGTCCTGCACGGACAAGTGCCACTATTTCCTGGGGACCAACGACCCCAAGAACATGCCGGTCGGCCGTCAGGATCTGATGCGCAAGGTCTATCGGCGCTACTTCACCCTGCCAGGTAAGCTCTTTCCCAAGCTGGTCGGTGCCGAGGACTTCACCAAGGAGGTTCTCGACGACTGGTACTGCTATTTCCACCAGTGCTCGCAGTGTCGGCGCTGCTCGGTCTTCTGTCCTTACGGCATCGACACCGCCGAGATCTCCATGGCCGCGCGCGAGATCATGGACAGCATCGGCGTCGGCCAGAAGTACTGCAACGAGATCATCGGCAAGGTCTACAAGATCGGCAACAACCTGGGGCTTCCCGGTCCGGCGCTCATCGACACCCTCGAAGGGCTGGAGGAGGACGTCTTCGACGAGACTGGGGTCAAGGTCCGCTACCCCATCGACGAGGAGGGTGCCGAGGTCCTGCTGGTGACGCCCTCGGCCGACTTCTTCGCCGAGCCGCACGTCGACGGTCTGATCGGTTACGGCAAGGTGTTCCACGAGGCCGGCATCTCCTGGACCATGAGCACCCATGCCTCCGAAGCGGCCAACTTCGGCATGTTCATCGGCTCCTACGAGAACATGCGCCGGGTCGCCCAGCGCATCCGCGAGGCGGCCATCCAACTCAAGGTCAAGCGCATAGTCTTCGGCGAATGCGGCCATGCCTGGCGCGTCGCCTACAGCTTCCTGAACACCTTGGCCGGCCCCTGGGATTTTCTGGATCCGCGCTATCCGGTGCCGCAGCACATCTGCGAGTTCACCTACGGTCTGATCCAGGAAGGCAAGCTGACCTTCGACAAGAGCGAGAACGACGACAAGGTTCTGACCTACCACGACAGCTGCAACGTCGCCCGTGCCTCGCGTATGGGCGAGGTTCCGGGCGGCCAGTTCGAGATCCCGCGCGCCATCATCCGCGCGACCTGCAATCACTTCTACGACATGGACGAGGACACCATCCGCGACCGCACCTTCTGCTGCGGTGGCGGTGGTGGCCTGCTGACCGACGACCTCATGGAGGTTCGGGTCAAGGGCGCCAAGCCCAGGATGGATGCGCTCAACAACGTCATGCAGGAGAAAGGCGTCACGCACATGGCGGCCATCTGCGCCATCTGCAAGACCCAATTCAGCAAGGTTTTGCCCTATTACGGCATGGAGATGGATCAGATCCTGAGTCTGCACCAACTGGTGTCGAATGCGATCGTGCTGACGCCCGGACCCGATGACGCAGAGGAGGACGAGGACGACGACCTGGACGGCGACGCTCTCGATAACGATAACAAACAAGAGAACGACGAGGCGGCCTGACCGGGGCCATCGGGCGAGCCGTGGTCGGACTGCAACCGGCCTCGCGGACTGATATGAACCCCCTGATCCCGCGTCAGGGTTCAACTGGTACGGAGAGTGATCAAGATGGCGACTTCCAGCGATGAGATGCAGACCAAGCCGACCTGGCGTCGTTTCGAGGACGGCGACAATGTCTGGGACGACCTGACCGACAAGATCTTCAATCAGGACCGCTCCCACAAGTGTCCGACCTATGTCCACAAGACGCCGCCCTGTCAGGGAAGCTGCCCCTCGGGCGAGGACATTCGCGGCTGGCTCGCCATCGTTCGTCAGCAAGAGAAACCGCCGGTCGGCATGGATTGGCAGGAATACGCCTTCCGCCGCTCCACCGACGCCAATCCATTCCCCTCATTGATGGGGCGCGTCTGTCCGGCACCCTGTCAGGACGGCTGCAACCGTAACGAGCTCGAGGACTACGTCGGCATCAACGCGGTCGAGCAGTTCATCGGCGACACCGCCATCGCCAACGGCTACACGTTCGATCCGGCTCCGGCCGACACCGGCAAGCGCATCGCCATCGTCGGCGGCGGTCCCGCCGGTCTGGCCGCAGCCTATCAGCTGCGCCGCAGGGGGCATGCCTGTACCATCTTCGAGGCCAACGACGGTCTGGGCGGCATGTTCCGCTTCGGCATCCCCGGCTACCGCGTGCCGCGCGACAAGCTCGATGCCGAGATCCAGCGCATCCTCGACCTCGGCAACATTGAGGTGAAGCTCAAGACCCGTATCGGTACCGACGTCACCGTCGAGCAGCTCGAACAGGACTACGACGCTATCCTCTGGTCCATCGGCTGTCAGAGCGGTCGCGGTCTGCCGGTGCCCGGATGGCAGGGCACCCCGAACTGTGTCACCGGCGTCGCCTTCCTCAAGGCCTTCAACGAGGGACGCATGAAGGTCACGGCCAACAAGGTCGTCTGCGTCGGCGGCGGCGATACCTCGATCGACGTGGTCTCGGTCGCACGTCGTCTCGGCCACATCACCACCGAGAACAAGAACGACAATCTGCCAGAGACCGTCATCCACGACGGCTACGTGGCGCACGACGCCGCAAGCGCGGCCGCTGCTGTGGGCGCCGAGGTGACCCTGACCTCGCTCTTCACCCGCGACAAGATGACCGCCGCCGAGCACGAGGTGGACGACGCGACCCGCGAGGGCGTGACCATCCTCGATGGCGTCATGCCGGTCGAGTTGATCAAGAATGCCGAGGGCCGAGCCATTGGGCTCAAGGTTGCCGACTGCACCATGGTCGATGGTCGTCCGACCCCAGTCGAGGGTACCGAACGGGTTCTGGAGGCCGATCTCATCGTCTCGGCCATCGGCCAGGGCGGCGATCTCTCTGGACTGGAGGCGTTCGACAACGGACGCGGTCTCATGGACGCCGACAAGTTCTATCAGGTTCCGGGCAAGGCCGGCCACTTCGTCGCCGGCGACATCATCCGTCCGCATCTGTTGACCACGGCCATCGGCCAGGCCTGGATCGCCGCCGATTCGATTCACGAGTATGTGATGCAGGAAGAACACAGACGTCGTCCCAAGGTCGACGTGCACCACTTCGATCTGCTCAAGAAGATGACCGAGGCCAATCTGGCCCCGGAACACTTCGATCCGGCCACGGGCGATCTGCGCGGAACCTCCGACGCCAACTATGCGATCCACAACTACGAGGATCGCTCTGGCGCCGAGGTCATTCCGCACGACGAGCTCTTCCTGGGGCACTTCAATTTCGTCTCGCGCAATCTGCGCAAGGAAGAGGTGCCGAGCAAGGATGACGTGCTTGGGCATTTCCACGAGCGCGTCATCGGTCTGACCGAGCCGGAGGCGATTGACGAGGCCAAGCGCTGCATGAGCTGCGGCATGTGCTTCGAGTGCGACAATTGCGTCATCTACTGCCCGCAGGACGCCGTCTACCGGGTCGAGAAGGACAGCCGCACCACCGGCCGCTATGTGGCTACCGACTATGCCAAGTGCATCGGCTGCCATATCTGCGCCGACGTTTGCCCGACGGGCTACATCAAGATGGGTCTGGGCGAATAATCCGGATGGAGGGATCGATGGCTAAAGCCGCCCTGAAGGCGAGTCTCTTCCTGGGACTGATTTGGGTCTTGGTCGCCCAGACCGTCCTGGCAGACGAGGTGAAACGCTACGTGGTCGAGGGTTCCCGCGCCGCCGGGTTGGACGCCTGCGTCGAGCCGACGGAGCGGATGCGACGCATGCATTTCGAGTTCATCAAGCATCAGCGCACTGCGACCGTCCACGAAGGTATTCGCGGGACCAAATACAGTCTGGCCGGCTGCGTGGATTGCCATATCAGTTACAACGCCGAGCATGAGGCGCAGCCCATCAACCGTCCCGATCAGTTCTGTGGCGCCTGCCACGCCTACGCGGCCGTAGACCTGAACTGCTTCGACTGCCATGCGTCCATTCCCAACCGACCCGAGTCGGGTCCTGGGGCCCAGGCCGCTCACGCAGGCGTCGGACGGCCGGGGCACTTGGCTCACGCCCATTCGGGCGGGGGAGAACGCTGAGATGAAAGACGAGAATCGCGCGAATCTCGAACCGGTCGATCGCGAGCGCCGCACCTTCATCGGTGCGGCGGTCGGCGTCGGTGCCGCCATGGTGGCTCCGGGCGTCATCCTGCATGTGGTCGAGGCAGCGCCCCGTGCGGCGTCGGTAAGTAGCGACGTGCGTTGGGGGTTGGTGATCGATACGGCCAAGTGCGCCGATGGCTGCTCGGCCTGCATCGATGCCTGCGATCGCGAAAACGGCCTGGATCTGCAGACCAAGCCCAAGCCTCTGTCCGAGTCCAAGTGGGATCAGCAGAAGGCGGTGTGGATCCGCAAGGTCAAGCTGCAGGACAATCAGACCGGACGCATCACCAATCTGCCCATGATGTGTCAGCACTGCGAGGATCCTCCGTGCGTCGACGTTTGCCCGACCGGTGCCTCCTTCAAGCGCGCCGACGGCATCGTGATCGTCGATCGCCATCTCTGCATCGGCTGCCGTTACTGCATGATGGCCTGTCCCTACAAGGCGCGCAGCTTCATTCATGAAGAACTCAAGGGTCAGCTGACCAGCGTGCCGCGCGGCAAGGGCTGCGTCGAGAGCTGCGACCTTTGCGTCGACCGCCGCGACTATGGCGAGGACTCCACCGCCTGCGCCGATGCCTGCGCGGCCGAGGGGCACAACGCAATCGTCTTCGGCGATCTGAAGGATCCCGAAAGCCCGATCAGCCAGTTGCTGAAGGCGCTTCCGACCCGTCAGATCCGCGAGGATCTTGAGTTGAATACCGGCGTGCGCTATGCGGGCGTCTAGTAAGGACGACGAGAGATGATGAAACGAATCGTTTATCGCGAATGGCGGATCCCTCCGGCGCGTTTCTGGGGCATCCTCGGCATCCTCGCCGCCGTGATCGGGATCGGCACGCTGTCCTTCGGCTATATGGAGCATCAGGGACACTGGGTCACCGGCATGAACAACGCGGTGGTCTGGGGGCTGCCGCACGTCTTCGCGGTCTTCCTCGTCATCGCCGCCTCCGGGGCGCTCAACATCGCCTCGATCGGAACCGTCTTTCGCAAGCCCATCTACAAACCGCTGGGACGGCTATCCGGGCTGCTCGCGGTCGCGCTCCTGGTGGGCGGACTCCTGATTCTGGTCACCGACCTGGGGCGTCCCGAGCGACTGATCGTCGCCATCACCAGCTACAACTTCAGCTCCATCTTCGCCTGGAACATCTTTCTCTATACGGGGTTCATGGCGATCGTCATCGCCTATCTCTGGACCATGGCGGACCGTCAGGGCGGACCCTTCAACCGCCCGGTGGGTATCCTCGCGCTCTTCTGGCGTCTGGCGCTGACCACGGGTACCGGATCCATTTTCGGCTTCCTGGTGGCGCGCGAGGCCTATAGCGCGGCCATTCTCGGTCCCATGTTCGTTGTGCTTTCCTTCGCCTACGGACTCTCGGTCTTTCTGCTGGTGCTCATGTTCGCCTTCGCCGACGAGGGACGCGTGATCGGTCCCAAGATCCTGCGCCGGCTCAAGAATCTGCTGGCCATCTTCGTCGCCGGTTCGCTCTATTTCATGCTGATCTACCATCTGACCAATCTCTACGCGGCCAAGCACGACGACTTCGAGTCCTGGTTACTGTTGCGCGGCGGGATCTACACCTTCGCCTTCTGGGTCGGCAGCATCCTGATCGGCGGTCTGCTGCCGCTGGGAATCCTCTATCACCCGGAGAAGGGCAAGAACTGCAATTGGGTCGCTGCAGCGGCTGCGCTGGTCATCGTCGGCGGGTTCTCGACCATGTACGTCGTCATCATTGGCAGTCAGGCCTATCCCATGCCGCTGTTCCCCGGTCAGACGATCCTGGAGTCCGGCTTCGGCGATGGGGTCGGCGGGCGCGCCGCATCCTATTGGCCGTCCATCCCCGAGCTCCTGCTCGGGCTCGGCGGCGTGGCCGTTGGACTGCTGATCACGGCCGTCGGCGTGCGTGTCCTCCAGTTTCTTCCTGAGTCGCTGGCCGACGACGTGGTCCCGGTCGACGAGGAAACCCTGGGCGAAGCCGCCTTCGCCAAGCCGGCCTGAGCCCCGGTCAGGCGTTTCCGGCTCCCGTTACATGGCACATCTCTATATCGCGGCACCCCAGAAATCATCGGGTAAGACCACCCTCTCGATCGGGCTCTGCCGCGAGTTCCGCCGTCGCGGCCTGGCCGTCCAGCCGTTCAAGAAGGGGCCGGATTATATCGATCCGCTCTGGCTGACCCAGGCCGCCGATCGCCAGTGCTACAACCTCGACTATCACACCATGGCCTCGGCCGAGATCGCCGAGGTCTTCGCGCGCGAGCTGGAGACGGCCGATCTGGGCGTGATCGAGGGGAATGTCGGGCTCTTCGACAGCACCCATCTGGACGGCGCCTTCAGCAATGCCGAGCTGGCCAAGCAGTTGCGCTCGCCCCTGGTGCTGGTCGTCAACTGTCACGGCATGGCGCGTGGAATCGCACCCCTGCTGTTGGGCTATCAGGCGTTCGATCCCGCGCTTCGCATCGCCGGCGTCATCCTGAACAAGGTCGGCGGCATGCGTCACGGCGAAAATCTGGTGCGGGTGGTCGAGCACTACACGGATCTTCCGGTGCTCGGTCTGTTGCGCCGCGACGATGAGATCGCCATCGCCGAGCGTCATCTCGGGCTCATCCCGAGCAACGAGGCGGGCGACGCCGAGCGTTGGGTCGAGGCGATCCGCCACCGGGTGGCCGATCAGCTCGATGTCGATCGGCTGATCGCAGTCGCCGAGGAGGGCGCCCGTCCGCACGTCTCCAGCCGCCCGATGCAGGTGCGCCATGAGGCGGGTCCGACGCTGCGGATCGGGATCGCGCGCGACGAGGCGTTCGGCTTCTATTATCCGGACGATCTGCGCGCCTTTGCCGAGTCGGGTGCCGAGTTGGTCCCCTTCAGTCCGCTCCGGGATCCCGAGTTGCCCGAGGTGGATGCGCTCTTCATCGGCGGAGGCTTCCCCGAGTGCCGGATGCGCGCGCTCGAAGAGAACCGCTCCATGCGCCAGCACATCGCCGAATTCATTGCTGACGGCGGTCCGGTCTATGCCGAGTGCGGTGGTCTCATGTATCTGTGCGAAGGGCTGCACTGGAAGGGCGAACGAGGGTCCATGGTCGGCGCGCTCAAGGCCGAGGTCGAGATGCGCTCCGGTCCACAGGGGCGTGGCTATGTGCGCCTGAGCGAGACCGACGCCTTCCCCTGGCCGCGCGTGCACTCGGGATCGGTCGAGATCGCCGCCCATGAATTCCATCACTCGGCCCTGATCCAGCCGAATCCATCCTGGCGCTATGCCTATCGGGTGCTGCGCGGTGTGGGGATCGACGGCGCGCACGATGGCGTCGTGCAAGGCAACCTGCTGGCCTGCTACAGCCATCTGCGTGGCGTGGGATCAGCGCGCTGGACCGACCGATTCCTGGCTCACGTGAGGGATTGCCTGGGTGGTTGATCGTTCGAGCCATCGGATGGTCGGTCACGGCACCACCCGATTTCGAGCCCGATGGTAAACTGTCCATCGATTCCAAGCGGATAGCCAATAGGATAGGGTTTAGCGATGTTCAAACTCACAGCCGCCGCCGCCGAACAGGTCCTCAAGGCCGCCAAGCAAGGCGGTACCGAAGGTATGCCTCTACGTCTGGCCGCCGCCCAGCAGGCGGACGGAAGCATCGACTATCGGATGGGCTTCGACGAACTGACCGAGGACGACATTCGTATGACCTGCGATGGGATCGAGGTCATCATGACCCCGGAGCAGGTGCCCCTGCTGGATCAGGCGACCATGGACTACGTCGAGATCGAACCCGGCCAGTTTCACTTCATCTTCCTCAATCCCAAGGACGCCAACTTCACGCCGCCGAACGCATCTTAGGGTTTCTGGACGGAGTCGCCCTGGACGCTCGATGGAACTCAGCCACGAGGACAGTCTCCGGCTCAACGTGCTGCTTGCGAGCAAGCCGCTCGCGATCCGTATCGATACGTCCAAACTGCGGGTTCTGGGACTGACCGAGCGTGGCGAGCTCAGTCTGCAGCTCAATCCGACGACCCGTCCCGAGCAGTATCTGCGTTGGGTCAGAGAGACCATCTCGGGCCATGTGCTGGGTTCGCCCGGCGGTTATCCCGTCTATCTGAGCCGCTGGACCCGCATGGGTCAGATGCGTGACGGCAGTCTGGAGCAATTGCTGATGCTCGGCGAGCCCGAGGCGGTCGTCGCCGCTGTCTGCGCGCCCGGTCTCGACGATGAGTTGGCGCGGCGCGCCTGGTGGGCGATGGAGGACGCGGCCAACGCGCGGCGCATGCTAACCAATCCGCAGGTCGTCCGGGGACGCATGGGACCGCTGCTCGCCGACTATCTGGTCGAGCATCTGCCGTTCGAGACCGACCACGAAGACATCATGGAGTCGGTGCAGCTGGTGCTTCAGTCCGGTTTGCTGGATGACAGCCGTATCGTCGAGCTCTGGCACCGATCGGCGCGCAAGCCGGCCTATCTCGTCGGCTTCATGCGCGCCCTGCCCGATGCGCTCTGTGTTTCCAGCCCCGCCCGAGCCTGTCCGGATGTCCTGCACCGTCTAGCCGAATCGGACCCGGTTGCCGCTTTGATCCAGTGGCTCTACGCGTCTTCTGGTCAGTTTCTCGTCTCGACCGCCGCCTCGGCGCTGGCCAAGCCGCCGACCCAAGAGGTGATCCTCGCCGCCTTCGCCTGTCTGCGCGACTTTCTTGCGCCAGTGAGGCCCGAGGGCGACCCGGATAGGGACATCGCCGAGCTGATCGCCGATGCCGACGCCTTTGTCGATCCGGCAGATCCCGATCCCTCGGTCGCCGAGATTCTGGCCGAGCTTCCCGCGCTGGCGCCCGAGATCGCCGCCATGCGCCTGCTCTCCGGGGTCGGCTATGGTCTACTGCGGCCCATCCTGAGCGACTCCGCCACGCTCGGTAGTCTCATGCGGCGCAAGCTGTCGCCCGTTTTGGATCCGATCCAGGAGCGTCTTACTCTGTTGCAGCGATAGGCTGTCCAGTTGTCGCTTCCGTTCACAATAGACCGCAACCCGCACTCTGCGCGTTCGCTTTCGTTCCACCGAAATGAGACGGGCGCCGGCGATCGGCGTCGTTGCGTCATGCTGGAGCCGTGCGATTTCCCCAATGCCTGGCGAGTTGATGCAGTGCCTCGGCCCCGACCGGTTCGGTTGCGAGCAGCGGGGTCTCGACGATCGGCAGGTCGGGCAGGGCGGCGGCGAGATCCTTGAGACAGGCTTCCTCCTGACCTCGGCGCCGTTCCAACAACTCGCCCGCGTCTTGGGGCGAGCGACGATTGACGACCAGCGCCCCGACCGGGATGCCCTGGTCGGCCAGTTGCGCGCGCAGCTCGATCGACTCCAGCACCGGTAGACGCTCCGCCATCAGCACCAGCACGAAGGCGGTATTCGCCTGCTCCTTCAGATGATCGCGCAGCGAGGCGAAGCGCAGACGCCGTCGTTCCAGCACCGAGAGAATCTGGTCGTCGCGGTCCGGGCTGCCGATGGTGCGGCGCGCCACCTCGTCCGGGTTCATGCGCCGGAAGGCGTCTCCGAGCTTGTTGGCGCTGTGACGCGAGCGCAGCAGACCCTCGGTCCAGGTCGACATCAGTTCCGGCAGGGCCAGCAGCCGTGCCGTGTGGCCGGAGGGGGCCGTGTCGAAGATCAGCAGACCCTCGCCGTCGCCGTGATGGAAGTGGTGGTGGACCAGATCGGCGATGCGTTCGAGCAGGGCTGCCTCGTGCAGCCCCGGTGCCTGACGCGCGAGCGCGAGCTGACGGTCGACCTCGCCCGAGAGATTGGCCGGCATCAGCCGCCGTAACGAACGGCCAACCTGCTCCAGATGGGCGTCCGCGATGCCTTGCGGATCCAGCTCGATCGCCTCCAGATTGGGCGCGATCTCGACCGCATCGGGTCCGATGCGCCGCTGCCAGAGGTGCCCCAGGTTGTGGGCCGGATCGGTCGAGACCAGCAGCACGCGACGGCCCCGCTCGGCCTCGGCGAGGGCGACCGCCGAGGCGGTCGTCGTCTTGCCGACTCCGCCCTTGCCGCCGAAGAAGAGCAGACGGCGCTCTGCGGCGAGCCTCAGCAGCATCGGATGTCATCGAGCGGCGAATGCTCGAGCCCCATGCGACGGTGCCAGTCGTGAAACTGCTCGTAGAGCAGTGGCATCAGTTCCAGGGTGTACCAGCCGACCGGGTTGGGTACCCCCAGGCTCTCGGCGAAGACCATGAGCATGAAGAGATCGTCCTGATCGCGCCGGGCGCGGCCGAAGGTGCGCCGGTAGGGCGCTACGTAGAACTCCCGCAGGAGTTCCTCGAAGCGCCGCCAGCCCTTGAGTGTTTCCTCGTTCCCGTCGGTTGGGCTCATGTCGGCAGGTCCGCGCTGCGCTTGGCGAGCGCGAGCCCGGCCTCCACGGAGACCCAAAGGGCGGCGACCAGGATGATCAGATCCATGCCGATCAGCAGCCAATTACCATCGGACCAGAAGCTGCCGAGCTGGATCAGCAAGGCGTAGACCGTCATGGCCAGCAGGAAGGCCAGGGGGATCGCAGTGAAGACGATGGGGCGGCCGAGACGCGCCAGGATCACGGACAGGATGGCCAGTGTCAGGCCGGCGAGCAGCTGGTTGGTGGTTCCGAACAGGGGCCAGATGAGCATGCCGCCGGATCCGTCGCCGCCCGCACCGAAGGCGAGGGCCAAACAGGTTACCAGCGCCACGCCGGTGGCGACGTAGCCGTTCTGAAGCGGCTTGAACGTGGTCATCTCACCGACTTCCTGGATCACGTAGCGCTGTAGGCGCATGCCGGTGTCCATGGTGGTGCCGGCGAAGAGGATGGCCATCACCGAGAGGATGGTTCCGCCGAGCTCAGGCGAGATGCCCAGGCCATCGGCCAGGATGCGCCCACCGCCGTTGACGAATGCGGCCAGGCTGCCTTGGCCGAAGCTGGAGTAGACGCCTTCCCATTCGGAGACCGTAGCGAAACCGGCGACCGTGCAAATGATGGCCGCCAGGGCCAGCATGCCCTCGCCGACGGCACCGAAATAGCCGACGAAGCGTGCGTCCGTCTCCTTGTCGAGCTGTTTGGAGCTGGTGCCGGAGGCGACCAGCCCGTGGAAGCCGCTGATGGCCCCGCAGGCGATGGTGACGAAGAGCAGTGGCACCAGGGGCGGGGTGCCCTCGGGCAGGTTCTGGTTGATCATGGGCGCGACCACGTCCGGTGCTGCGATGATGGTCGCTGCGTAGAGCAATCCGAGACCGATGAAGAGCTGGAGGCCGTTGATGTAGTCGCGCGGCTGCAGCAGCACCCAGACCGGCAGCATGGAGGCGATGGCGGCATAGGCGAAGAGAATTAGGATCCACTGTGCGTTCGGCGACAGACCCATGACCTGATCCGGCAGACTGAGCGGATAGGCCTGGCCGACGAAAATGAGGGCATAGAGCACCGCGACGCCGATGATGGACGGCCACAGCAGGCCCATGCGGTAGCGGTAGATCGCCTGTCCGATGATCAGCGCGACCACGATCGCCCCCCATGCAGGGATCGTGGCGGCGGGATCATGAACCAGCAGCTTGGCGATGACCACCGCGAAGGCGCTGTTGACCATCAGCAGCAGCAGGAAGATGACGACCATGAAGAGTGACTTGGCACGATGACCGATGACCTTGCCGGTGAGCGCGCCCATCGACTGGCCACGGTGCCGCACGCTGGCCCAGAGTGCGCCGAAATCGTGCACCCCTGCCATGAAGACGGTGCCGATGGTCACCCAGAGGAAGGCCGGTAGCCAGCCCCAGAAGACCGCGATCGCCGGCCCGACGATCGGCGCTGCCCCGGCAACGGAGGTGAAGTGATGCCCCCAGAGCACGAATTTGTTGGTGGGGATGTAATCGATGCCATCGCGCAGCTCGTGCGCGGGTGTCACGAAGTTCGGGTCCAGTCGATACAGCTTCTCGGCGACGAACTTCGAGTAGACGAAATAGCCCAGCGCCATGGTGCCTAGGCCGACCAATAGTAGATAAATGGCGTTCATCGCCTCTCCTGGGTTCTTTTGGATCGAGCCCTGATGGCTCTCGAATCAGTGCCGAGCCGGTTCGCTCGGAGGCACCCTATTGTAAGCAAGATGACGGGATGTGCCTTTGCTATCTGTCCAGTGGGGTGCGACGCGAACCCCTCGCAGCGGTTGAGCGCGGTCATGTCGTCTATGGGCAGGCCGATTTCATTGGCCTCGGATAATAGGGGGAAGCGAAATCGGATGCCGGGTAGGGAAACAAGTGATCGGGGGCGATGTAGGTGAAATGTTGGAAATCCGCAACGGTCATCAGACCGTTGGCGCCGAAGAGCAGGTTCGACGCTGTCATTGGGGACATCCAGAGATCAGGCACCGAGCTGGAAGACGTTCTGGGGACCGCGCTCGGCGGTTGATCGCGGGCCGCCGACCTCGTGCTCGGTCGGTTGCGGCCCGCCGTGCGATCAGGTGGCGATCGCCTCGTCTGCGACCTGTTGGAGGTGCTCGGTCAAGGCCATCGCGCCGACGAACCTGGGTTCGCCACTAGTTGTGCAGATCTTCGACCATTGCTGTGTAGGCGCCGATCTGGGCCTCGGTCAGCAGCCCCAGGCCCGGGCCGCCCTGCCAGCCGTCGGGTTGGCCGTAGGTGGCGTCGATGCGTGGCATGATCGCGAGGTCGTT
>NZ_JBHUHX010000003.1:0-2556 GCF_042682685.1 Thiorhodococcus fuscus
ATGCCATCGCCATTCCAGTCGCCGAGCAGGACCTGCCAGGCCGCGCTGGTGTCGCTCTGAAACTGTCCCTGTCCATCGGCCACGCCATCGGTGGTGTCGTAGAGCGCGAACTGACCCGACGTCGCCGCGAAGAGTGCGACGCCGGCCTCGCCCTGGCCCCGCCAGTCGCCGCCGACGGCTTGCCAGGTGCGCGTCGAGGGATCGGCGCCGACCACATCGACCGTGACCGTGGCCTGATCCGTACCGCCGTGTCCGTCGCTGACGGTGTAGGTGAAGGTATCGCTCGCATGCTCGCCGACGGCGAGGCTGTCGAAGCCGCTGGCGGTGTAGCGGATCGCGTTGTCGACGAGCGTGAGCGTGCCGATCCCCGGAGTGACGGCGCTCAGGGTCAGGGTGTCGCCGTCGGGATCGCTGTCGTTGGCCAAGACGTCAAGGGTTGCGGTGGCACCGGTGGTGAGGGTGAAGGCATCGTCGATCGCCAGCGGCGGGCGATTCACCGCGCCACCGCCCTCGTCGACGTCGCTCACGCTGACGTTGAGCGTCTGGGTGTCGCTGGCGCCATAGATGTCGGTGGCGGTGATCTGAACGACGTAGACGTTGTTGGCGTCGGCATCGGTGGGGGCCTCGTAATCGGGCGCAACGATGAAGTTCAGCGCGCCGCTGGTGGCGTCGAGGCTGAACTTGGCCTGGTCGGCGCCGCCGCTGAGGCTGTAGGTCAGGCTGTCGCCCACATCCGGATCCGTGGCCGCCACGGTGGTGACGGCGCGGGTGTTCTCGGCGATGGTGACGGCGGCGGTGGCGCCGCCACCGTCGCTGTTGATCACGGGAACGCTGTTGGTGAAGGCGGCACCGCCCGGGTCGCTGATCTGCCCTGGGGTGCGGTTGAGGTCGAGATCACCTTGATCGACGATGTCGAAGGCGATGATCTTCTTGGTCGCGTCGTCCGAGAGCGTGATGCTGAAGTTGCTGCCGGGGGTGTTCTTGACGCTGACCCACTGGCCGTCCTTGTCCTGCTTGATGTAGTCGTTGACCGCCAGGCTGGCGTCGACATAGACGCTGACGCGCTGGGTGCTCTCGGGGGTGACGTCGGCCAGGTCGAAGCTGATGACGCTCTGGAGGAATTGGCTGCCCTGCAGCGCCTCGGGCAGTTCGCTGGGGTCGGGCGCGTCGTTGACGACGACGTTGGTCTGGCGGGTGCCGGAGTCGGTGGCGAGGGTGACGTAGCTGCTGTTGCCGGCGGCGTCGCTCACCTGGGCCGAGGTGACGTTGTTCTGCACGCTGTCGACGATGCCGTCGCCGTTGCCGTCGCCGGCGACGCTGCTGAGCGTGGGCACGGCGTCCTCTTCGGCGGCGCCGATGCCGTCGCCGTCGCCACTGACCAGGAAGGTGGCGGCGGCACTGTCGGCGCTCCCGTCGTTGACGCTGACCTGGAAGGCACGGTCGCCGTTGGTGGGGGTCGCGGCGCTGTTGTGGTAGCGCAGGGCGTCGAGCAGGGTTTCGCCTTGGGTCAAGCTCAGGCTTCCACCGCCCGATTTGGCGAAACTCAGCGTACTGATCCCACCGCTCACGGTGGCCGTGACCGCATAGGTCGTACCCGACAAAACGACATCCGGGATGTTGGCGCCATTCGCGAAGTTGAGCGCAATGCTCCCTCCCGACGTGGCGGTATCGATTTCGAGGGCTTCACTGGCGCCGTCCTGAATGTCGGCGGTCGCGAAGGTCACCTTGAGGGTGGCGAAAGTCGCGCTGTTGCCGAGCGCCAGATTGGTGTCGCCGCTGGTGAAGGCGAGCGGATCGCCGCTGAGGCTGGCGCCGTGAGCGATCCCGGTGCCGCCGGTGCCGGTGCCGTTGAGGTCGACGACGGGTGTGAGCGAGAGCGGCGCGTCGCTCGCGGCGTCGGTGGTGGCGGCGTTGCCGGCCAGATCGCGGGCGAAACCCGCGCTGACATCCAGGGTGTCGGCCCCGGCGGTGATGCCGTAGCCGGCGGTGGTGGTCAGGGCCAGGGCCTTGGGTTGGGTGAGGACGATACTCAGATGGCTGGCATCCGTGACCTTGGCCGAGCCGATGTCGGCGAGCGTGAAGCCAACGTTGGTGGTGGTGGCGTCGTCGCCGTTGATGTCCCAGCTGAGTTTGCTCCAGTCGAGGCGGCCCTTGATGTCGGTGTTGGCGCCCTCGCCGGATTCGAGCAGGTCGTCGAAGTGGGTGCCGGTGAGGGTGAGGGTGCGCGTGTCCTCGGCATAGGCGCCGCTGGCGATGGTGGTGGTCGGGGGGGTGGTGTCGGCTCCGGCGATGGTGATGACGGCGTTGGCCTTGGCGTCGGTGGTGGCGGCATTGCCGGCGCGATCGCGGGCGAAGCCGGCGCTGACGTCGAGGGTGTCGTTGACGCCGCCATAGCCGCTGGTGGCGGCCAGCGCGGCGGCCTTGGCGCTGGTCAGCGCAATGGTCAGGCTGGTATCGCTGGTGGCCTTGGCCGAGACGATGTCGCCGAGGCTGAAGCCGACATCGGTGGTGCTGCTGTTGCCGTCGATGTCCCAGCTGAGCTTGCTCCAGTCGAGC